>JAHDGV010000048.1:9575-17345 GCA_020631655.1 Chloroflexota bacterium | reverse complement strand
TTCAGGCCTATCAGCGCGTCATGTCTATCTGGTCTAAAATCAACTAAGACCAGTCTGGTTTTCAAAACCTGACTGGTATCTTCCTGTGGCTCCTATCAATATAAAATCTTAGTGCTTTTATGCTTGCGGCCTATTGCTTGATCCGTGTCCGCTCATTTATACTTTTTCGGGTAACATTCAAGCTCGGAGAAACATATTTCTCCCATCATCACACCCCCTCACGATCGTATGAATTCAGAACAACACGACAATTGGATAACCGGAGAAGAGTTTATTGCCGGAATGGTTAGCGTCATCATCCCCAATTACAACCACGGCCGGTACTTGGGCGATGCGATTGACAGCATCTTGGCCCAAACCTATACCAATTACGAAATTATCGTCATCGATGATGGGTCTACCGACAATAGTCGCGAGGTCGCCGCTCGGTATGGGGACAAAATCAACTACATCTACAAAGAAAACGCGGGACTCTCAGCTGCGCGTAACACCGGTATCCGCCACTCAGAAGGAGAGTTTATCGCTCTGCTAGATGCGGATGACATGTACGAGCCTGGCTTTATGAAGCGGCTGGTGGGTGTGCTGAAAGCTCGTCGAGCCGTTGACGGGGTGTACTGTGGCTATCGCTTTTTTACAGATGAAGGCGAGCCGATGTCACAGGTTGAAAATCGTGTTTTTGCAGACGATGTGCTTTATAAAACCTTTTGGGGAGCGAATTATTGGGTGCCTGAATGTGTGATTATGCGGCGCACCTGTTTTGAGACGGCCGGGCCGTACGACGAATCACTCAGAGCATTAGAAGATTGGGACGTGTGGCTACGTATTCTGGCCAAACACCGCGTGACCGGCATTACCGACGTGCTGATCCGCCATCGTGCCTTGCCCAACAGCATGTCGTCTGATCCGGTAAAAATGAGCGACAATCGCTTTGCGGTGATGAAAAATCGCTTTGGCACCTTCGAAAAGCCCCATCCTGAATTTACCGATGATATCGGCTGGATTTATGGCAATGCCTATTTCACATCTGTAATTGAATACATGCAGGCGGATCAAAACGAAAAAGCCTACCAGATGCTTGAACAAGCCGTTGTCTGTAACCGGACAATGATCGAGCGGGACAGGCTGTTTTACGAATTGGCCGTTGGATCACAGCCAAAAGGGGATCGTGGGGATTTAAGTCAGTTGAACTTGGCTGAAAAGCAGGCGGTTTTAGAAACGTTTATTGATCGGTTGTTTGCATCCGACAAGCTAGGGCTAAACGACGCACAGCAAAGACAGGCGCGCGGCCGGGCCTACTTTAACCTTGGCAAGCTTGCCTATGCAGGCAAAGATAATACTCAGGCCCGCAAGCTGTTCATGAAAGCGGTCGGCATCGATAAAAGCTTTGCTAAAAACTCAGAATTTATGGGATTGGTTGCAAGGACGGTTGTAGGCCCCCAAGTTGTGAATCTGTTTAAACGAGAAAGCGCGTAACCAACGCGAACTAGATCTCCAGCCCGTTTTCTTCCATATATTGGTCGAGCCAACTATGCAAAAGCACCTGATGTGCGCACTCAACAATCCCATACGAATTTGAAGGAACGTAGAAATTAAGCATCCCTTTGGTACGTGATTTATTGTCAGCCCCTTTGCCAGAAAGGGTGATGATGTCTAATCCGATTTCTTGAGCCACTTCAATCGCTTTCATGATATTGGGCGAATTTCCAGACGAGCTTATCGTAATCAGCACATCACCGGGGTCTGCAAAGCGGCGCAGGGGGAACGCAAAAACATTTTCGTAGGATGTGTCGTTGCTCACGGCCGTCATCAGTGATGTTTCATGAAACGCTTGTGCCCGAATTTGCCCATTTTTAGCGGCATCGGCCGACATGTGGCCCGCCATTTGTGAACTAGCCCCATTGCCAATGAAGTACATCGTTGCGTTGTCTTGCTTTAGTTTTTCAGTCCGGCGGCACCATGCATCCATTGCGTCACCCGAATCAAGGATGTTTTGATTGGCATCTGTCGCTTCGCAGTTAACCAATGATTGATAGACGGTGGAATTAAATTGTTTAAAAAAGCTCATAATGATTAGTTTGAAATAGGTTTGATGATAATGAGAGGCGTAGCAATTAAGGTCTACGTTGATTTTAGGCTGACTTGGAAATAGGCATATGCTCAAAAGGTACTACAGATAGCATCTAAAGTCAGGGCGATAAATCGCATTATTGACCCAAGCTTGCATCGATTGCAATCGCTTAGGCTACAGTTGCTGATTCTGGATCAATTTTAATTGAACTAGGTCAGATTGTGTGCAATAAGGCCGTTAAGATCTACGGACGGCAAAGGTAATCGAATCACTTCCGATAAAAATATTTTCTAGAGTGGCGGGGAAGGGGAAGCCGTTAATCGCATCAACCACAGTGCTGTTGATCATGTTGGTGAGTTGGTTCATGGCAAACGGAGGAAGCGCATACCCGTTTGCATCCGCACCCACGATATTCACGGCCAAATCTCCATTTTGGACATACGGTTGCACTTGGAGCGTAATATCGGCCGAAATCGGGTTTTCGATCCGTCCCTGCAAAAACATTTGCCCATCATCTAAGCGAAGCACGATGTTCTCCATCGGAGGGAGTTCGCCTTCTTGCTTTTTGACCAATAAATGGGCGTTCAAGGCTAAATTTAGCTCAGTTTCTGTAAACGTGATCAGCATGAGACCGGTTGCGTCTGGTTTGGCAGATTGGACTTTGGTCCACAGATATCGGCCGTCGATTCCGGCCGCATCTAACGTGGCTTTGGCTTGGTCAGCCCGCTCTTGGGTATCAACCACGGCCGTTTTAGCCAGCTCAATCCCTGCTTCCACCGTGGGAGCCGCCTCTGTGGCAAAGATAACGGCTTGGGTTTGCACCGCTGAAATGGTCGGCGCGGCGTTGGTGGCAAAATCAATCGCCTGCTCTCTGGCGGCTGCTAACGTAGGGGCGGCATTGGTTGCGAAATTTGACCCCTGAGTCTGTAACGCCTGCAAGGTCGGGGCTGCGTTTGTTGCCAAGTCGCTTACACGTTCACCGGCCGCTTGGGCAGTTGCAATCCCACCTTGAATTTGATCCCGGGATGGCGGGGTCAGATTGCAGGCTAAAATCGCAAACAGCATGCACAACATGCCGAAGATGGGGATTGAAAAGGTTTTTGTTGGTTTCATATGGTTTATTCAGATGGCTAACCGATTATTAGACCTTTACCGGATTACTTTGGGCTGTTCCGGTTTATGTTATCCTGTCGGCTCCAAAAATTCTTAAATTGATCAAAATTATCTATGAAAAGAAATAGTTTAATCGTGGTTTTGGTGGGGGCGCTGATTGCGCTAGGTGGGGCGACCACTTGGTTAATGATAGGTCAGCGTGATCTAGAATCGCAACTAAATTTAAAAGAGACTGAGATTGCGGACGGTCAGGCAACACTGGTGCAAGTTTTTTCTGAGCAACGTGACACGCTGGATAGCAACGATGAAGCGTTGGCCGCGGCCGAAGCTGAACTATCTGCTTTACGCTCGGCCGCAACCGATGTTGCGCCACTGGTGCAAACCCAAACCGCATTAGGCTCTGGGCCAACTGCGACGCCAGCACCAACTTTGGCGGCCGATGAAGACGCCCCACCTCAGATACGTATCCGCTTGGGAGAGCCAGAACCGATCAAAATTGTGGGAGAGCCGGTTGAAATCATCGCCTCCGCCAGCCATCCGCTAGGGATTGCATCGCTCAATATTCTAGTCAATGATGAGCTATTGCTGGCGCAAGATCCGTTTGACCCCCGCATGGATATCGCGGTGTCTGAGTGGACCCCACTCGAGGCAGGGGCCTACGAAATCAAAGCGATCGCCTCAACCATTCGCGGCCGGACCAGTGATCCTGTCATCTTGCAAATCGAAGTGATTGAAACTGATGATGCTGAAGTGTTGCTCGACACCCAGCTACGACTGATCGAAAAGAATGTTCAAGAGTTGCGCGGGCTCGATCAAAAAGATGCCCTGAATGTAAATGTAATTGATCGGAACAATCTGCAAGAAAATATCGGAACCGATTTGCTGGGTGAATTTACCCGTGAACAGGCTGATTTAGACGTTCTGGTCCTTAGTTCTTTTGACTACATGCCTCGTGATTATCCGCTGTATGAATCGCTGGTTGAGCTGTATGGATTTGTTGTACTCGGTTATTACGATGAAGAGACTGATTCTTTGTTTGTCATCAGTGATGATAACGTGCTGGATGAAGAAGAAAAGCTAACCCATGCTCATGAATACATGCATGCACTTCAGGATCAGCATTTTACGCTGGCCGATATTCAAAGCGGAGTGCTAGATGCTGATGCAACTTTGGCGCTTAGGGCGCTGGCCGAAGGGGAGGCCACTCTGTTGGAGCTGGCTTATCAACGCCAAGGTTATTTAACCGGGGAACAGGCGGCCGTTAGCAACCCGATTTTGTCCCTGCCCGAAGCGATTCCGGCTCCCAATTTTGTGGCCAACCAATTGGCTTTTCCGTACGTTCGGGGGCAAGAATTTTTGCTTGGCTTTTTTGAGCAGGGTGGTTTTGAAGCGATTAATCTAATTTGGCAAAATCCACCCGCCTCAACTGAGCAAATTTTGCACATTGATCGTTATTTGGCCGGTGATCAGCCACAAGTTGTAGAACTGCCAGCTGAAGCGATCTTGGCAGAATTAGGCGCTGGCTGGGAGCAGGTGGCGGAAGATGTGTTTGGAGAGTTTAACGTGATCGAATACCTCAGTCTGGCTCTAACAGAAGATGAAGTGAACCCGGCCGCACTTGGCTGGGGCGGTGATCGGTATGGCGTTTTCTACAACACTTCAACAGATGAGCGGGTGATGGTGATGAAAATGGTGTGGGACACACCGGCAGATCAAGCTGAATTTGCTGAGGCGTACACGAAGTGGGCCGAAATCCTTTTGGGGAATGAAACCTATGATGGAGGTGGTGAAAATATCACCTGTTGGCAAAACCAAACCGATCAACAGTGTTTAGTCATTTTGGCAGATGAACTATTTATTACACGATCAGAATCGGCCGAATTAAGTAATAAACTTATCCCGTTGCTAACCCGCTAATTTTTAAGGCGAGATAATTAAATGCTAGACAAGGTAAGAAGGTTGCAGAGATTGCCGTCTAGCACAAGTTAGAAGCACAACTTTTAAAGTCTTTAAGAGGATAAGATATGACAAGAAAAATGATTGCTATCGTCGTGATGGCGTTTGCGCTTTTCGCTGTTGTAGCTTGTTCACCACAAACGGCCGACAGTCCGCAAGAAGAGGCGGCCGTAGAGCAAGAACAGGTTGAACAAGTTGCAGTAGTTGAAGAAGCACCCACATCGGCTCCTGTAGCCGAAGAGCCCGCTACACCAACAAGCGCACCAACAGATACGCCGGTTGTTGAAGAACCGACTGAGGCGCCAGAAGAAGTAGCAGAGGCTGAGGCAGAAGCGGAAGAAGTGGTTGAAGAAGATCAGCCAGATGATGCCGCGATGGCTGAAGCCGCGCCGGTACAATTCGGCCGGACAGAAGAAGGGGCTTTTTACTACGGCTCACCAGACGCGGAGATTGTTCTTATTGATCACTCCGACTTTTTGTGACCGAACTGCCGCTCCCACGTGCAGGGAGTAGAGAAAGAACTCTGGGCCGATTATGTTGAAACCGGTCAAGTTCAGTATGTTTTTTGGCCGGTAATTAACCACGGCCAAGGTAGCTTCAACGCCACACTTGTAATGGAATGTGCCGGGCAACAAGATCCCGCCCTAGCTTGGACAGCACACGACATTTTGTTCGAAAACCTGTCAGCCCTATACAGCGGAACGCTTGACTTATACTTGAGCATCGCTGAACAAACGGGTCTTGACCTAGACGAATTCCAAACCTGTTTTGGTAGCGACGAGGCGATTGCCCGTATCCAAAATTTAGATCAAATTCGTCGTGACAAAGGAATCACGGGGCAACCGATCTTTGAATTTGTTGGGGTTGGATATTTACTAGGCTCTCAACCAAAGCAAGTGTTTGACGATGCGATTTTAACCGTCATTAACCAATAGCATTCAATCAAAATCATTGATGGTTGCATGGCATTGACCATGGCAAACTAAAAAGTCCCTAGTCGATTTAATTGGATCGAATAGGGACTTTTTTCATGTAGGGACCTTTTCGTCATCTTACTAAGCGCATAAAAGGCTAAAATGATTGCTAAACCGATAGAAATATATGAGATAACCATAAAGATTGATAAGTTCGCAGCTTTGTACAAAAGTTTGAACATCTATCATAGTAAACGCGTAATGTGTGTTTAAGAGGTAGAAGATTTTTCATTATTAGTTTAAGCTTAGAAACATCAAGTTGGTAATTATAAACTATCACCAAACTTAACCTTTCACGACTACGCACTTGTAAAACTTAATTCTTGTTGGGCCTTCACCATAGTTTTAGCACCGACGATAACCTAACGGTTTGAGTCACACAATAAAAATACTTCCAACAGGAGAATATGATGTCAGAAATAAGAAAGTTTACAGCCAAATTAAAGGATGTAACGCATGGCGAAAACTTGACTGTAGTTGAGCCATTAAATATGTACGGTTGTACTTTGGGCGAGGACTGTTTTGTGGGTCCGTTTGTAGAAATCCAGAACGATGTCGTTATTGGCGATCGGACTAGGATTCAATCCCACACTTTTGTATGCGAACTAGTCACCATTGGGGCGGATTGCTTTATTGGCCATGGGGTGATGTTTATCAACGATTTATTTGAGTTTGGCAGACCAAATAAAGACCCAAAATATTGGAGAAAAACAAATATCGGCAACAATGTGTCAATTGGCAGTAACGCCACAATTTTGCCCGTAGATATATGCGACAACGTCGTTGTTGGGGCAGGGGCTGTTGTAACGAAAAATATTACTGAACCAGGATTCTATGTAGGAAATCCGGCGGTGCTTTTGCGTAAAATTGAACCGGGGCTAGAGCCTGCCTAGGCCGTAGTCGCTAACTCAGCGGCTTCACGATCCCAAGCTAAATTACGACTGCGGGCAAATCGCCTTAACGCTGTTAAAGATTTGTCCGCATAGTAAATATAGCGATCTTTTTTACCCATTTTCCCCTCTGGGGGTGTAAACAATCCAAAATTCGCCTTCATCGGCTGGAACGTCTTGGCTTCTGCGTGGGTCACGTAATGTGCCAGTGCGCCCATCATCGTTTTTGTTGGCAAGATGAGAGGATGCTGGCCTAAGGTCATCCGGGCGGCATTTATCCCTGCCAGCAACCCGGTTGCCGCATTACCCGAGTATCCTTCAACCCCGGTAATTTGCCCGGCAAAAAACAGGTCGGCCCGGCCGCGGTACTGCATGGTTGGATGCAATAGCTCGGGGGAATTAATGTAGGTGTTCCGATGCATCTGCCCAAATCGGACAAATTCGGCCGTTTCAAGACCGGGAATAAGTTGCAGAACTTTTTCTTGCTGACCCCACTTTAGATTTGTTTGGAACCCAACCAAGTTAAACAGCGTTCCCGCTACGTTGTCTTGGCGTAGCTGAACCACCGCAAACGGCCGTTTGTCCGTGCGGGGGTCAATTAGCCCCACCGGCCGCATCGGGCCGTACCGGAGCGAATCTCGGCCGCGCTCAGCAATCACCTCAACCGGCATACACCCCTCAAAAAACTTGGCATCTTCCTCTTCAAAACTGCGTAGCTGAATTCGCTCAGATGCGTTTAGTGCATCAAGAAAGCGATCATATTCCTCTT
>JAHDGV010000048.1:7697-9475 GCA_020631655.1 Chloroflexota bacterium | reverse complement strand
GGGCTAAGCGCGTCGTAGAAGTAGAGATAGTCCCGGCCGGTTAAACGGCCAATATCGGCCGACAGATCAGGTGATGTGAGCGGCCCAGATGCAATGATGCACGGCCCGTCTGGGATTGTTTTCAACTCTTGTCGGATTAAGTTGATCTTTGGGTTGTCTTCGATCTTTTGCGTTACAAGCTCTGCAAACCCATCACGATCCACCGCTAGCGATGAGCCAGCAGGGACGGCCGTTTGATTGGCACACTCGATGATGAGTGAGCCTAATCCCCGCATTTCAGCCTTTAGCAGGCCGGGAGCCTTATGCAAAATAGTCGAGCCTAGAGAGTTGCTACAGACCAATTCTGAAAGATGATCGGTGACGTGGGCTTCCGTTTTGCGCTCCGGCCGCATTTCATACAGATCAACTTCAACACCTAATCTTGCAATTTGCCAAGCCGCCTCTGTGCCAGCTAACCCACCACCAATAACTGTAATTTTTTTGCTATTTGTACCCATCTATCGGTTGAAATCTCCAAGCGTGCGTGTGTTATCTGTACGGCTCCACAAAACAAGTATGATAATTAAGAACAAGACAGCCAATACGCCGATCGCAATCCAAACGGGTGATCGCGGGTCAGGAAACTGGGGCTGATTTTGATTAATCCAATCCTCTGCCAACTGCTCGGGCGTTTTCTCAAGCCCTTTTTCGATAGCATCCAAACACGATTCACCGGCCAGCGTTTGTTCTAACACCGCCTCAATCGGGTTTTGCCCTTTATCGTTTAGCTCTTGTTTTAATAATTGCCCCACCACCGCATGGCTTTGCGCGTACCCACGCAGAGACATTTCCGGCGGTTGGACAGGGAGGTTAACACACATCTCCCGAAACGGGATTAGCTGCGTTGAATTATTTACAGTTGCTAGCGATTGAGCGTAGTTGGCATTGATCGGCTTTTCAAATTGGGTCGCAAAGCCTTCATCCATCCACGCAGGGAACCGTTCATACGAATCGCCTGCCGCGCGATACAGCAACAGGTGGGCCAGCTCATGAGGTAGTCGTTGCTTTAGATCTTGCGTCACCTGCTCCCGGTTGCTAATCGGCACCATCATCACCCCAATTTCAGGAGTCGCTTTACCAACGATCCAGTCTAATCCGGTTAAACGCAGTGTGGTTAAAAATAGCTCGGCACTTGGATAAAGATACACTTCAACTGGCTCGGTGATATCGGTCCCGATGGGCAAGTAGCTTAGAATCTCCGGCCGGCTTTCCTCCAAAATCTCAATCGCTTGCAGGGCAATTTCACTGTCAGACGGCTCGCTGTAAATTTGAATCAACCCATCTTCAGACGATGTGTTTTCCCACGCCACGCTATCATCCGTATAAAAAAATGATTCAGTCGCCAGTGTTTTCTGAGGCTCATCTGCAAAATGAAGCGTCCAAGTGTAGTTGACAAGCGTAAACGGCGGGACCAACTCAGACGCCAAGTCGAGTGGGAAGTTAAAATTAATCAGGTCACCCAGCTGAGCCTGTTCATTGGCTGGAATAATTTTTGAGATCGGCTCTACACGATCAAAAACTTCAATCTCAATTGACGCTTCCACTAATTGTGGATCATTCAGCAAACAGACATGGAAGGTGGCCACCTCTGCAAAATCGACTTCATGATAGACACGTAGCTTTTCTGCTGCATCAAAGCCTGAGCAAACCTGATTATCTTGGGCATCAGCCGGTAAAATAGCAACAATCATCCACCCAATTAGGCAAATGATTGTGATATGGGCCGATGTCCAAGATAA
>JAHDGV010000048.1:4820-7597 GCA_020631655.1 Chloroflexota bacterium | reverse complement strand
TCTAGTCCTCAAAATTTAATGGACCGTCGTCTTCCTCATCTTCGTTCCAATCGATAATCGAAAGGTCGAGATCAAGCCCGATCATCGCCATTTCTTCGAGTGCGTCTTCAATCGCATCTAACAGCGCCTCATCTTCCTCTTCTTCCGCCATGCGCGAGAGGGTATCCGTTGCAACTGCGTTACCGATCAGACCAAGCGAGGTCACGGCTGCCAAGCGCACTTCTAGGTCGTCATCATCTAGCGCTAGTTCCGCCAACTGATCGGCCAGCGAGCTGTCACCGATAATGCCGGCCGCTTTGGCCGCCTCGCTACGCATTTCGTTGTCCGGGTTTTCCAGCTCATTTTGAATGATGGGAACCCACATCGAATCGGCCGAGCGACCCATTGAAAAGACCGCACTGATTTCCATTTCAGGTACGCCACTTTCGTAAGCATCCCGAATGTAAGTTTGAATCTCCGGCAACGAGATAGAAGAGACCGATTCTAGCGATGCTCGGCGTACCGGTAGGGGGGTAAGTGGATTCGTGATTTGGGCGATGAGCGCTTCTGAAATCGGCTCTTCAATGTCCAAATTCATCTCACCCCATTGTGCCATGAGCAAATAATGGCCCAGCGATGCGGCCGCGCCTGCCCGCACTTTCGTCGCTGTGTCATTTTGCATCATCTTAATAATAGGTTGAATCAAACTGACCCTGTCTGAATCCCAAAGCATGTCCAGCGCAGCTAGTCGGACATTTTCGCTTTCATCATTTAAAAGTTGCGTGGCGATCGGACTGTAATCAACCTGAAAATTGTTTTCAGAAATATCAGCCATATTTCGTGCTAAAACATCGCGTCGTTGACTGTCTAATTTTGGCCACAGAGCCTTTAGCTCTTCAAAATGCTCAAGCGGCATGTCGCTCAAAAGGTAATAGGTCGAGACGGAAAGCTCTTTTTCCGGATCGGCCAAGTCTTTTAAAATTGTTGAGTAATCGGGTGCTTTTGCATCCTCTAATTCGTCGTTTTCCTGCTCAAATTCCATAGTAACTTCGTGTGCCCCCTAAAATAAAAAATTCACAGCTGATCTATAAAATGGTAGATCAACTGTGAATTGTATTCCAATTTCAATTTGAAAACCTTTTTGCCGATCCGACTAACCGTATCTGACTATAAGGTGTGATTTACCAATTTAAGATGGTAGCTGAATGGGGTTAACAATGTCTTGGATGATCAAAACAACCATCAAACCTAATAGAAGCATCATGCCAACCGCATGAACCAATCCTTCTCGTTCTGGTTCAATACGTCGGCCGCGGATCGCTTCGATGATGACAAACAAAATCCGGCCGCCGTCCAAGGCTGGCAGTGGCAACAAGTTTGTTACACCCAGAGCCAGGCTGATTGCACCCATCACCCACAAAATGTCTTGCAGACGATTTTGCTCGACAGATGATCTAGCTGCTTCACCAGCAATCTGGCTGATGCCGACCACGCTAACCATGCGCACTTCAGAGCTGTCTACTTGATTCCGGAAATACCGTACAGGTAGCATAACCATCTCGTTCACAAGCTGATAGCTTGTAAATGCACCGGTGCCTAAGGCTGGCAGAATCCCCATCCGGGTCATCTCATCCGTCTCGATTTGCCCCATCCGAATCCCCAATGAGCCTTCACCCTCAGGAGTCTCTTCTGGCAAGCGAGGGCTAGCCATTAGAGTCTGTTCTGAACCGCCTCGGTTGATCAAAAGGCTGACTTCGCCACCGGCCGCATTGCGAATTTCTTCTACCAAGACGGCGTAGGTCTCGCCTACCGGCTGATCGTTGATCTCAACCAAAATGTCCCCATTTTGGAGCCCGGCCGCTTCAGCTGGTGAGTTTGGGGCAATTTCGTTGATTTCGACCTGCATCACCGCACGTGGCAGTGCAAACAGTAGGCCAAAAACCAAGATGGTGAAAATAAAATTGAAGACAGACCCGGCCGCCAATGTGACCAAGCGAGCACGTTTTGAACTTGCGGCTAACCCACCTTCAATAGTCGGATCATCTTCACCGGCCGGGCGTACAAAACCACCCAGCGGAATCCAGCCGATGACATATTCAGTGCCGTTCCGTTCAAACAGTTTGGCCGCAACCGGAGGGAATCCGATCCCAAATTGCAGAACCTTGATCCCACTTGCTTTTGCAGCAATGAAATGGCCCAGCTCGTGAATTAACACAATCGGGGTCAGAACCAAAATAAAGCCACCAATTGCCCAAAGTATATTTGCTAAATTCATAAAGTTTTGCGTGCCTCATGCTTCAAGGCATCGTCGTAATGGTTTGATCTGTGAATGCCAAATGTTCCAGCAAAGACCGAATTTCGGCCGATGTTGCTCATAAATCAACTAGATTATCTGATTTATAGGGGAACTGACCCAGATATTATACGTTTTCTTTCTTGTCTTCAGACTTTCTCTAATTGCAAGCTTATGGGATTATCGTACCAAAATTTGGATGAATTTTCCCATAACCTAAAAGACCTCATGAACTTATTTGCTCATGAGGTCTTTTTTAAGTTAATTAGGTCTTTACGGATTAATTACTCTGTAAAGTACATAAGTTAAGGTTGGCAGTTTAATGCGAGATCACCCTTCGACAAGCTCAGGGCTCCGCCACTGTCGTTAAAGGGTAGACTGAGCTTGTCGAAGTCGAGATCGCACCCCAAGGAAACTAACAACATTTACTTTACAAAGCATTAAATCGCATTTTTAACCAAATCTACAAATGTTGGTTTTAGGCTGGCTCCGCCTACAAGCGCGC
>JAHDGV010000048.1:0-4720 GCA_020631655.1 Chloroflexota bacterium | reverse complement strand
TTTTTAACCAAATCTACAAATGTTGGTTTTAGGCTGGCTCCGCCTACAAGCGCGCCATCCACATTTTCCATCGCCATGATTCCGGCGCAGTTTTCCGGTTTTACGCTACCGCCATACTGAATGCGTACTTGATCGGCCGTGGCTTGGTCATACAGCTCGGCTACGACACCACGAATCGCATCTCCGATGATTTGGTCAATGTCGGCTGGCTCAGCTACGCGGCCGGTGCCAATCGCCCAAATCGGCTCATAGGCGATCACGAGGCCAGCAACATCTGCGGCCGAAATGCCGTCTAATGCGCCACGAATTTGCCCGCCCACAAACGAAACCGTTTCTCCAGCTTCATTTTGCTCAAGGCTTTCGCCACAGCAAATGATGGGGGTTAGCCCGGCCGCCAAAGCCGCCTTCGCCTTTTTGTTTACCCCTTCATCTGTTTCGCCAAAATACTCACGTCTTTCAGAGTGGCCCAAAATGACGTAAGAGCAGTATGGGGTCAACATGTCGGCCGCCAATTCACCCGTGAACGCACCTTTGGCTTCCCAATGCATATTTTGGGCGCCCACACCGACACTGGTCCCAGACAGTGCCTCAGCCACGGCCGGGATTACAATGGCCGTTGGGCAAAATGCGACATCTACGCCATCGATCTGATCGAGATCGTTTTTAATTCCGTTTACAAATTCAACCGCGGCGGCGGCCGTCATATTCATTTTCCAGTTTCCAGCAATAATTGGTTTACGCATGTTTGTTTTTTGATAGGGATATTGGATAGCGATAGGGAGACCCGTCACGATCCGTTATCCAAAATGATGGTATTTATAAAGATAGGAAAGAGGGGAAGTGCGTGGGTAAAACGTGATGCGTATTGCGTAAATTAGTCTACGCAATACGCATCACGTTACTTATTTCGCAAAATCTACAGACCTAGTTTCACGGATAACTGTGACCTGAATTTGGCCCGGATACTGCATGCTGTCTTCGATTGTCTTGGCGATATCACGTGACAGACGAATCGAGCCTAAATCATCGATCGTGCCCGGCTTAACCAAAACCCGAATCTCACGGCCGGCTTGCAGAGCGTATGCCCCTTCAACGCCGTCGAACGTCGTGGCAATTTCTTCCAGCGTTCTGATCCGTTTGATGTAGTTTTCTGTGCTTTCGCGGCGGGCACCCGGCCGAGCACCCGAAATCGCGTCGGCGATTTCAACGATAATCGCTTCAACTGATTCTTGCTCAACTTCATGGTGATGGGATGCAACCGCATTCACAACTTGTTTGTGGACTTTGAAGCGCTTAATAAAGTCAGCCCCGATTTGTGCGTGTGTCCCTTCTTGCTCGTGGTCCATCGCTTTACCGATGTCGTGCAAAAAGGCACCAATTTTTGACCGCTCAACATTAGCACCCAGCTCGGCCGCCAAAATGGCTGCAATCGCGCTGGCTTCTACCGAATGGCCCAACTGGTTTTGACCGTATGACGTCCGATATTTGAGTCGACCCATCATTTTCACAATTTCAGGATGCAGGCCGTGAACGTTGGCTTGGAACGCCGCCTCTTCACCCGCTTTGCGAATGTCGCGGTTCACATCTTTTTGCGCATCTGAAATCAGTTTTTCGATACGGGCTGGATGGATGCGGCCGTCGTTGACCAATTTGCTCAACGCCCGCCGCGCTACTTCACGCCGTACCGGGTCAAAGCTCGAAACGGTTACAGCCTCAGGGGTGTCATCGACGATAACGTCAACACCGGCCGCCTGTTCAAACGAGCGAATGTTGCGTCCATTCCGGCCGATAATGCGACCTTTCATCTCGTCCCCCGGCAATGGAACCACCGCAATCGTGTTCTCAGAAACTTGGTCCGTAGCGACACGTTGCATCGCCTCTGCAATGTATTTGCGCGCTTTCTCTTCCGCTTCATCGCGAGACCGTTCTTCGATCTCACGCATCAGCCGAGCCATATCCTGGCGCACATCATCTTCTACAGATTTGAGTAGCTCAGCGCGTGCATCATCTTTTGACATCGCCGCAACTTTTTCAAGCTCCGCCTGTCTACTCTCGTGTAGTTTCTCAGCATCATTTTGCAACTTGTCTAATCGGCTCTGACGCTTGTTTAAGTTCTGATCTCTAGATTCGATTTTCTGCGTCTGTTCATCCAAAATCGATTGGCGCCGATCTAAGCGTTCCTCGGTTTTGGCAATATCCCGATACCGTCTTTCAATCGCTTTTTCGGCTTCTTGTCTGTTTTGGCGCGTCTCAGTCTTGGCTTGATTCAGAATGTTTGCAGACTCTTTCTCCGCTTCTTGCCGAAGCCGATTCGCGTCGTCACGCGCTTGCTGCATCATTTTTTCATCATTGGGTTTTAGGGAAGTGCGGTAAAAAATTGTCGCAACCGCAAATGCTACAATGAGACCAATTACAACCCCAATGATTACAAACAGCCAAACTGGACCCGGTCCACCTTGTGCTAGTATCATTTATTTGTCTCCTTCATCTGGTTCTGACCTACGCCGCCAAAGCTCATCAACTACTTCTCTGATTTCGCCATAGTTAAATCCTCGTCGCTGAAGATATCCGGATAGCTTTTTCCGAAAATCTTCTTCTTCGTAACGCATCAAGGATCTTGCCTTCTTTTCTCCGGCCTGCATGGCGGCGTTTGTGTTATCAAGTTCATTAAGCAGATCATCAATAATCTGCTGATCGACCCCTTTCTGTCTTAGTTCCTGTCGGAGCAAAGGGATGCCCCGTGGCTTAAATCTTGCTCGCTGGTCGATCCAGTAGCGGGCAAATGCCGTATCATCTAATAATTCAAGTTCAGTTAATCGGCCGACGACGCGCTCTTGGGTCTCTTCTTCGATTCCCTTTTCCCGCATCCGATTCTGCACCTCTTTGGTGCTTCTTGGCCGATTGGTAATTAAACGGAGAGCAATTTCTTTGCCCCGTTCATATTCTTCTTCACGCAACAGGGTTGCAATCTTTTCGGCCGACAGCTCTTGGCCCACTTTTAGCCAAGCCGCATTCAGAATCGAAAGACTAAATGCATAATCGCCGTCCAAAAAAATATTGACCCGATCTTTTCGCCGTTTCTGACCCGTTATGTCTGTAATAGTGGCCATAAAACAAAAAGCCGTGACACCAACGCGCCACGGCAAAAAACACAGAATTTAACTGAATCAACCGCCACAAAAAATAAATTTAGCAAAACTAACCGTCTGTAAATGACGGGAAAATCAGAGCTTGAATATTGCTCCAAACAGATTGATGATTTGGTTCAAAACAACCTGTTTGGTTTTCTTATGGCCTACGTTTGCCTAACTAAGTAAGTTGATTAGGCGATTCCCAATCAAATAGATTAATTGGTCAATATCCACCGGGAGGGTGGGGTAGATTTCCAGATGTGTTTGTTTGCCAGATGGCATGGGATTCAACAAGGTTGAACTTGTTGAAATGTACCAAAGCTTCAAAGCAACGGCTGATGTGCCGCTCCTTCGGCCGTTTTGGTTACTCCTCGACTGTCACTTCTAACGCTGGTAAGCCAGCTTCAACACGTATCAGATTTTCAATCTCATACAGCATCTCGACATTTTCTTCGAGGTATCTTTTTGCATTTTCACGCCCTTGGCCCAGCAACTGCTCGCCATAGCGGAAAAATGCGCCACGTTTTGAAATAATCTCATAGGCTGTTCCCAAGTCCAACACGTCACCTGACCGTGAAATACCAACATTAAACATAATGTCGAATTCCGCCTCGGTGAATGGTGGTGCAACTTTGTTCTTTTTCACTTTGACACGCGTCCGGTTACCCACAACATCGCCACCAGCTTTGATTGACTGGATACGACGAATATCTAGGCGTACAGAGGCGTAGAATTTCAGAGCGTTACCACCACTTGTTGTTTCAGGGCTACCAAACATCACGCCGATTTTTGAGCGGATTTGATTGGTAAAAATTACAACTGTATTGGTTTGTTTGATCACACCGGCCAGTTTGCGCAGCGCTTGCGACATCAAGCGAGCTTGCAAGCCAACGTGTGAGTCTCCCATTTCCCCTTCGATCTCTGCACGAGGGACTAAAGCGGCAACTGAGTCAACCACAAGAACGTCAATCGTTCCGGAACGGATCAGCGCTTCAGCGATTTCTAGGGCTTGTTCACCTGTGTCTGGTTGTGAAATATAGAGCTCTTCGACGTTGACACCGATTTTTTCAGCGTAACTTGGGTCTAGTGCATGCTCCATGTCGATAAACGCACATACACCGCCAATCGCTTGGGATTCAGCGATAATGTGTTGACATAAAGTTGTTTTTCCTGAAGATTCTGGGCCGTAAATTTCAATAATACGCCCTTTAGGAACCCCTCCAACTCCCAACGCAATGTCGAGTGAAATAGAACCGGTTGGGATTACATCTACATCGAGATGATTCGCATCTCCCAACCGCATAATCGCATCATCACCAAACCGTTTGTGAATGTTTGCGATTGTACTTTCAAGAGTTTTATCTCTTCCGTTATTTGCCATTTTAATGTCACAACCCTGTTGCAGGATTGTGGTCTCCGTTTATGTTGTGTTTGGGCGATCAGCTTGAAAAAACTGCCATAATTAGTTGTTTATGGGTGACTATTTGATCAAGACCGTCTGTGTTTGTAAAGACCAGAAATTGCTCCCAATCTGATCTGAAAATTGATGCAATAGTGTACAATAGCGATATGGAAATCGCAAACAGTGA
>JAHDGV010000473.1 GCA_020631655.1 Chloroflexota bacterium | reverse complement strand
AGCCACCTTTAGCAAACCTTTAGAAATGCTTGAGGAAAGCCTTAGGGTCTCCTTTTAGGATAGCGATATTGAAGAGTATTAGCTTTCCAGAAAGATAGGAGAAAATCATGAAACGCTTCCCTTTACCCTTTATTGTCCTCACCCTTGTAGGGGTTTTGCTTTTAGCCGCCTGTGGTGGCGACAGAAATAGCGCCCAAGAGGTTGATAACTCACCCGTTGTTCGCTTTGTCACCCCTCAGGACGGAGCTACCGTATCATCACCCGTTACCGTGCGGATGAACGCCATCAATTACACCATTGAAGAAGCGGGTGAAGTTCGTGACAATTCCGGCCATTTCCACATCATGGTCAATCAAGATTGCGTGACAGATGGAGAAATCATCCCCGGCACTGAGGGATATAACCACTACGGTAAAGCCCAACTTGAAACTGAACTGGAGCTAGAGCCAGGAGAATACACCCTTTGTTTGCAAATTGGTGATGGGCTCCATGCTGCAACAACGCTGATTGACGAAATTGCGATTACGGTTGAATAGTTAAATTTCTAGATCGTCTAGAATATCTCCAAGTAAGGGGTTGTTTTGAAATCAAGGCAACCTCTTTTTATTTGTTTCAATTCAGGCACTACTTTTTTTCCAATAATCAAACAAGGCTTGTTCAGTGGTATTTAAGTCGAGCAATTCCCCACGGCTTGTAGCTTCTTCTCGCTTGGTCTCAGGCATCTCTTGTTTTAGAGTAGACAGCAACCTCATCAAAAGTAGCTGAACATCTTGGTTTGCCTCCGGTTGTGGTTGGATTAACCCCACCAATTCGGCCGCTCTATCCAACTCTCCCTGAAGATAATGCAGAGTGGCAAAGCTCACCATACTATGTAGAACAAGTGGCTTGGAATCAATGCTCCGTGCTATTTCAAGGGCTTGAATCAACGACTGTCGCGCTTGATCAGGTTTCCCCAACTGAATCTCCGTATAACCTAGAAAGCTAAGTGCAAATGCATGATTCCACTTCTCACCTAAAAGTTGAAAAATCTCAATCGCGCGGTGAAAGTGATCACTCGCTTGCCCATATTCTCCAAAATAAAGACTTTTTATGATGCCAAGATTGCCGTTCCCCCTACCCACACCTCGCTGATCTCCGCTCAACTGCCTGTACTCTAGCACAGGCTCATAATATTCAAGAGCCTCTTGATACCGCTCCTGTCGTGAACGCAGAATGCCTAGATTATTTAAACTGTGGAAAATTCCTTGTTCTTCGCCAATTTCTTGGCGAATCGCAAGGCTGCGCTGATTATATTGAAAGGCCTCTTCGTACTCCCCTTGAGCAGAGGCTAATTGCCCAAGTCCTTCTAGGCACTCCGACATTAAAAGCCGGTCTTTCGCTTGATCAAGAACAGATAGGGCTTGCTGATAATTTGTCCGGGACTCTTCAGCGTTCCCTTGCCGATAACAAATTTCTCCCAGAGAAACAAAACTTTGTGCCAAGGCTGATAGATTTTCCGTTTGTTGTGCCAATCGTTTGGCCTCATTCGCCCGCTTGCCGGCTTCATCGAAGTCAGCCAAGCGAATAAGGGCTTTGCTATGCAAGCTGAGCAATGGGAGCCGTTGTGGGTTCTCGGCCGCCAATCGGTCTAAACCACGAACGGTGAGCTCATTGGCTCTGTTATAATCACCAACATCCTCGATTAAATTAGTAACCACCATAGGCAAGTAAATCAGCTCTTTATCCAAGCAATCTGCCCTGTGCCAATGGTCAAGAAGAATCGGATAATAGAGCGGGTCGTTATGATAAATTTGCTCAATACCGGCAGCGATTTGTTCGTGGAGCTGCTTCCGATCTGTTGGATCCAGATCAAACAAAATCGTCTCACGAATTTTGTCATGCGAGAAGCGCCACTGTGTTTCTCGTACAGTTAAGATATTGTGATCTAGGGCGGTTTGTAGCCATTTTGACAGATTTGTTTTGGGAGCCAAAGTTTTGAGTAAGGACAAGTCTAATTCTCGGCCGTCCACGGCCGCCAATTGCAAAATCGCCTGCGCTTCCTCGCTCATCATTTGAATCCTTCGTTGCAAAAGGCTCTGCATCCCGTTGGTTAACACCTTATCGGGCAACACCATTTGTTGAACTTCTTGCAGGTTGTCGGTCTCGGCCGCAAGCGCCCGCATCACCTCAACGATGAAAAAAGTGTTCCCCTCCGTTTCCTGAGTCAATAGCGTACTGAGTTTGGCCGGGTATTCTTTTGTACCCAGCATCGCCCCAACTAGCTCAGTCACCTCATCTTGGTGCAATCTTTCTACCAGCATCAGATGCCCAGAAGGCAGTTCGGCCGGTAAATTCGGCCGTTCGTCTGAACGGTAGGTAGCCAATATCATCAAGTTTGGTAGCCGGCTAAGCTGACTTGAAACTTGCTCAAGAATAGACAGACTCTCTCGAAGCCAGTGCAAATCCTCCAAGATCAATAAAGTTGGCTTACTCTGCCGTTGCAAAACGGTCAGCAGGGTTAAGGTGAGCCGTTGCTGATTGGCCGGACCCTCTAACGGTGGCGGTGTTGGGATATCACGGCCCAGAAGACGGCCGATATTTGGCATAAGCTCTTTTAAAATACCCGCCTCTAGATCTGTCAGGTTACACTGGATCACTAACTGGGGTACAAGTTCGCGCCACAGATAGTAAAGCATCTCTCCATTAGAGATCCCTCGCCCTTGTACAACTTGCCATCCGTCTACCAAGGCCCGCGTCCGAAATTCATCAATGAGGCGACTTTTGCCGACACCACTTTCTCCACCCATTAGCCAGAAGCTACTTTCTCCATCTTTGGCTTTCTCTAAAGCCTGAACCAACTGTTCCATTTCAGATTTTCGGCCGACAAAAGCCGCAGCCTGTAAATAACTCTCTCGAATCGCTTCTGTTTCTTTTTGCGGTGGCTTCCCTAAAGCTTCAGCAAGATAGCCAAGAGCGGCCGTTGCATTTGATGGTCTTTTATTAGGTGCTATGGCCAACATTTTTTCCAATAGCGACTGGATTCGTAAATCAACGTCACTAAGGTTTGGCTCAATAGAAAATAGCCGAGAATAAAAGTCTTTATCAAAAGGGCCATATGGATGGTAACCAACCATCAACTCACAAAGTAGAACACCCACCGCATAAAGATCACTCGCAAAAGTTGCTTCATCCCCATCAATAAGCTCTGGTGCCATGTATGGAGCAGAGCCCCCCATAGCACCCTCTTCACCCGCATTTTGAGAAAGGCCAAAATCGAGTAATCGAACGGTCCCACCTACGACCACAACATTTTCCGGTTTGATATCGCGATGCAAAATTCCGCGCCGATGCAGATAGACCAATCCCTGCAAAAGCTGTTCCACAAGCTCGATTTTTCGTTCAAAGCTGGCACCCCGTGCAGCGGTTAGCAGATTTTGTGCTTCCGGCAGATAGGTCATCGTAAAGAACGGCTGTTTCTCACCGTCAAAGCCATAGTCCAAAACGCTAATAACGTACGGATGGCGTAATCCGGCCAAAAGCTGAAACTCTTTCGCCAACGCTAAACGGAATCTTTCGTTGTTAGCAGCCTCATCAACGATAACTTGTTTGAGTGCCACAATACTGCCCGTTAGCCGGTCAGTTGCCTTGTATACAATCCCCATTCCCCCTTGCCCTATCTGCTCATGGAGGATGTACCGGCCGTTAATGATTTTTTCTGTTTCATGTATGAGAGTTGCGACCTTGCTCATGGTAGAAACAATTATCTAAATTATCGGAATAATGTAACTATGGAATTACTCCTACATCGATTTGGATTTTCGACGCATAGGCAAGAAAAAAGCCGGAGATTTA
>JAHDGV010000047.1:13344-23344 GCA_020631655.1 Chloroflexota bacterium | reverse complement strand
TAGGTGGAAAGCAGTTGTTCGTGCTCTTCCATGTAGGGCGTCGGCCGGTTGGCAACCCCAATCATCCCATTTGCCTTATCATCAATCCGAAGCGGCACTCCAAGAAACGTTTGAACAGGGGGATGATCTGTTGGTTGACCTACTTTACGAGGATCTACACGAGCGTCAGCTGTACGGATAGGTTTGTTGTTTAAAATGACGTAGGAAAAGATATTGGGCCGGAGAGGAATAAACCGATTTTCTTGATAAAACTCAGGTGCAAGCTCAAAACCAACGGTTGCAACTACCTCTAGAATTTTGCCTTCGTCGTCTGAAAAACCGACGAATCCAAACTGAGAGTTTGTAAGTTGAAGACACTGTTTGAGAGCAGTATTTAGAACAGAATCGAGGCTCCGTTGGGATGAGAGTTCAACGGCAAGATCATATAAAGCTTCGAGCCGTTCAGTTTGTTGATGTACTGTGTGTGCACCAGAATCCATGTTTTGATTGTAAATGGCGCTTTAAACATCCGCAAATTAAGATCAGTCTTCCTGCGATATTTTCCTTATTAACTATGCTGTAGGTTATTGATTTATGTTAGTATGGTGTCGCCTAAGCTTATTAAAACTAAAACCGTTCTTGAAAAACCTCTCTTTAAACCAAACCCAAACACATAACACAAAAAAATTGTTGTATAACATTTAGCAACGGAGAATAAATTTATGCGTGTATTAATTACTGGAGCGGCCGGATTTCTTGGCTCTCACCTAAGTGATCGCTTCATAGCCGAAGGGTATGAAGTTGTAGGAATGGATAACCTATTAACTGGAAACCTACAAAACATCGAACATCTTTTTGGTCATGAAAAATTTACTTTCGTAAAACACAATGTGTATAACTACATCCACGTAAGCGGAGACTTGGATGCAGTTCTACATTTTGCTTCACCGGCAAGCCCAATCGATTATTTGGAACATCCTATCCCTACAATGAAAGTGGGATCGATTGGAACAATGAATGCTTTGGGATTGGCCAAAGCCAAAGGGGCAAAATTTTTGTTGGCGTCTACCTCAGAAGTTTATGGAGACCCACAAATCAACCCACAGCCAGAAACCTACTGGGGACATGTAAATCCTATCGGCCCACGTGGTGTGTATGACGAGGCGAAGAGGTTTTCCGAAGCTATGACGATGGCATATCATAGGTATCACGGCGTTGAAACTCGCATCGTTCGGATATTTAATACCTATGGCCCTCGTATGCGATTGCACGACGGCCGTGTTGTTCCAAATTTCATCTATCAAGCACTAACGGGTAAACCGCTCACAGTGTTTGGTGATGGTACACGGACTCGCTCGTTTCAATTCTACAGCGACCTGATTGATGGTATTTACAAATTGCTCCATAGCGATGAGACCTTGCCAGTAAATATTGGTAACCCAAGTGAAATCACCATTACTCAGTTTGCAGAAGCGGTATTAAAAGCAACCGGTAGCAAGTCAGAGATTCACTATATTGAACCAACTGATGACCGGATTACGGACGATCCAAAAGTTCGCCGGCCGGACAATACAAAAGCGATGTCTATTTTAGGTTGGGAACCAAAAGTTGATTTGGAAACCGGCTTAAAAGAAACAATCGAATATTTTAAAACTCGAATTTAGTTGGTAACATTGGTGATGGATAGCCATGTTGCTAACCATCCAACATTAGCAATTTTTGCCCTGTTGGTTTTTTAAACTAGCAGGGTTTTTTTATGCAAATTTTTAAGCAATTTCAACCCAATCCATTCAAAGATTCGATCTTACTGATGGGAATAGGTGGTGCGATTTTAAGTGCTCTTTTTATCGCATTTGTTCCTCTAATTGTCTTGTGGACCGCTTTGGCCGCCATTGTTTTGGTGGTTATGGGCTGGTTGTTGCTTAAATATCCCGTACTTGCGATACCCATCGTTCTGCTTATCGGCCCGCTTGGTGCATATGAGGCGCGTGCTGGCTGGCCCATCATCGGCCGGTTACCAATCGCGTCTGGTCAGATTGTATTTGGCGCGCTGATCTTGTTTTGGCTGGTAACATGGCTGACGCGTAAAGACAAATCATTGCCCCATGCCAAAAGCTTTACGTGGCTGTTAGCCTTTGCTGCAGTCATGCTAATCACGGTGCTATCGGCCGAATCTGTTGCAGACGGGGCGAAAGAGGTGATTAAATGGATTCAGTTGGGATTGATGATGCTGATCTGTTTAGATTTTGTTGGACAAACAACCAAAGATTGGAAAAATCAAGCAAATGGTGTTTGGATCTTATTTAGTTTTGTTGCGATCGCTGGGTTGGCTCAAGCGGCTATCGGGATCAGTCAATTTTTGGCAACTGATGGCCCAGAATCCTTCCAAATTCTCGGCCGATTTTATCGAGCGTTTGGCACCTTTGAACAGCCCAATCCTTATGGTGGCTACATGGCGTGGATCACCGTTTTTATGATCGGTGTTTGTTTGCCACAAGTTTGGGTTTGGATCGCTCGATTTTTATCATTACCAGACGCAACCAGCGAGGATGACCCCCCTTTGCCGGTTGGCTGGCTGATTGTTTTGCTTGGAATTGCCGCCTTGATGGGTGTAGCTCTCATCGCCTCTTGGAGTCGTGGGGCATGGTTAGCGGCCGTCGTAGGGAGTGGGGCGATTGCTTTTTTCTTTCCCAAAAATAGATGGGTTGGTGTTGGATTAATCGTGGCCGGCTTTTTGGCGTTGGGCGTTGTTTTCCAACTTGGGCTGATCCCGGCTTCTATTTCAGATCGGCTTACTAGCTCAACTGAGATCGAATTTGCAGATTTACGCGATCAAGAAGTGAGCCCCGCAAATTTTGCAGTTTTAGAACGCCAAGCATTTTGGCAGGCCGCTTTTGGCATGTTCCAAAGTGATATTTGGACCGGAGTTGGGTTTGGCAATTATGACGCCGCTTACCCAGATTATTTTGTCGGCCGATGGGAAAGATCGCTTGGTCATGCGCACAATTACTACATTAATTTGTTGGCCGAAACCGGTATACTTGGGCTTGTCGCATATTTACTGTTTTGGATCGCAATTTTTTGCCAAATCCTGATGAAGTTGCCACATTTATCACTGTCACAGCGTGGTTTGGCACTGGGGTTGATAGGCGTGTGGGTGGCATTAGCTACCCATCATTTAGTTGATAATTTATACGTCAACCATAATTGGTTTATTCTGGGTCTGTTTTTTGCGATTCAAGAGATGTTGCTCGACCCCAACGTTATGATCCCGAGAGGAAAGTATTTTCGTAACGAAAAATCTGTTAAACTGTCTGGCTAGAGTGAGACAGGTAACTATTTACAGGTTGGAGATTAAATTCTTCTCCTGAGGAAAAAGGAAAACTCATGTCTGTGCTCCATGAAACCATGGATGAAAAAAAAGAGGAAAAATCACGTTCTATGATAACAACCGTATCCAATAAAGTGGGGCGGTATGGCCCTAATCCAAAAGAGGTTGAACGCTTCCTAAAATTTGCCGTTGTGGGTGTAATCGGTGCGGTTATTGATTTTGGCTCGTTTAACCTACTTCGCCAACCCTTTCTAAATTTGGCCGAGCGTGGAGTTTTTGATTCTATCGCTACAATATTTGCCAGCATGGAACCCGCAAGTTTGGCGTTAGGCATCGTCACGGGAATCTCGTTTGTTTTGGCCGTTATCAGTAATTTCATCTGGAATCGATATTGGACCTATCCAGAGTCTCGCTCTAAATCAAAACGATTACAAATGAGCCAGTTTGTGGCTGTTAACGCGGCCGGCTTTTTGATTCGCCCTCCAACGTTCACCTACATTCACTTTTGGTTTGGTGACATGGTTGATTTGCTCTTCCCATCACTGGGAACAGAAACCGCCTATTGGCTTGGCGACAACATCGCCCTGGCCTTGATTGTAGGCGTTGTCATGCTCTGGAACTTTTTCGTTAACCGCTATTGGACCTACGGTGATGTAGATAAAGTCTAATCCCTTGGCGCCTACTTTTTACCGCTTTGGCTGAAAAAAAATCAACTGTTGGCATCGACGTCACCTCTGCCCTGACACAGGGCGGGGGGATTGGTCGGTATACGCGAGAGCTGATGAATGCACTGGTTCATCAAACGCAGTTTGCAGACCAGTTTGATGTCACCTTGTTTTCGGCCAAGCAGACAAAACCCACACCGGTTGCCAATCCACTACCCAATCATCAAAACGTAACGTACAAACCGGCCTTCCTGAGTGAGAAGTGGCTTTATCGGCTCTGGTATCGATTAAGAATGCCGATACCGGTTCAAACATTTACCGGCCGCCTCAACCTCTTTCACTCTCCCGATTTTGTCCTGCCACCCATCGCTGGAAATATTCCAACCCTGCTCACCGTTCACGATTTATCTTTTCTGCATTATCCGCACACCTTTACCCCCGCATTGGTCAATTACTTGAACAACGTGGTGCCGTGGTCTGTCGGCCGCGCAACTCATGTTTTGGCCGATTCAGTGGCAACCCAAAAAGATTTGGTTGATCTGTGGCAAGTTCCATCAGAAAAAATCACCGTGCTGTATAGCGGGGTTAATCCCAGCTTTAAACCGGTTACCGACCCGAGTGCAATCGATCACGTGCGCAGTAAATATCAATTAGGCAGTGCACCTTGGGTGCTGGCTGTAGGAACGGTTCAGCCGCGAAAAAATTATCAGCTGTTGATCCAGGCGTTTGGCAAAATTGCGGATCGCTTTCCCCATAATTTGGTGATTACGGGTGGAAAAGGGTGGCTGTTTGACGATATTTTGGCTGAAGTGAGTAAGCAAGGATTAGACGGCCGGATTATTTTTACCGGCTTTGTTGATGATGTTGATCTACCTGCCATTTACTCAGGGGCAACGGCTCTAGCGTTCCCAAGTTTATACGAGGGATTTGGCTTACCGATCTTAGAAGCAATGGGGTGTGGAACCCCCGTTATCAACTCAGATGCATCGTGCTTGCCAGAAGTTGCGGGTGAAGCAACGGTGCAACTGCCGCCAGAAGGGGTTGAAATGTGGGCCGATGAGCTAGCTGAATTGCTGGGCAATGAGAACAAGCAACAAGCGTTAATCACGGCCGGTTTTAAGCAGAAAGAGTGGTTCACGTGGCAGCGCTCGGCCGAACAGCTTTTAACCATTTACACCGGGCTAATCGGCTGATTGGCTGATAGACACATAAACTGATAAGCTAAAATGATGGAAGGTAAAACTGTAGCACAATCAAGGGTCACCTTAGCACAGGTGATGGGTCCAACTGATGCCAACACGTTGGGCAATGTACACGGTGGCATCATCATGAAAATTTGTGATGAGGCGGGTGCAATGGCGGCCGTACGGCACGCTGCTCGTGCGGTTGTGACCGTTACTGTGGACAGCATGCGGTTTTTGTCCCCCGTGCATATCGGCAACATTATGTTTGTAGATGCGTGTGTGACGTGGGTCGGCCGGACATCGATTGAAACGCGCGTTGAGGTCCGTGCTGAAAATGTGCGTACGGGCGAAATCACTCACACCAACACGGCCTATTTTGTGTATGTGGCGTTGGGTAAAGATGGTAAGCCTATGGAAGTGCCCCGCCTCATCCCTGAAACAGACGAAGAAAAAGAGATTTTTGAAAAAGGGTATTTACGTCGTAATTTGCGCCTCCAATTGGCCGAAGCTGACAAATAATTAAACTGTGTCTGAATCATCACTCCTCAAAATCTTGCGCGACGCATCCCCCGCACGAAAAATAATTGAGCACGCGGAACAAAACGATATGGGGTTGGCTGATGGGGAACCGTTTCCGTTTTTGGCTCTGATTGGCCAAGAAGAGATGAAGCTGGCTCTTATTCTTTCAATTGTAAATCCTGCGATTGGCGGCGTTTTACTAATCGGAGCGCGAGGAACGGCAAAGACGACGGCCGTGCGTTCTCTTATCGACTTGCTTCCCATCGTTACTCGTTCGCTGTGCGAGAACGGCTTTAACTGCACCGAAAAAGCGGTTGAGCTGGATGGTTTGGGAGCCGTGTGCAAGTCGTGCGCGACTAAATTTGGCTATCAAGAAGCGCTGACCCGCCAAGAGAAAATGAGATTGATTGAACTGCCACTAAACGCACGACTCGACGACGTGGTTGGCGGCATCAATGAACGGGTGTTGGCTGAAAAAGGAAAGGTTCGGCTCGATAAAGGATTGTTGGCTCAGGCAGATAATCATCTTCTGTATATCGACGAAGTTAATTTGCTGGATGACGTTGTTCTTGATGCGATTTTAGATGCATCTGCGCAAGGGTATTACACTGTTCGACGTGGGCCGAACAATCTGACCTATCGCTCAAAATTTGTGCTGGCCGGTTCGATGAACCCTGAAGAGGGGACGTTACGGCCGCAAATTATGGACCGTTTTGGCCTGCGCGTGGTTGTACGGGGATTAGAAGACCCGGCCGAGCGTTTTGAAGCATATGAACAATCATTGCGCTTTAGGAAAGATGCTGATTCACTTTCAGCCGAATTTGCAGATGCAACCCTTGATTTAGCGGCCGAAATTCAAAAAGCGGTTGACCTGCTGTCAGAAGTTGAAATTTCGGCCGAGGCGAAAGAGCTTGGGCTTGAAATTATCCGTCAGGCAAAAATTGAGTCTGGACGGGCAGAAATTGCGATGTTTGAAGCGGGGCGGGCACATGCGGCGGCCGACGGCCGGACCAGCGTTACCCCATCTGACATACAGGCTGTGGCACTTTTGGCCCTACGTCAGCGGCAAAGTGCCAAACTGGCTGAATTTTTTGCTATGCAAGATGCGGAAGATAGCAAACTGAGAAAGCTCATCGATCCAAAAAAAGGCGAATAGGGGGGAGGGGGAAATGATTCAAGCTGAAACAAGACAAGAGACTCAACGCTTTGCGTTTGGCTGGTCCGATTTTATGATGGCGGGCTTTGTGCTGATGCTGATCGGCTATTTTTTACCATGGTTTAAACTGCAATCGGTTGGTTTGACTTTGATTGGTTTGGACATCAGCGAGTGGCTAAAATTTTTGCCTCAATTCGATACGGGTGAACTGCCGAACCGAAACTGGTTCTACCTGCCACCAATTTGCTTGGGCGCTATGGTGATTCTGTGGTCTGTGCTGACAGATGCTGAGGGGAGGCGAGGCTGGATCATGAGTGGATTGGGGCTTGTGTTGGCCTTGATCGCTATGCCGGCTTTTGAGGTTCTGCCGCTAAACGGAGAGAAGTTTGCGGCAACTGGTGAGTGGCTATTTCGGTTTGCAGGGATAGGTTTAGTCAGCCTGTTGGCAGTTGGTCGGCCGCTACTGGCTCGCATTCCGTCTAAATTACTTGTTGGTTTAGTTGCGGCCGTAGCTTTGGTTTCGGCCGTTTTCCCCGCAAGGCTTCTTTGGCTGTCTCGCTCGGCTTACATATTTTGGTTGCGGCTCACCCCAAACCCCGGAATCGGATTTATGCTCCATATGTTGGCCGTGCTCCTGATTCTGATTGGGGCGATCAAATTCTTCAGATCCTAAAATTTTAAAAAATAGAAATAAAAAAGCGGCCCTAGGGCCGCTTTTGTCGTTTAAATTAAAAAGAAAAATCAATTAGCTTTCGCCGGTACGAGCGGCCAAATAGGTGATCGCTTCGCCAACGGTTGTAATTGATTGTGCGTCTTCGTCAGAAATCTCGCCCCCAAACTCTTCTTCAAAGCCCATGATAAGCTCTACAAGGTCTAGTGAGTCTGCTTCTAGGTCATTACGAAAGTGAGCTTCAGGGGTTACCTGATCTTCTTCCACACCCAAAAGGTCTACGATGATTGCTGTTACGCGTTTGTTGATATCACTCATTTAAAATCCTCCACAAATGTTTCTGTACTATTTGAGGTTACCTGTAATCTGTCCCGGAAATCGGGTAATTTTTATAAAAATTGAGTTCAGAGATGCCCCGCGAAATGAGCAGTCTGATTGAACCTCGAATGTGAAAACCCGTCCTGTACGGGATAGTTGCGCTAATTATCCAGATTTCTCAGAAATGTGCATAGAATTTAAGAAAAAATGTTGCAAATTCATATGACTCAGGGCTGCAAACAGCATTATTGAATAGGCAAGATCGATCAAAAAGAAGGAATGATCAACAAGGCCGTGGGCTAAAATGTAGCCAATTGAGCCCAGCAAGCCGGCCGTCAATGCCCAAGAATCTGCAGAATTTGCTTCCCGTAATTTGGCGACTAAATTTTTGATAATCCCCCAAAAAAGCATGATCCCAGCTATCAGCCCCGGAATGCCCAGCCGTGTTAGAAAATCAAAAATATGATTGTGAGGATGATTTAAGTTTGGCTCTTGCCAGGCCCGTGCCAAAATGTAAGTGTTCCGATAGCTGTACAAAAAGTTGTCTAGCCCCACACCGGTCAGCGGATGGTCTTGGATGATTTGCAGGCTAGATTGCCATAGATTGATCCGGAACCCGGCCGTTTGGCTACCCAAATCGAGCCTGCCTGCCAGCGCAGGAACCTGCAAGGCGCCGAAATACCCAATGACGATTATGACGAGCCCGGCCGCAAGCCAAGGCCACACCGGCCGTTGACGCCGCCGTTGCCACAAGAAAAAGACGACGGCCGTGGCAACCGGTAATCCGATCAAAACGCCACCTCGGCTAAATGAAAGCAAGATTGCCAGCGTAATCGCCATCCATGCGATTAACATGGGCCATTTTTTAAAAAGATCAGATATTTTCAAGCCGTCATTTGTCCAAACGGCGGCCAGCAAGCCTGCAAACAAAATCGGGTAGATGCGGCCCAAATACAGAGCCACATTGTTGGGCGAGCCGTAAATTGAGCGGAGCCGCTGTAGCCCACCTTCGGCCGTGATGGTGTTACTGCCCACAAAATATTGGCCCAGCCCTATTGCAGCCACAGCGAACCCACCGGCCACAAATGCAACCAAGATCCAGTTGATTTCTCTAGCGGTTGGCCTTGTTCGGCGCAACATCCAATAAAACAGGGCGGGAGCAATGATGACGGTGCGAAGCTCGTTGGTGGCTACGTCGAGTCGTTGCGTAAACGCAAGCGAAATGACGGAGACAACAACAAGCAAAATTACTGCCCAATCGGTAAGTGTCAGTTTGGGTCTGGCTCCAAAATCGCTGATTGCCGCTTTTTCGAGCCACTGCCGGCCGGTGCGGATCAGCATGGCTCCAAATGTGATCAGGGTAAAAATTTCGACCGGCGAAAACCGATAAACAGAGATCGGTTTAAGCAATTGCGGCACGTAAAACGGAATGGCAAAACTAATCAGAACCAGCCCCATGACCGGCCGTTGATAAATGATTAAAAATAAAAATAGCAGGGCTAAAAGATAGGCGGGGAGCCATGGGGTAACATAAAAAACGACGGCCGTGCCGAATAAAACCAAAAGCTGTGACCCATCACCCAATCGGCGAAAAATGCCGTCTGGTGTAGCCCCCCATGTTAGCCAGCCGGTTAGCGACACGAGCATCCCGGCCGCTGAGGTGAGCCATAAGTAGCTTCTGTCTGACAAAGTGGCTGGAACGAGGCTCAGAAGCCATCGCCCCATTTGAGCTTGCCAAAACAGGACCAGACCGGCTAAAGCGAATAGCAGACTGCCCCACCACAGCATATTTTTTGTCAGTTCTAGCTGGGTAAGATTTGGTTGATTGGCGACGACAAATCCTTTCAAGGCCCACTGATCCCAACCACGGAAACCGGTCACGACCATTTCATGAACGCCCGGCTCCAGACCTGTAGCCACGACAATTGTTTCAATCTGATCTTCGTCTGGATTGTTGGTGTTGAGCACCAACGCTGAGCCATACTCGGCCGTGCGATCATCATGCGGCAACGCGTTGGCTGGCTCCCCATCGATCATGATGTTGAAGCGAGCGCGATAATTTGCCCGACGAACTTTTAGACCAACCTCGGTTCCTTCAAATCTAAAAACGACTTGATCTGGATCATCCCCTTCAGATTTTTGGCTCATGTCCGCCCCAAATTCGGGTGAGAAGCGCCA
>JAHDGV010000047.1:11063-13244 GCA_020631655.1 Chloroflexota bacterium | reverse complement strand
CATCCCCTTCAGATTTTTGGCTCATGTCCGCCCCAAATTCGGGTGAGAAGCGCCAGCCGCCCAGCCAATCCGTGTCGTTTAGCTCTGGCATGGCGGGATAGAATCCCGACCCATTTTGGGTTGAGAGCGTTGCCAGACTGTCTGTAATGGCATCTTTTACCTGAAACCCAACAATCGGATCATTCGCACTTGTTTGGATCGGCTCCCAATGGTGCAAAAACATCTGGGTCATCCACGGCCATTCGGTTGCGGCCCGGCCGATGGCTAAATTTGTATGCCGCTCTTGATCGATGTGGCTGACCGATTCCCATGGAGATTCATCGCCGCCCCAATCATCTGCTAGCCGATTCCAGCCGAAATTTCCGGCCCAAATTTCTTTGTCGCCGTCCCCTTGAGCAACTAAAAACTCTCGCACCAAAATCGGCCGACTAAAGTTGAGAACACTTTGATCGATGGTACGATCAGAAGGTGGCAGATCGAAGCCGTAGGGCTTGACCGCTACGATGTCAAACGCATCGGCCGCACCTGTGCTGTAAACGGCCTCCAAAAACGGCACTTCGGCCATGTTGGTCAAATTGTTTTCGGTGGTGGGGGCTAGCGGTGCTAGCACAATTTGGGCGGTAGGATCAGCATCTTTAATCGCCACAGATGCGGCCGTGAGCATGGCCGCATAGCTTTGCGGATTGATCTCCCCCATCCCCCAATGGGTTGTGATATTGGGTTCATCCCAAATTATGTAGTGGTCAATTTGTGTGCCGTAGCGGGTTGCAAATTCGGCCGTCCATGTGGCATAAATTTCTGGATCGATGGGGCTAAAATTGTTGGCAGGATTCCCATCTAACAAGGGAACGAGTTTGAGGGTGGGGTGATTGGCTAAAGCGGCGAAATGTGCGTCTGAAATAGACCAATCAAAATCGGGCGCATGAAAATAGCTTTGCCGGATTGTTTCAACGCCTAAGCTCGCAATCTGAGCCAAATTTTCGTTAAGCTCGGCCGGGTCATACTGTTCAAGGCTGACTACCAATCCCAGCCGTGTGTTGCTCTGATTTTCATGGATCGGGTCGCCCACGCTGAAGGTGCCACGGGTTTCAAAATCGATTTGGCGTTGCAATAAACCAGCCGCTAAAGCACAGCCTAGTGCCAGAATCAAAAGGGCTATGACCCAGAACGGTTTGATGCGTGTTGAATGTTGCATGTGGGTAGGACTGTATCAAAAACGGGTGGATTTCCCAGATGTCTTGTCAACCATTTGCCGACGGCCACCCTGCGCAATGATCTAGCGACCCGCGCCATACGGGGCCCACGTGGGATGGCTAATCCGGCCGTCGCTGTCGGTCATTTTTTGCACCGTCTCGGTTTGCAGGTCATAAATCAGCAGATCATCATCGTACACAAAGGCCAATCGATTGGGCTCAACCGCACTCCAAGTGACCGCTCCACGTTCCCGTGGGAAGGATCCAGACAGCCCCTCGGCCGGAAAAATTTGCCGGCCGTTGCTCCCATCTTCGTCTGCGAGCCAGAGGGCGTAACTGCTCGAAAGTGTGTTTTGCCCATTGGTTGCTTTTAGCCAAGCAAAAGCCCGATCTTCCCCTTGTCCTCCGATATCAGCGGCCCAAAACGGATAGCTCCAAATGCCGCTGTTTGCCTTGAGCTTTAAGGCACTTTCATCTCCGGCTTGAGCCAGCGGGACGTGCAACATCCAAGTTTCAAATAATTCGGCCGTTGATTCATCACCCGAGTGGCGCGAAAATGCGAGCAACGTCCCATCTGGAGACCAAGACAACGGCGGAATCCAGACCCAGTCTGAGCGGGTGTCATATTCCACAAAGGTGTGAAGCAGCTGGCGGCGCACAAGAGCACCTGACACTGGCCGCTGTGCGGGAATGGTACCAATCTCGTTTGCGAAGCTGTAGCCAATCTGGCTTCCGTCGGGGGACCAAGCATAATCTCCTCCCCACCAGCCAAACACGGCCGGATATGGCTCAACAATTTGGCTCAGCGTATCTGTGATGAGATCCCCCCCATCCAATTCCGCCAGCCACAAGTCGTTATTGGCTTCCCAGCCGGGTGAAACCGTGGTGGGTACACCGGTCGAAAACGCGATCTCCGGCCGTTCACGGAGGGCCGGATTCCAGCCTGCCCACAGCACATTTTCGCTGATGAGGCTCGCCTGCCGAGCCC
>JAHDGV010000047.1:0-10963 GCA_020631655.1 Chloroflexota bacterium | reverse complement strand
GGATTCCAGCCTGCCCACAGCACATTTTCGCTGATGAGGCTCGCCTGCCGAGCCCCGTTTCGGGTAGGGAGCAACCATAACTGATTGAAAGCAGGTTCCTCATCGTCGGCCGAGCTGGTTTCGGCGGTGACGGTGTACAAGATCCAATCTCCGTCCGGAGAGAGTGAGAAGACCCGGCGATCTGGGACACCGCCTAAGTTCAAGTTTTGAACCGTGCTGTTTGTGCCGTTAAAAATTTGAGCACCACTTCCATTAATGAAGGCCAACTTCCCTTCGAACCGGAAATCTTGCTCTTGGGCCACCACATCGACCCCGATCATCATGATTTCTTCAATCGGTTCATCGACCAAGATTACACGAGTGATACGCCGATCTACCTCTATCCCGTCTCGATAGACGATTGTGACTGTCAGCTCCTCTAGCCCGTTTTGCCCTTGTTGGATGATGACGGGTGGCTCATCAGCCGACATGGTTTCGTTACGCACGCTCCGCCGCTCAAAAGGCACACTCCGTTCAATGCTCTCAATCTCTTCACTTACTCGAACAATAGTTATCACTGAATCTGGTACAGCCGGTTCGAATAATGGTGGACTTATTTCATCGTTCAGCCCGATCTCGATGTCTGTACTTTCAAGCACTTGACGGATGGTAGCCCCGCTTGATGTGATTGTTTGCTCGGCCCCATCTGCCCGAATTGTGTAAGTTGAACCGACGCTAATGGCGGGGCTATCGATTTCGTCGACCAGCTCGATATCCAGCAGGGGGATATCAGCACAGCCAAGAAGAAATAGGCTAAGTAAGCAAATTATTGTGAGTGGTGAGAAACGATGAAACATCGGCCGATTACGCATGTGGTGGCGTGGGTTTACCCAACAAAAAAGGAGAAGATTACACAGCTTGTAACCTTCTCCTAAATTTTAGCGATTTTGCTGACCGTTGACCGCAGATTAAGCTGATTCCCAGATTACGCTCAATTCTGGAGACAAGTCATCACGAATTTTTTCAACCAAATCATCATCGTTGATCAATGATTTTAGCCCGCCAAACACCGCTTTGATCGGCATTGCCGCAAAATCTGGATCACTGCTGGCACGGCTCCGGCGAGCAACGCGGGTGGCAAACTCACGGGCTGGCATATTTAGATCGCGGAAATGAGCGACCCAAAACACTCGGCCAAGTTGGAAGCTGAGTGGATCGGGTAAAGCATTTTTGAGTGCTTTTTTAACTCGGCCGCTTAGGTTGACACCCAGCATTTGTAAAGTTGCGTCGCTCCAATTAACCGCGTGATTGATAGTGAGCAATTTACCCGAGTTTTGTACATGTGTGAAGTAATCTTCTAGAGACGAAATTTCTTTAACTGTCATTGAGATCGTTACCAAAATTATATTTTATACTGTTGAATACGGGTTTTGGGTATGCTATACTCTTTGGCCCGTATAAGTTGTAAGTTTAAAAAACAATAACAACTGATACCTGTAATTTTACTTCAGGCAGACCCATTTGTGCCAAAATGTAACGGTAAGAAAAAGGTCTGAGTTCCAGAACCCCTTTGAATCCAAGCAAAAGGGGTTCTTTGTTGTCAAAAGGAAAACCTTATGTCCGAAAAAATTATTCTAGAAGCCGAAAGTCGCGAAATTTCGGGAAAGAAAGTAAAACAATTGCGCCGTGAAGGTGTTATTCCAGCCGTTATTTACGGTTTGGGAGAGCCAGAAAGTATTCAAGTGAATGCTCTAAAAACTCAATTAACCTTACGTGACTCGGGTGAAAATGATATTTTGACCCTGATGCTAAATGGCAAAGAACGTCAGGTTCTAGCTCGTGAAGTACAGCGTCATGTATATCGCCCTGACCTTTTGCACGTAGACTTTTTAGAAGTTGATGCAGATTCAGTTGTCCGCGGTACGGTTGAGATCGTTTTGATTGGTAAATCAATCCCAGAACAACAAGGTTTGGGCTCAACCCTTCAAGTGGTTAGCACAATCGAGATTGAAGCTAAATCAAGTCAATTGGTTTCTACCATCGAAGCAAACGCAGAATTGATCGACAAACCAAGCCGTAACTTAACCGTTGCTGACATCGTTGTCCCAGAAGGTGTTACGATTCTGACTACTCCTGACTTAACCATTGCTCGCTTCGCGGTTAACCGTAAAGCTGAAGTGGTTGAAGAGGGTGATGAGAACGTGGTTGAGGTTCCTGAAGAGGATGAAGAGTAATCCTTTTTAAGAAACACCCTTGTTAAAAATCTTAGCGGACTGGATTATCCAGTCCGCTTTTTTTTTGAAAATTTGACCTTGATTCAAGCTGTGAGATGATTCTGAATGATGGAAAAAGAAAGTCGTAAAATTTTTTGGTGGGACTGGGCCGTTCTACTTCTCATCATTTTGGTAGCCGCTTTTTTTAGATGGCGAGGGTTAAACTGGGATCAGCTTCAGCACTATCATCCTGATGAGCGCTACATATCTTGGGTAGCCAGTTCTGTTGATTTTTTACGCAACGATAGTTTTGTCGATGCTTTTACGGCAGATGAATCGACGTTTAATCCGTTCTACTGGCCGGCTGATGTTGATAGTGAGTCTGTAGCGGTTTTAAGGGATGAGCCTAGAAAATTCGCATACGGACATTTTCCACTTTACATGGGTGTTGCGGCCGAGAATGGCATCACAGCACTTTTTCGTAACTCTCCAAATCAAATTGCACCAGAAACTCTGACTTGGTACACCAACCTAACTCTTTTTGATCGAGTCACACTCGTCGGCCGCTGGATGAGCGGCTTGTACGACTTGCTCACAGTCGTTGTTGTATTTTTGCTCGGCCGGAGCTTGGCTGGAACGCGGGTAGGGTTGGTGTCGGCCGCTTTGTTAGCCGGTACCGTTATGCACATTCAGCAGGCGCACTTTTTCATTTCTGATCCTGCGATGGCGTTCTTCGTCACATTAACCATTTTGCTCCTTGTGTGGAGTTTGCCGCAAACCCAAGAAATCTTTGACACTGATCCGAACCCGTTTCCACGCTGGCTGATTTTTGCAGGTATTACGACTGGGCTAGCCATCGGCTCTAAATTTAGCGCCATTATGTTAGGCTTGCCCGCTTTGTTCGTGATCCTGATTTTGTCACGCAAAACCCTGATTAAACGGCTGATCATGTATGGTTTGATTGTGCTTGTTACGTTTTTCGTAACTAACCCTTTTGCCATATTGGATACAAGTTGCCCACTGGAATTTGGACCAAACAGCTCAGAAATTGCAGGGTTCATCCCCGGCGCCTGTTATTTTGATAATATTTCAGCACAAAATGTCATGGTCAACGGTGGGAATGCCTTTCCGTTTATCCGCCAGTACGATGGCACCTTGGCGTACTTGTACCATATCGAGAATCAAATCAACTGGGGGATGGGAGCTGCGCTAGGCTATGTTGGATTTCTCGCATTTGGCATATTCACCGTTTTGACATTTTTGCGTGGGGTTAAAGAGATTCAAAACGAAAACTTTAGCTCTATTTGGGTAAAAGGGATTGTGGTTCTTGGCTGGTGCGTTCCGTATTTTTTGACTACGGGGCAATTCCACACGAAGTTTATGCGATACTTGCTCCCGCTGTCCCCTTTTATTGTTATTTTTGCCGCATGGTTGCTGAACCAAATTCGTTGGGATGGGGTTCGCCGGGCCGCAGTTGGCCTAGTTGTTGGGTTTACTTTTGTTTACGCGATTGCTTTCTCGTCTATTTACAGCCGGGTTCATCCGTGGCACGCGGCTTCGCTGTGGATGATTAATAATGTTCCCAGCCGATCTATCGTCGTCAATGAAGCGTGGGACGAATACCTGCCTTCCCCCGTAATGATAGATGGGCGTTTAGCCGGCCGAGATCGAGTGGTGATCCAAGACGTAAACTGGCTAAGCAAATCGATGCCGTTGGATACGCCTGAAAAACTTGAAGACAATCTAGAAACGCTAGCAAACGCTGATTTCTTCGTAATCCCATCTAACCGCAGCTACGGTGTTGTTCCTCGGCTGGGGCGGCGCTATCCGATTTCGGGCCAGTTTCACCAGCTTTTATTTGATGGTAAATTGGGATACGAAGTTGCGTTTGTGCAAGATCGGCCGCCAAAGCTCGGGCCACTACACTTGGTCCCCCATCTGTTTAATTGGCCGAACCTAACACCTCCTGAAGTTGTATCTGATTATTATGCCGCTCGACGTCAGTTGATGGCGGTGCGAGCAGATGAAAGCTTCACGGTTTACGACCAGCCAACAGTTATGATTTTCCGGAACACAGGCAATTTGACGGTTGAAGAAATGCTGGAACAGTTTAATCTTCCTAATCGTTAGTTTTTTTTGAATCGAGATTGCCCAACTGTTATACTTCTTTGGGTAAAAATCATTTTATGACAAAAGACATTCAGCCAACTTATTCCGCCAGCTATAATCCAGATCAAAAGCCTCGAATATCTCAGAGATTTGTCTGGATTTCAGTTTCTGTGGTTGCCGTAGTTTTGTTGGCCTTAATCGGTCTAATCATCTGGCTGGCATTTACGTATCCAGACAGAATTGAAGCGATGCGAGATGTATTTATTATGCTTTTTGCACTTACATCTTGCTCAGCCGTGGTCGTTATGACAATGGTTTTTGTCGCTTTGATTAGGCTAATCAATATGATTGATTATGAGATTCGGCCGATTCTTGAAAAGACAAACGAAACGATGGTGATGGTTCAGGAAACCACCAGTTTTGTGAGCAAAAATGTTGTTGAGCCGACTATTAAAACCACCAGCTTTATCGCTGGTATTAGTCGCGGTTTACGGGTGTTGTTTGGCCCGCGCAAACGGAATTTGCCTGATTAAAACCGGTTGCACTCGCATGGTAGGAAATATTTATGAGCAATAATAATGATAGAGAAAGTGGGTTTGGGGCATTTTTGGCCGGATTTATCATCGGTGGATTAGTCGGAGCAGCGGTTGCCGTCGTTTTAGCTCCGCAATCGGGTGAAGAAACTCGCTCAAAGCTGGCTGAACGGAGCGTTGAGTGGCGTAATATTGTTAATGAAAACAGACAAACTTGGGCCGAAAATGTAAACCAGATGAGTCAGAGTGCATCTAATAGCATAGGTGGTATTGACCTAAATGCACTGACCGGCAAAATGTCTTCTAAATCAACGGATGATGAGGCCGAGGCTTAAACTTTTAATCAGCAGAGCATACATCCCTCATTGCTCTTAAAAACTGACTAGGCACGATTAACCAACTGGGAACGTGTCTGTGCCAGTATCAGACTGTTCACAAAAAGATAAAAAGAGATGGCGTCTTCCCCAATTATTCGTGGGAGACGCTTTTTTAGTTCAGATGAATAATGACATCATAATCCCTACTTTAGAGCAGATAGCGGCATTAACGAATAATGATGCTAGCTCTATTGAAGTTCGGGATTTGCACAAAGCACATAACTTTGCGGCCGAGATTCACCAAGATCGTCGGCGGCTAAGCGGTGAGTCGTATGTTGAGCATGACCGGGTCGTGTCATGGCACTTGGCCAACATTGGATTTGACCCAGCCACAACCACGGCCGGGCTTGTGCATGATGTTCTGACTGAGGAATTTTATAATTCTGATTTTAACTTGGCCCGATTGCGCAATGCGTTGGGTGATGGGGTGTCTAAGCTTGTGGATGGGGTGAACCGATTAATGCCCTACACCCAAATCCTTGGAAAAAAGGATGATCCGGTTCAGCTAGAGAAATTACGCCGTGCAATCTTAAATTCGATTGATGACGATATTCGCGTACTTGTGATACGGGTAGCAGATAGTCTGACAGACCTCAAATTTGTTAGCCAAATGGCTGATAAAGATCACCAGAAAATGGTTGCTCGAGAGGCGGCCGAAATTTATGCGCCAATTGCCAATCGGCTGGGTATGTGGCACATGAAATGGCAGCTTGAAGATCTTTCATTCCGATACATCAGCCCAGAGATATATAAAACTCTGGCGAGCCAAATTGCAGAGAAAAAGCAGGAACGAGATGATCGAATTGAACGGCGGATTTCTGAACTTCAAAAGAAGCTGGAACAGCAGGGGATCACGGCATCTGTAAAAGGCCGATCAAAACATATCTACTCAATCCATCGCAAAATGGAACGGAAAAAACTTCCGTTTTCTGAAATTTACGATCTGAGCGCGATGCGCGTAGTCATCGACGGTGACAACATCGGTCAATGTTACCAGGTGCTAGGGCTTGTTCATGGGATGTGGTCACCTATCCCTGAAGAGTTTGACGATTACATTGCTAATCCAAAACCGAACGGATACCGCTCTCTGCACACGGCCATTTATGACACGGATGGGCAGGTTCTTGAAGTCCAAATCCGAACAAAAGCGATGGATGATGATGCTGAGCGGGGTGTTGCGGCCCACTGGGCATATAAAGAGGGGGGCAAGCCATCGGGTGAAATGCTGAAGCGGGTGAAATGGTTGCAACAGCTCCTGATCGACCTGCGTGATGAAGCCCCTGAAGACGCTCCAACCGAAAACCGGATGGTCAACATTGATGACCTAAATCGACGGATTTATGTCTTTACACCAAATGATGATTTGATTGAGCTACCGGAAGGGGGAACCCCGATTGACTTTGCGTATCGCATCCATTCAGAAGTGGGTCACAGATGCCGTGGGGCTCGGGTAAACAAACGGATGGTACCGCTTAGTTATCAGCTACAACCGGGTGATCGTGTCGAAATTATCACAGCGAAGCGGGGTGGCCCCAGCCGGGACTGGATGAGCGAAACGGCCGGATATGCGCGTAGCGGCCGAACACGTAGCAAGGTTCGGCAATGGTTTAGGGATAACGAACGGGAAGAAAATGTTCTGCGTGGCCTAGAGTTGGTTGAGGCAGAGTTGCGTCGTCTGAGGCACGGTGACGTTGTGGTCCCATCTGAACTGGTTGAGTTTTTTGAAGAGAGCAATGAAGATGACTTTTATGCTCGCATCGGATTTGGCGACATCTCCTATTCCCAACTAACTGGCGCAATCGGCCTCATTCTGGATCGCAAAAAGGACATCAAAAAAGTTACTTCAAAAGAACCAACAGAGGAATTGGATGTTGTTGAAGATGTTTCAGTTCGGCGAGCCAAAAATCCGCAAAAAGGTCTAATCATCGAGGGCTTGGCTGGTTTAGCCTATCACATGGGGAATTGCTGTATGCCAATCCCGCCTGAGCCGATTAAGGGGTATATCACCCGCGGCCGAGGGGTTACCGTGCATCGTGTGACCTGCTCCCAGTTTCACAAAATCGCCTTGGCAGAGCCTGCACGAGTTATTGATGTAACGTGGGGTTTAGATGAGCAAGAAAATTGGGATGTGCCTTTGTTAGTCAAAGCGTATCGTCGGCCGAATTTGACGGAAGATATCGCGAAGTTAATCAGCGGCCGTAACATCAAGCTTTCAAGCACCAAGGCTGAAGTTGAAGGCAAATCGGGCCTGACGGTGCTCAACATGAAGGTAACGGTTGAGCGGATGAATGACCTAGAATGGTTCACTCAAAAACTGCGGGGGATGCAGGGTGTCATTGCTGTGGACTGGAAACGTTGGAACTAAAAAAACGGCCGGAACATTTAACTGCCCGGCCGCTTTTCTTGGTTGCATCAAGTTATTCTTCTGAACTCGATTCGTCATTTTCCTCGGATAAATTGGACACTCTCGATTGATCTATAGTTTCTCGACGAGTAAGATCAGTTAAGCTAAATCCAAATCTCCGGCTTACTACCAATAATCCATATCCTAGTATCAACAACAACAATACCCAAGGGCCACAAATGATACCGGTATAAATCACACCGTCGGCCGTGTTTTGCAATGTTCCACGCAACTGTGAGGATGCGATTTGAGCTGTTTCGCTTGGTCTCCACATCTCTGGGGTTGGGCTAGGCGTAGGGGATGGGGTAGGGGTAATTGTTGGTGTCGGCGATGGGGTTGGAGTTGGGATAATCGGATCGAGTTGAATACTAATCGTTGAGAAGCTCGAGCGATCTCTCAGGAAGTTGATACGCCCCTGAATGATTGCCATTTCTTCTTCAACTTCAGAAAGTTGAGCCTCGATTTTTAAAATATCATCAATTTTTTTAGCATCTGCCATGAACGCTCTTAAGCGATCTCGTTTGATTTCCAAGTTTTCCAGCCGCGATCCTAGATCAACAAATTCATCAGTTACATCGGTTCCTGAAGCGGCATCTTTGGTTACAGTTCCCAATTTGCGCAAGGCAACCATGGCTCGTTCAAATTCGGTGACGGGGACCCCGATTTGCATAGTCACATAGCCAAATCCATCTAAGGTATATGCATTTTGCTCGATGATATAGCCACCAACAGTTGCGGTTAGCTGTCCTACACTGTCAAGCGCCTTTTGCGTATCTTCAACCATGACGCCGATTTGACCATCTTTGATGATCATGCGTGTGCGTCGTGGGGCGATGCCCTGTTCTTCTGCTAGGGAAATTCCTTCGTCATCAGCATTAGCTACTTCGTCTGCGCCACTTGACTCAGAAATCTCTGCCATCTCTTCTTGCGCTATTTCGACTTCTTCTTGAACTTCAGCAACGTCGGCTAATTCTTCACTTACTTCGTAACTGATCTCTTCAGCTGCTTCTTCTGCCATTGGATAATCGGGGGAGCCCGCACCGCCACAAGCGGCAAGTAGCAACGTTAAACACACCAGTATCCATACAATCTGTTTCTTCATCTTATATTCTCCTGTTGGCTTGCAGATGTTATCTGCGAATGAATGGTATGGGGATTAAACGACGGCTTAGGCTAATAGGTTCCATTTCTCTTGATAGATCATCAAAAAAAGCCCGCGATCAGCAAGATCAACGGGCTTTTTTGGGATTTCTAAGTGGCTAAAAACTTATTCGTCTAGCAGATAAATACTTTCGTTGTAGAACCGAATATGATTGCCTTCCATCTTTTCTTCAAGATGGCGACGTAGCCAACGGTTCTTTTCATTTATCGACATTTGTTGCGATTTTAAGATGTCAAGATCAGCATTCACTCGCAGAATACGGCCGGGGATTAGGAAGCGTGTAATCCCAGCCGGAAAATACCGGCCGCTTAAAGTCACTTGCATCACCTGCCCCACGGTATATTCAGGGAAAACAACGAGGGCGGTTAAATCTGAATATTCACCCTTTAGTTTACCCATATTGCTTTCTAGTGTTCGGTCAACGTACGAGGCTTCTATGTACGTTTCTGTAAGCGAATTGAGAGCGTCTAATCGATTCGCTCCAACCTCCGGCTGAATGAGGAATGTTTCACCATTCCCAAAATGGAAGAAGCATAAAGCCCCATATTCAAACATGCGGTCGGGAGCTTCATCGGCCGGAACCTGCTCTAAGGTGATATTGGGCAAATCATCAAGCAGTTGTTTTAAATCATCTTCTGATATCTGCTGGATCACGTGATACCACGTGTGTAGCCCTAACCCTTGCTCCTCAGTGGTGATTTGGACAACCGCATGAGGATAGCCTAACTGTTTGAGAGCCGCTGTACGTGTAGCACCGTCTAAAACCATATAGCGATCTTCTAGCGGAGTTACGATGGGGGGATTTTTGAGGGTTCCTGACTCTTCCAAACGGCCTTTGAGTCTGTCAACGCGCTTTTGATCAATGCTTTCATGCGGCATGATTTTTTCAAGCGGAACAACGGCTAGTGGGAGCAATGCGCTGGGCTCGTTGTGTTCCAAGATATCAATCACTTGCTCTGCAACAGAAAGTGATACTTCTTGAAACGACTCGGCCGTGTTTGTTGCGATTGATGGGGTGACAATGGCGCTTGGATGATCCGCCAGTGACTTATGCTTCAAATCAGCCGGATTTGCATCCAAAGCGACACCTGAAATTTCTTCAGCGTTTAACGCATTAAACACCGCTTTTTGATTGACGAGGCTGTCAGAACTACAGTTGATCAGTGATGCGGTCGGCCGCATCATTGAAAGCTCTTTTTTGCCGATCAATGTTTTTCCTGCATCTTTGATATTTTCATGAACGCTCACAAAATCTGACTGTTGTAGCAGGTATTTAAAATCGGCCGGTTCTACATGTGACAGTTGATTAATTTCAACGCTCGCAAGTTTTGTAGACGCCAAGACATGCATCCCAAACGCATGAGCCAAGCTGGCCACTTGCCTAGCAACCGGGTCAAAGCCCACTAATCCTAGAGTTTTGCCTGATAGTCCGCTACCTATGCGGGGCATTGAATCTCCTAAGACAGTTGGTATTTTGCGCGCTAGCATCAGAAGCATACCAATCACTAGCTCAGCTGTGGGTGCCACGTTAGCTTCGGCCGCGCTCACGACTTGAATCCCTTTATGGTTAGCCGTTGGTACGTCAACATTCACTAAGCTGGACCCAACTGAACCGATCACTCTAAGTTGCTCCGCGATAGAGAGAACATCTTCGTTAATTTGTGTTTCAGAGCCAATGATCAAGGCATCTATTTGCTGGATCTGTGACTTCAACTCGTCGATTGACGGGTTTACAAGTTCGGTGACTTGGGCATGATTTTTTAATAGCTCAAGCCCTACCGGCTCAAGTTGATTGCAAACTAAAATGTGGGGTTGATTTGAGGTTGTCATTATCGAATCGGTCTCAATATTAAAATGGATATAAACATAGTAGATATATCAAACCCAATTGTATTTGGGAAGGGTACATATCATCCAACAAACCAACCGATTTGTTTGAATAAACTATGTTTATTGCAATATCATAATGAATGATTTACTTAATTTCCCTTGAAAGGTCTATTAGATAGTATTCCTGTGTTATAATTTCCACTTGGGGATCGGCATTCTTTCAAAATTTAGCTGTGTTTCAAACTAAAGAGAAAAGCTGGGTGCATTCAAAAAGCTGAAACACACAAATCCACTTTTTTAATCAGAAACTAAATGAACATTGTTGTTACGGGATCAGTCGCATTCGACTATCTCAT
>JAHDGV010000046.1 GCA_020631655.1 Chloroflexota bacterium | reverse complement strand
CTCGCTGAAACGGCCGATCTAATGGTGGTCGTGCCAGCCACCGCCAATACGCTTGCCAAACTGGCCAACGGCATGGCAGACAATCTGCTTACGCTAACAGCCGTGGGTCTACGGGCACCGCTTGTTGTCGCCCCTGCCATGGACGGCGGGATGTATGCCCATCCGGCCACTGTTGCCAATGTCGAAACGTTGCAATCACGCGGGGTCCACTTTGTAGGCCCGGCCGAAGGTCGCATGGCCAGCGGCTTAAAGGGCAAAGGGCGGATGGTTGAACCAATCGGTATTCTGGCCGCCCTACGGCCGATTTTGGGGCGAGACGGGTTGCTTGCGGGGCGTAAAGTTGTGGTTACGGCCGGACCTACACGGGAGAAAATCGACCCGGTCCGTTTCATCACCAACCGCTCAACCGGGAAACAAGGGGTGGCCTTGGCTCAAGCCGCAATCGATGCGGGCGCTGAAGTAACACTGATTCTTGGCCCTGTAGCCATCGAGCCACCCAATGAGTGCACGGTGGTTAACGTCACCTCAACCCTCGATATGCATGATGCTACGGTATCTGCTTGCCAGGAAGCAGATATTTTGCTGATGGCAGCCGCTGTGTCTGACTTCACCCCATCTACAAAATCGGACCAAAAAATAAAGAAAACCCAAGCTGAGGCTTGGGGGATGGCGATCGGGTTAGAGCGTACGCTGGACATTTTGCAGGCGATCCAGAAACAGCGTGAGAAATCGGGATTCCCCAAAGTTGTGCTGGGCTTTGCGGCCGAAACGCAGGACGCCTTCAAATACGGCCGTGACAAACTTATCCGCAAAGGACTCGACTTCATCGCCATCAATGATGTGACTGCTCAAGGGGCCGGATTTGGAGTCAGCACCAATCGTGTTACATTGCTCGATGCGGACGGACTTGTGGCAAAATTCCCTTTGCAATCAAAGGCCGGGGTCGCAGAACAAATTGTGGTTCGCGTGGCCGAAGAACTTGAGTAATCAAATCGATTTGGCTTAGCCGATTTCACCAGCTGAGACAAATTAGTCTATCAATCTCGGACCTTTTGCCTACATCTAACCTCCCAAGATAGCCTTAAAGGACTGCCTGCCCCACTTAACATTCACGCCCCGTTAACGGTAAACTGCCCCTGTAAACGAAATACTAAATTTGTGGTTTGGAGACCACTATACGCCAAGTATCAGTAAAGCTATCCACTCTGCCACAATATCAATTAATTTGGTCGCCTTATATCACGCATCGAAACACCTTGACCAACCTCTATGCACTAAGTGATTAGCCAATCACTTAGGGTGACTTATGCAAATGCTAAACGGAGGCTAGCATGTCATATGACGCATATCACTTATGGAAAACGGTTCCAAACACTGAAGAACCTCTCCTTTCAATTGTGATTCCAGCTTATAACGAAGAAATCCGCATTATTCCTACAGTCGGTGCAATTGCATCCCATGTCTCGGGATTAGGGTTCCCTTGGGAACTTATTGTGGCGGATGACGGAAGTTCCGATCGTACCGTCGAACTTTTGCAACGAACCGGATTTGCAAACATGCGAGTTTTGATTGCTGAAAAAAATGGTGGCAAAGGCTCAGCCGTTCGGCGTGGGGTAAAAGCGGCCCGCGGACAATTTATTTTGTTTAGCGATGCGGATAACTCAACCCCTATAGAAGAAGTCGGCAAATTACTAAATTATTTGCAAAACGAAAATTACGACGTGGCCATTGGTTCACGTGCGGCCGATGGGGCTGAAGTTGCCAAGAAAAGTTTGTTTCGCCACATGCTGAGCAATGGGCTGCGCTGGATCGTGAAAGCGTTTTTCCGCATCGGGGTAAAAGATACCCAGTGTGGATTCAAAATGTACACGCGTGAAGCGGCGCTTAGGCTCCATGAGGCTCAGACAATTATGGGATTCTCTTTTGATCTAGAAATCTTGTATTTGGCCGGAAAATTTGATTTTAACATTGTAGAAGTCCCAGTTTCGTGGGTCGATGCACCCGGATCGAAAGTGGATACCCGTAAAGAGATTCAACGCTTTTTACGAGATTTGCTGATCATTAAAAGCAATGATCTTAAAGGGGTATACGCCAATGCATAAGCCATTAAAAATTGGAATGATCACCACTTTCCCACCGGGAAAAGGGTCATTAAACGAATATGCATATCACTTTGTGCGGCACATGCGCACCAAAGCAGAAGTAGCCGAGGTCATTATTTTTGCTGATGACCTATTAAACGGCGAAGGTGAGTACAAAGATGAGCCGGGCACCGACTCACTCTGCCCGCTCACAATCATTCCCTGCTGGGAATTCGGCCGTAAACGGAACTCTGTGCGCATTATGAATGCAGTCACCAAAGCCAAACCAGATGTGATTTTATACAACATGCAGTTTGCAACCTTTGGTGGAGACAAAGTGTCAGGCGCGTTGGGGCTTATGTCACCCGCAATCGCTCGCTTAAGCGGCATTCCAACCATCGTGTTGCTCCACAACATTATGGAAACGGTTGACTTACAGAGCGCTGGATTTGCCCAAAACGCCCTGATCGAAAATGTAATTCGTGGTTTTGGAAACATGTTCACCCGGATGATTTTGACGGCCGACATCGTGGCGCTCACCATCCCTAAATATGTAGAAATCCTGACTGAAAAGTACGAGGCATCGAACGTTGTTTTGGCCCCCCACGGCTCGTTCGAAGCTGAGAAGCCGGAACCTTCGTTTGGTCTAAAACCCGGCCCCTTGCAAATCATGAGCTTTGGGAAGTTCGGCACCTATAAAAAGGTAGAGCCGCTGATCGAAGCATTTGAGATTTTGCAGAACAGTGGAGACCGGCCGCCACTAGAATTGGTTATCGCTGGTACAGATAGCCCAAATGCAAAAGGCTACTTGGCAAACGCCCAAAAGCAGTACAGCCACGTAAAAAACATGCGCTTCACCGGCTACGTTGCTGAGGAAGATGTCCCAGTCATTTTCGGTGATTCGGCCGTCGTTGTTTTCCCATACTCCAGCACCACCGGAAGCTCGGGCGTATTACACCAAGCGGGCAACTATGGCAAAGCCACAGTTCTGCCAAATATCGGTGACTTTGCAGAGGTAATCATGGATGAAGGCTACACGGGTGAGTTCTTTAAGCCAGACAATGTAGAGAGTTTGGCCACCGCAATCGGCAAGGTGATTGATGATCCAATCAACCGAGAAAAGATTGCCCGACAAAACTATTTAGCCTCGCAAGGGCTACCGATTTCTGAAGTAGTTGACTGGTACATTTTCCACTTTCAACTGCTACTCGATAAACAAAAGCAACCGGATGCGGTTGTTACTTAATCCCCATTCACACCTATGGAGTTAACCGTTACTCTTAAAAAAATTAAACGGGGAAACCGATTTTCCAACCCGCTTAATTGGGTTATCTAGGAGATATGACAATGATTGGAACAGCATCAAAACTTGAATTAAAGGGTCGCTTTGACGCGTATCAGGCCCAAGGTACCAAAGTTTGGTTGAAAGAAGAAGTTGAAAAGATGAGCGGACAAGGGATTAAAGCCAATATCTTGGTTGATATGACCCAAGTCACCTTCATCGATTCGGCCGGACTTTCTGCATTGGTAGTTGGCATCAAAAAAGCCCGGGAGCATGGTGGAACTTTGCATCTATTTGGCTTGCAACAGGCGGTTCAAATTATTTTTGAACTCAGCTGGCTCGATAAGGCATTCCCCATCTTCATTACCGAAGAAGAAGCGACCAAAGCGTTCAACCCATAAAACTATTTTGAGCCAAGTGATTTACCGGCTGAAAAACGAAAGTAGCTGTTGAAAGAGCCCGGAGATTTTTCTCAAGGCTATCTGATCCAATGAACCAAACGTGGGTTCTCAACCGAAAAACTAAAGTTTACCTCGAGTCTCTTGGGGAGAACTGGCTTAAAGCAGGAGCAGATAGCTTCGGGTTCCGAATCAACGGCCGAACCGTTTACTGTATCCGTAGCGAAAGCTACCGCGAGCGAACGTTAACAAAATCGCCCCAAGAAGCCGCCCCTCCACAGCAATCGATCGGCCTGAACAATGAATTTTCTCAGGTCGCAGAAATGCAATCGATCAGTGCACGGGTAAGGCTGGGTGATTCACAAAATGGAACCTTGTTTGTAGACGGATTAGATGGCTTAGCCCATCAACAACGGCTTGATTTAGACGCTAGTTTTTTTGGCGACACTCAACAGCTTCAGAGTGATGTAGACACAATATCGGCCGAATTAGTTGAAAAACAGGATCAATTGGTAACCCTATACCAATTGAGCCAAACGATGCGGAGGCATTTGGAAATCCAGCCTCTGTTTTCATCCCTAATCGTCACGTTGCAGTCGCTTTTTCACTCTCAAGGACTTTTTACACTGGTCAGCAGTGGCGGGCTTTCGCCGATTGTTTCGGCATATCCCGACAACTCACTGCTAGACGGAAACATTATTCGTGCATTGCAAGAGATGCACCAAGAAAAAGAATCGACGATTTTTAACGAAACTGACTTTGAAAAAATCGAGAATCTCTTATTTCTTCCCCTCCACGTCAAAGATCCTTTTCAAGCGAGCTTTGTATTTGTTAACAAATTAGACGGCCCTTTTGTTACGCCAGACTTAAAACTGGCTCAGCTTATTGGTGAACAAATTAGTGCTCAATTTGAGTACGTACAACTTCATCAAGAGCTCCTGAACAAAGCAAAATTGCAGGCCGAGGCAGATATGGCGCGCAACGTGCAGATGCAACTGCTGCCAACGACCCCTCCGTCGATTGCTGGCTTAGATTTGTTTGCGCAATCAAAACCAGCATCACAAGTTGGCGGCGACTTCTACGTTTTTATGCCAGATGCGCCGTTGCCACAGTTTGTTCTAGGCGATGTTTCGGGCAAAGGTATGCCGGCCGCTCTGCTGATGACGATGTTACGCTCATCGTTCCAGAGTGCGGCTAGGGTAAACCACAACCTAGAGCAATTAACGCCAGATGTGATGAACGACGCGAGCAGAAGTATGTACGGTGACTTTACAGCGGTAGAAATGTTCGCAACCGCCATCGTAGCCGCTTTTGATATCGAAACTCGCGAGCTGAGTTACAGCAACGCAGGACATTCCCCGGTTATTTACTGTCCGGCCGGGGGTGAACCAGAAATTTTGCCAGCCAATGGCCCCGCCATGGGTGTTGTAGACATGGATGTGGCCGGGCAAAACTCTCTAACGCTCCAACCCGACGACTTATTTATTATTTGTACCGACGGTTTTGTAGAAGTATGGAACGAAGATGGAGAGATGTATGGTTATGACAGGTTATTAGATTTAGTGTCATCAATTCGCCACTACTCCGCAATGGAAATAGCTATTGAAATGTATATGGCTATCGAAGAATTTAGCGGAGGCACAGAGCAGGATGATGACCAGACATTGATCGTCACGAAAGGAGTAGATCATGAGTCAAAGTGATTTTAACATTCGAATCGACTTACCAAGTACACATCGCTTTTTAAACGTGGCTGGTCTGGGGATCGACGCGATACTACAACGGCTTGGGGACCTGATTCCCGGTGCAGAACAGGTATCTCGCGAGGTTCAGGTAGCCGCTCAAGAGATCTGCGCCAACGTAGTTGATCATGCTTATGCAGAAGATGAAAAGGGTCGTCTCACGATTGAAATTAATATCGTCCTGAAAGAATCTAGACTCGATATTCATATCAAAGACACCGGCAAAGAGTTTGAACCTGATTTAGTACGGCAACCTGCACTCGGCGAGCTTCAGGAACGGGGATTTGGACTATATTTTGCACAAAAATTAATGGATGAAGTGGTTTATCAACGCGAAGAAGGTGAAAACCACTGGCACCTTGTCAAAAAGCTGAAGGTTGAAGATTCGGCCGATATTGAAACTGCACTAAATTAATTAGGGAGCATTATCCCTGAATAACCTTTGGGCCAATGGGCATCTTTCGAGTGCTCAATTCGCCCCTTAACTAATCAGTATTTTAGACAATTGGGACTTTAACCCCACGGAGAATATGCAATGAATATAGCTACACAAGAAGTCGTGAAAAAAGTAATCACAATTTGCCCAGAAGGGCGGCTCGATTCTTTTGCGGCCCCACAACTGCGGTCAAAACTCGTGGCCTTGATCGAAGCCGGCCACAACCAGATCGTTCTTGATCTACGAAACATTGAATTTATGGACAGTGCTGGGATTGCAGTTCTGGTCAACACATTGAAACGGACACGTCAAACGGGTGGCGACACCAAATTGGTTACTCCTCACGACGAGAGCACCATGCGGATGTTCCGTCTAACGCAGTTCGACAAAATTTTCACAATGGTTGAAACACCAGAAGATGCAATAGACCAGTTTTAATGGAGAAACTTATGTCAGTAGTTTTAGTAGTTGATGACTCTCCCGTTATTCGGCGGGTGATGAGCGTTACGTTTGAAAAAAATGGATTTGAAGTTGAATTGGCCGAAGACGGCCAAGAAGCTCTCGATATTCTAGAAGACGTGGATGTTGATGTGGTCTTTGCTGATATCAACATGCCGGTCATGGATGGCATTTCTATGCTGAAAGTCATTCGCCAAACGGCCGAGTGGTCACACTTACCCGTTGTCATGCTCACCGGCGTGGGTGAAGAAAAAGACCGCGAGGCGGCTATGACGGCCGGTGCAAACGCGATCCTGACCAAACCTTCCAGCTCGGGCGAGATTATTGCCACAATCGAAGGCTTAAATGTTGCTTCAGCTTAGAGCGTAAACATTAAACGACAAATGGGGATTTGTCCTGTGCGTGGAGATTAATAATGCAGAAAAGAATTAAAGCTCTGTCAAAAGATCAGATTCAACAACTTTATGCATCGTGTGGTTTAGATCAAGCCGGACGCCATGACTTTACCTTGCTCACCCTGCTGTTTAACGGCGGGATGACCATAGATGAATTGGCAGACCTGCGTGTCACCTATCTAGATTTTTCAAAACGTTGGATCTGGGCGGCACGCGGCTTAGAAAGACCCAGATTTGTACCCATGAACAGCAAAGCGGCCAAAGCGCTTAACGATTGGCTGGAAGAATATCCCCAACCCCACTTTGTTTTCGGCAACTGGAGCAACTCACAAGCTACTTTTTATCGTTTCCGGGCAAATGCGCGTAAAAGTGCCATTGCAGGGCGAATTGAGGAGATTGGACAACGTTGCAACATCGACTTGTCGGCCGAATTGGGCAAAGTAACGCTTACCCGACGCCTGTTAGAAGTTTCTGAAGAAGGACAGGAAATTTTGTCTTTTATCCCAGAAGACAAATGGGACATGATCAATTTGCCGGTTGAAAATCTGCCCCCATTTTCTGTTGTAAATGTTAATTCTGATATGCCGATGGCCTCAAAAGGATTTATTCCGGTTCCGACCGAATTTGGAAAGCCTCCGGCCGAGGACGACATCATCAGAACCGGCCGAGCTATGCTCGAAAAAGCGGCTGCCTCGTTATAGCAGCTTTTATCAGTCTCAATAGAGCTCAATAGAAGCACATAGCCCTGTTAGACCAGATTTAAACCTTACCCCCTACTGAAGATTACGGGTTTCATGCCGCACTGTTTGGCGTGAAAACAACCGTGACTGCAAGTTTGGAGAAATCTTATGGCAGCATCACTAAAAACTAAATTTCAGGAGAAACTCATGGATAACTCAGATATGGTTACGTTAGGAGTAAACGTCCTTTTCTCACTCATCGTAGCGGCTTCGTATGTCATGTATGGCATCGCATTTAATCGTTTGGGCGGTTTTCCAGAAGAACGATCGTTCATGGCTTTTGCCCAATACGCCTTCACCGTTTTCATTAGCCCCTATTTTATCGCCGGATTGGTCTTGGCTTTGGGTGGATCACTGGTCCGCATGGCTTTGTTTAGCCTAATCGGCATCACCCGTTCCGCATTAGCGGCCGAACTTTCGCTCATTATGATGTTGATTGCATCTGCAATCATTTTCAAAGAATTACCGAGGTTCCCAAAAGACTATTTAGGTGGTTTATTTATTTTAATTGGCTCGTACATTGTCGCCAGTTAGCTGAGCAAATGATCCATATAGCGGTGATTTAACGCCAAAACGATTCAGATTGCGTTACCTCATCAAACCTGAGAAACCAAACTATGCTTTATCACAATACCAAAAACATTCTCGTTATCGACGATAGCCCAGTAGTATTACGCACACTAGAACTCATTTTAGAAAAAAATGATTTTGGTGTCTGGCCGGCAGAATCGGCCGAAAAAGGGTTAAAAATCATTCAAGAACGTGGGCTACCAGACCTTGCTATTGTTGACTTGCATCTGCCACGCATGGATGGCTTTGGTTTCTGCAAAAAAGTTCTTCGTTTTTGTGACATCCCCATCATCATGCTCTCGTCAGACTCATCTGAAGAGGCGATTGTGCAAGGATTAACCGACTACGCCGAAGACTTTGTCGTTAAAACAGATCCAAATTCATTTAGAGAACGAGAATTACTTTCACGCATTCGTAGCGTTTTAGACCGTATGGGAGATTTCCCATGGGAACCAGCTCCGCTTCTTTCGATTGATGACAGGCTACAAGTGGACTTTTACAAGCGACAGGCCCATATCCTTGACGAAAAAGTTAAGCTAACTCCCACAGAGTCACGCATCTTGCATATTCTGATGCGGCACGCGGGTGAAACGGTAAATTACGATTACTTGCTCCGCCGTTTATGGCCGGGCGAGGTCGCTTTTGAAGATCGGTTACACACACACGTGCATCGACTGAGAAAGAAAATTGAAGACGCCCCACGCGACCCCAAATACATTTGCGCAGAATGGGGTACTGGATATAAGTTTCCAGATACGTCTGAATCATAAAAACACAAAAATGCAGTTACAGAAAACGGCCGGGTAATCGAGCCGTTTTTTTTTAGCCAAAATTAAGCGCATATTGATGCGTTTTTTTCTGTAAGCAGGTTTACGTACAAACCAAAGTACCGGTAGTCAAAATTGCCCATGTCAACTGGGTAGAATGTTATTTTTGACAGAATTTTCGCAAGACTACAAGCTTAATCTGCCACTGGTCTACAAAAAATCTATGCGTCTGGTCAGGAAATTTCCCAGCCAGCCTATGCGATCCGGGTCATTACGGTGTAATCTCCCCCGCGTTTTCATTAATGATCACATCAAACATGAAACGCAATATTTATTCCAAATCCTCAAAATTATCTATCTTGTTTGTAGCATCGATGTTGGCAATTGCTACCTTGTTTGTCCAGCCCCAAACGGCTGCGGCAGCGCAGGTGACCTCGTCTTGTACAGATGAGATCACCTTGGTGTTTAGTGGGCTTAATGCATCACAATCGGTAAGCGTTGACCTGTATTACTCTACAGGGCAATCAGAAATCTTATCTGAATCGGCCGATGGCAACGGAGACCTGACCATTACCTTGGCTCGCCCAAGCTACAATGCATTCTCTGTTGAGGCCCAAGTCGATTTATCTGATTCAATTATCAGTACATCGGTCAGTTGCCCAACCATTAACAGTGGAAGCGGCTCGAACACGGGCAATGCAAATGCATTTGTCTGTGAACCTGCTTTTTATCAGGTATTGGGCAGTTCTCTAAAACAACTTGATGCAACTACCTTCGAATATACCCTGCTTGGTACCCACAACCGTGGGTATAACGGTATCGGTTACAACGTAGAAGACAACTTCATCTACGGTATCGAGAAGGAAAACGGGAAGTTCTACCTCAAGAAAATCGATAATAAAGGTATTCACACTGATCTAGGCGAAGTAGATATCGCCAGTGGTACAAACTATCGCGGCGACTTTGATCTAGATGGGAACTTGGTTGTTACCAACGGTAAGGCGCTGTACAGCATCGATGTTAGCGCGACTCCACCAACTGTTGAGGTTAAAACGTTAACCAAAGTTGGTTCACCCATATTCAACTTCCATGACATCACCTTCAATCGGGTTACAAACACATTTTGGACCTACACAAAAGGTCAAGTAATCGAAATTGATCCTGTAGCATTGACAATTGAAAATGTGGCAGATTACACAGACATCGCAGATGGTGCTCCTTATGGTGCAGCGTTTTCTGATGCAAGTGGCGATCTGTACTTTAGTAAAAACAACACCGGTGTTATCTACTACGCCGACCTTGATCAATCAACTGGAAACATTGTTGATTTTTATCCAATCGCCGATGGCGGTGCCAACAGCAATAACGACGGTGCAAGCTGTCCACTTGCGGCACCACCCTTTGAAATGTCTTGTGGCGATGGGGAAGACAATGACCTAGATGGTTTGATCGACGCTGCCGACCCAGACTGTATGGACACAGATTCGGACGGTGTGGTTGACTTGCGCGACTTAGACGATGACAACGATGGTATTCCCGATATTGTTGAAGACGCAACGGCCGTCAATAACGGTGACAGCGACAACGATGGGATTCCTGACAGCAAAGACCTAGACAGCGACGATGATGGCTTAAAAGATATCCAAGAAGCTGGCCATGGTGAAGTAGACGGCAACAACGACGGTAAAGTAGACGGTGACGTTGGCGAAAATGGTCTAGCGGACTCTGTTGAGACTTCGGCCGACAGCGGCGTAATCAGCTACACCGTTACCAACGATGATCCATCTACCCCACCTAACTTCCAAGTTGTACTTGATTCAGACGGTGACGGCGTTCCAGATGTTGCAGACCTTGATGACGACAACGATGGTATTCCTGATGCTCACGAATGTACCTACAACGTAAACAGCTTGCCAATTGCAGTTGTTAACGGATCTTTTGAAGATCCAGACATCGACTTTAATGCTGATTTATTCCAACAACGATGGGGAAGTTTCCCACATGCGGCTGTGACATTTAATCAATCAGTTGTAAATGGCTGGTCAACTACCGCTCCAGACGGCCGAATCGAAATTTGGCAAGCCGGTCACGGTGGATTCTACTCATTCAACGGTGACCAACATGCAGAAATCAATGCGAACGGGTTTGGTGCCTTGTATCAAGACATCTCAACCACCCCGGGAAGCACCATGGTTTGGTCATTCGCCCACCGCGGCCGTGGTGGACCTGACACCATTCAACTAAACATCGGTAAAGCGGGGGACACCCTAGTTACCGTTAAAACCATGACCACAGACCGCACGGACTGGGTTGTGTACTCGGGTGAATATGTAGTCCCAGCCGGACAAACGGAAACCCGCTTTGAATACCAAGCAGTAGCCACCGCTTACAACAACATCAGCGTGGGCAACTTCCTAGACAATATCCAGTTCTACGTGAAGTCAGAAAGCTTGAACTGTAATTTAGACACAGACGAAGATGGCATTATCGACTCACTTGATCTTGATTCAGATGGCGATGGTCTATCAGACGCTTACGAGTCTGGTCACAACAACTTGAACACCGACAGTGAAGGTCGTTTGATCGGAGAAGTTGGTGAGAACGGGTTGATTGACTCAGTTGAAAGCGAAGCTGATTCAGGCGTTATCGGTTATTCAATTCGAGACACTGATGAAGATGGCACCCCCAACTTCCAACAATTCGACGACATCGACGGTGATGGTGTATTGAAAGAAGACCTTGACTTCGACAACGACGGTATCCCCAACGATGTTGAATGTAGCAATAACCCATGTACCGACGACCAAGACGGCGACGGTATTCCAAATGCGTTTGACCTAGACAGTGACAACGACGGTATAAACGACCTTTATGAAATTCGCACCCCATCAACCTACGCGACTGACTGGCTGAAATGGCTAGACCCAGATCAAGACGGTGTATTAGACGGTCCGGTTGGTGCCAATGGGTACAACGATGCGATTGAAACCAACGACTCTCAAACCGCAACCTACAACGAAGCAATCGGTGCTAAACCGCAAGACGATGATGGCGATTCAGTCCTGAACTTCTTGGACCTGGACAGCGACGGAAATAACAAATTCGATATTTTCGAAGCTGGATTAGGCAAGCTCGACGCTGACAACAACGGTCAGATCGATGACATGACTGACCATGACTTTGATGGTATCCCAACAATTTCTGATGGTAAGCCACAAGTGTTTGGTGACTCTGTTCCAACCGGATTAACCGTAGAACTTTACTCAGACCAATCAACCGTATCAGCAAACGATACAATTGAATTAACGATGTTGATCAACAATGTTGGTGGTGCAGATGCATCTGACGTTGATGTTCTAGCGACATTACCAGCAAATCTATCAGCATCTACCCTCAGCTGGAATATCGCCAGCATCGAGGCGGGATCGACCCACACCATTACGTGGTCGGCCTCAGTTATTGCAACTCAACCAAACCAAAGCTACGAGATCGAAGTGAACGCTACCGGCCTCGACAGTGATGGAAACGCAATCCCTACCGATAACTCAATGCTTATCCCCGGGGATATTGACCCAGATGACAGTGCTTCAACGGCCGTTATGGGCTTGGGCGACACAGTTTGTGAAACCCAAATCAAAAACGTAGCGTTCGAAGACCTTAAAAACGAAGGTTGGTCAGACTGGGACTACAACGACTTGATCGTGAAGCTAGAAGCAGAAATGTGCTTTACACCAAATACAACGCTCAAATCAACTTCAGCCGACATCTGGTACGACACCCTCGTTGCAGATGAAACAAACAGCTGTGGAGACATTGAGTTTGAAGCAGAAAGTGGCAACATGTACGGCTTCGAAGTTGTAGCTGATGCGTCAGCAAGCGGCGGTAGCTACGTTCACGTTCCAGATATCGGAATCTATGATTTCCCAGTATCTTCCAGCCGGATGATTACCTACTCTGTAAACATCCCAGCAACCGGAACGTACGAGATCTTTGGTGACGTTCAAGGGTTGAACGGTAAAAGCGATTCATTCTATTTCCAAATTGATGATGAAGCACCGATCCCTTGGCACATTAAACCAAGCTCAAGCTTCTACCCATTCTATGTAGCTGACTTTGTTAACGGCTGGCACAACCTATCTCTCGAATTAGATGCGGGTGAACACATCATCACCATCTACAACCGTGAGGACGGTAGCCGCTTAGACAAGTTAACCATCGACTGTATTGAAGCTGAAGAGACCCCAGGTTCTGTATTGGCAAGCACCACAATCACCTACACCTTGTTGGCCCGTGGTGCAGGGTTCGACCATGCGCTCATGCACAACTTACCATTCGCAGAAGGTGGTCAATACTCGATCACGAAGTACGACGGCGACGGCGCTAAGTTGGAATCTAGAGACGGTCTATTTGATGAAAACCAACCGATCGAAATCTTCGCATCATCCAAAGTTGGTCTGCCACCGTTTGATTCTGGTGACCCGTACAACACGCAAACCAACTCACGCCCAGATCAAGAGACAATGATTAACGGACATTCGGCCGTATTGACCTTCTCGATCAACAACCCTGAGAAGTATCTGCAAGATGACTTGACCGGTTTCCCATGGGACCTTTACCTCCCAGTACATGACACCGAGCAAGAAATCCATCTGCAAATTCCAGGTCACATGGAAAACAGCCAGTTGGTAAACGCAGCATTTGACGCAAATTCACCAATGGTTGGTTACAACTTGCCATTTGGCTTCGTCTTTGAAGAAGGCTGGACTTGGCCTCTAGAGTTTGAAGGAATTTGGAAAGCATATCCAAACTTCGTCGACTTCATGGGGACTGGCTTTAGCCAAAACCGAGATTGGTACACGGCCGATAACGCCTTTGGACCATTCTTGTGGAACAACCGGAACGGCCGTCAACCACTGCTACCGGTTACTAGCGAAGAAATCGTATCTCGTTACTTTGCTAGCCCAGTTGTAGCAGACATTGATGACGACGGTACACCAGAAGTAATCATTGGTGACCTAATTGGAAGCAAAGTTTCCGTATTTGACATCAATCAAAATCTGATTTGGTCAGTCAACACAGACGGTGGTATCCGGGCAGAAGTAGTTGTTCGTGACATCGACTTTGACGGAGACGTAGAGCTAATTGTGGGTGACGAAAGTGGTAAGCTTCACGCTTGGCACCATGACGGAAGCGTAGTTACAAACTTCCCAATCACTGTTTCAAGCGCTCGATTATTGGCCAGCCCAGCCATCGCAGATATCAACGATGATGCTGAACTAGACATCGTGCAGGTCAGCACAGACGGAAGCATGTACGTGTACGACGTTCAAGGCACCCTGTTGTGGAAAGCCGTTCTAGACTCAGCCGCAGATGGCTTTGGTGCTCAAGAGAGAACGGGTAAAGCCGTTATCGAAGACCTAGACGGTGACGGTTCACTAGAAGTAGTTGTTCCATCAGCCAGTGGCTCAGTATCAGCATTTGACTCTGAGGGTGAGCTTATCTGGACCTTTGGCGCAGACGACAGTGTTACGTCGACCCCGATCGTAGCTAACTTTGATCCTGATCAACCAGGGTATGAAGTAATCTTCGGTTCAGGTGACTCGTACATGTACGTTCTAAACCAAGACGGTGAACTGATCTGGAAACAAGCAACAGACTGGATCATTAGCTCTGACCTGTTGTTACACGATCTTGACTCAGACGGCTTCCCAGAAATCCTAGTCGGTGGCGAGGACCAACAAGTCCACGCATTCCACTACTGGGCAGAGACGGTAGAAGGTTGGCCAAGAAGCGTATACGGCGCTATCACCTCGGCCCCAGTTGCTGGTGACATCGATGCTGACGGCGAAGATGAAATCATGATTGGTGGTGAAGATGGTAAGCTCTACGCTTGGAACGCCGATGGCACACCTGTCCCTTCATGGCCAAAACAAACGGGTGAATCATACAAAGGTGCACCTGTGATCATGAACGCAGATGACGACGCAGAAGAAGAAATCTTCGCGGCCGACTTCAGCGGCGCCCTGTTAACCTGGGGTGTTGAAGCTGACGATCCAATCGTTATCTACAGAGCATATCTCCCTTCTGTTGAACGTTAATTCGTTTGCCAGAGAGGAAGGTCTAACGACCAGTTGATTATCCGAGAGGATGGTGTAGAAATGCACCATCCTCTTTTTGATTTAAAACCTAGTCCTAAGTACAAACTCTCCATTGGCGGCCGGCCCAAGATTTTTTATCCTACACCCTGTGCACCCAAACATTTCATTTTGGATCACGAAACCTTATCTTGACCAATTTCCTAGTAGGAATATTCGGTGTAGTTTAGTTTACACAAACACAAAATCGTCAGAATTTTCGAAAGGTAACCGGTCTAACATTTGCGAAGCTCGCGCAATGCTACCAGATTAAATTGTGCAAAAACATTGGTCAGGTGTCACACCCAGCCAACCTATGCGACCCAGGTCATTACCCCTTAATTGCCTGAACATAAAAGCTGTTTTCATTCACACAAACGGCTAAATCATCTCGATTCATCAACCAATCTATGTATACCGTCTATGTCTGCAGTCTCGGGTTTATCCGGAACGACATTGACGCAGGATGACTTATGTTCTCAAAAAAATCAGCATTTTTATTAGTTTTATCTCTTGTTGTTTCAACATTTGCCGTTTTTGCAGGCACATCGTTTGCAGATCCAAATGTAGGAACGTTAACCTTAGCCCACGGAGTAGGTGACCAAGAACCGCTCCTTGGCGGAACAGTTAGTTTCGACATTACGTTAGGCAACACCGGTTCCGACCCGGTAGCCGACAAAGGGTACAACGTAACTATTTCAAGTACCCTGCCGGTAAGCGTTACCTATGTTAGCGCCACAATTAGTCCGACTTATGTCGAAGAGCAAGCAGATGGCTCAACGCTGCTTTTCTGGGACAACATTTCAGACCTTGAAGTAAACGAGGAGCTCGGCTTATCAATCACCGGATCACTCAGCCCAGATATCACCGTTGACGATACGATCACAAGCACTGTTTTGGCAAAGTTCAATAATGCCCCAGACAACAGTTTGGCTTGGCAAGAGCTAACCTCGCAAATCCTCACATCACCACAAGCGATTGACATTGAGACGATAGCCATCCAATCAACGGCCGACGAACAAGCAACCGGCGCAGGTGAATACGATGGGAGCGCAGATTGGCCTTACCAATACAAAGCTACAGTTAAAAACAATAACGTAGGCTCTACAGAAGATGTTGTGGCACAGGTCGTATTACCGGCCGGTGTTGCCTACTTGGGCGGCGTTACAATCAGTCCAAATCCCAACAGTGCATCTACGACTCCCAGTATCGATCTGGCTGAAGATGGAACCTTGACCCTTGAGTGGGATTTAGGCACGCTGACAACCAGCGAATATGCTTCACCTGTTGAAATATTGTTTGATGTCGCTATCCCCCATAATTTCCGTACCGGAGATGATTTCTTGGCATTGGCCGGACCGTTTGCTGGCCCAATGAGCGGCGGCATTATTCCTGAAGATCAAGTCATGGAAGTAACCTACGAGGCAACAGGAACTTACGACAACGGAGCTACGGCCGATGGCACCACATCTACCCCAGATGATGATGCACCGGTTATCGTGACTGCTGAATATTTAACGATTTCAAAATCTGCCTCCCCAAGCGTTGTTGGTATTGGTGACACTGTTGTTTTCAACATCGATTACTACGTGTCTGAGTATTACACCACGACCAACGTTGTCATTACAGACATTCTGCCAGACGGCATGACGTTTGTAGATTCATCTCTGTTCCCAAGCAGTATTTCAGAAGATACCCCGGGTGCGGGCCAAACAACGATTGTTTTTGACATTCCTACCCATGATACCGTTCCTGGTTCAAGTGGCACGATTGAAATCACAGCAACGGTTGATGAAACATACGAACGGTCGCCATACACGGGTCAACCGATTGTTTCGGCCGACAGCTTAACCAACCAATCTACCCTCGGCAACGACTGGGAAGACATTGTTGTTGAAGATCGCGCCGATGCAGGTATCCCGGATCAATCAAACGCGACCGTGACAACGCGCAAACCAACCCTCACCAAAGATGTTAAAGATCCTGAAACCGGATTGTGGGGGGACGAAAGCTACGGTTTTACCGGGGACACGATTTACTTCCGCATCAACTTTGCCCAAGCGGCCGACGTTGACGGCAAAGAGGTTGTGGTACGCGACTTCTTGCCGCGCGGTATGACCTTTGTCCCTTCAACAGATACCTACACAACCAGCGGAACGTTTACAAGCGCTGGGAGCTGTACAACCAACGTCAACTCCCCCACCATTGGCGATCTAAACGGATTGCAATATTTAGAATGGCGCTTGTGTGACGTAGATCAAGGAAGCACCTGGGAAACCCAATTTGGTGCCATTTTGGGCGACATGCCAGATGTTCAACCCAATTGGATTGTGGGCAACTTCGGTAAGCTCAGCTTCCAAAACACCTATGGAGATGGCTTTAGCGAACGTGATTTTGCAACGGTAGATTACCGCGCGCCAGATCTTGTTATTACAAAAACAGCAACTCCTTCAACCAGCTTAAACGGTGGAGACACAGTTGCATATACCATCACGGTTGAAAACCAAGGTGATGCGACCGCATATAACCTTAACTTATTGGATATTTTGCCAGAATGGCTTGAAATCGCCGCTTCTGGTGGAGCAGGCACACCGGACAACAGTAGCTTTACGGCCGATGCGGCCGCACAAGCCGGTAACGGTGGAAACGTAACTTGGTCACAAGTTGCTAGCTTGGCTCCGGGTGAAACCCAAACATACACCTACGATGTAACCGTTAAAAGCGGTGTGATCCCCGGTGAGGCACTCACCAACGTTGCATCTGTGGCTCACAATAGCCGCAGTGACAATACGGGTCACGCTTGGGTTCACACAACCGACACAACGGACAACCACACCACAGACAACACGGTTTACGTGGAAGGTTTGACGATCACGAAATCTTTTGAGCCAGACAATGTCACAATCGGCGATATCGTGACATGGACCTTAGACGTTAACGTTCCAGCGAATGTTCATGCTCACTTCCCAGTGGTTGAAGAGAACAATTTACCACAAGGGTTTGACTATATCGCGGGCACTACCGTTGTAACCAACGCATCGCTGTCAACGGCTCATTCTCCAAATCCAATGGATGATGGCTATCGTGACTTGCGCTGGTTTATGGATTCTATTGACACAACAGGAACCGGAAGCAGGCAATTCTCAATTGAATTCCAAACGTTATTCACCGGTGTACAAGGGACAAACGTAGCAAACGAGTTTCACACCGACAACTGCAGAAACTACAACAAAACCAATACGGCTTATGTGGGCTGGTACGGCACGGCCGATGGGTTTAGCGGTGGTCAAGCAGAAAATGACATCAACACCTCTTACGACTACAAAAGTCCAAAAGGGACCGCGAAAATCAAGTTGCAACAACCTTGCTTGAGCATCGCAAAATCGTCTCAATACTCAAGCGTAGGTGCCAACGGCAATTTCTACTATGACATTGTGATTTCTAACAGCGGTGATAAACCGGCCTATGATGTCCAAATCTCGGACACCTTGCCGATGAGCATCACCTATAGCAGCACCAGCTCAGTCGTTGTTGACCCAGCTCCCGGAATCGCGGGCCACACGTCAAACAACACGGCTGGTGACACAGAAATCGAATTTACGATTAACGAAATCCCGGCCGACGGCACCGCCACAATCCGGTATTACGTTAATACAGATGCGAAAATTTCAGCATCGCTTGAATTGGTGAACACCGCAACCGTAACTGAGTATTCAACTCAGCCCGGAACCCCGGCCGATACCAACAGCGATACCCTGATCGATGAGCGGACATATTCTGGCCCAACCGCTACGGCGACCGTTACCACCTATAACATCTCGATCGACAAAGAATCTGAAGCACCGGCAGAGTTCACTTATGACTCAACCATCGTTTACACCGTAACGGTTCCAAGCAACCCGATCAATGTTTACATGTACGATGTGGTTGTAACTGATCCACTACCAGCAGGTCTTGAGCCTGTAAGCAGTTCGGCCGGATCATTTGATGGCAACACACTCACCGCAACATACGCCGAAATCCCAGCGATGACGCAAGAAGTGATCGTGATCACAGCGCGCATCCCAGAGGACAGTGTGCTTCAGGACGAGGATGTCGTTGAAAATGCGGCCTCCGTCACAACCGATCAAGACTCGGCCGCCAGCAACACCACCACCGATACAGTTAGTGCTCCAGCACTGACCGTTGACAAAGTGAGTGACCTGTTCGTTGTTGCAGAAGGTGACACGGTTGAATACACCATCACCGTCAAAAATGTAGGCACAGGCACCGCATACAACATCGAGCTCAATGACATTTTGCCAGCTAACCAGACTTATCTCAACGGCGAAGACGGCATTTGGACCATTGCTGAGATGGCTGGTAACAGCGAACAAACCTTCACCTTCTCAACCAATGTTGACTACATCGTTCAGGGTGTAGGCTACACCAACAGCGCTTATGCGACTGGTGAAGATGCGGAAGGGAACGCAATCCTGCCGGATAGCAGTAGCCGCGTTCCTAGCGATGATGATCCTCTAGATTTGGGTCAAGCCACAATTTATGGTGGTCCGCTTGCATGTAATTCAGAAATCAAAAACGTTGCGTTTGAAGACTTGAAAAATACCGGCTGGAGTGACTGGGATTACAACGACTTGATTGTGAAAGTCGAGACTGAGTTGTGCTTCACCCCAGCATCGCGTACTCCGGTTGAATTAACCCAAGTCAACGCTTGTTCAGACATTTCTATCGAAGCTGAAAATGCGGTCCTAAACGGATTCTCAGTTGTAGCAGATGCTGGCGCCAGCGGTGGATCATACATCCACATTCCAGACACCGAAGGTGTGTACGAAGCGGCCGAACCTAATTCAGCCAACAGCGCCACCTTCACCTTCAACGTCAGCGTACCGGGATCATATAAATTCTCCGGTGTCGCAGAAGGAACCAGCTTCTTTGCAGACTCATTCTGGTTTGCGATCAACGACGAAGCACCAATCCAATGGGCCGTGCCACGCGATCAAGGTCTAACCGAAGTAGATGTGGCTGACTTTGTAGACGACGGCACTCCATACTCAATCGACCTCGCTCCGGGCGACCATACGGTTACGATTTATGACCGTGAGGACGGTGCCCGCCTAGACAAACTAACAATGGTTTGTCAGGGGGTTTCAGAAACATACGTACCAAACACATTGGCCACAGTTAACATCACTTACACGGCCGGTGCGCGCGGTGCTCACTTTAACCACACCCTAAAACATGATCTAGATGTGTCAGGTAGCGGCCAATCTCATTGGATGCTTTACGACGCTAATAACAATGTTTTAGACAATCAACGCGGCAACTTTGGCGACGAAGCAGACTTCGTGGTGATTCCAGATACTCACGAGGCGTTACCACCGTATCACGCATCTGATTTTGACCGCCAAACCAACACCCGTAAAGATCAACCTGAGTATACCGAAGGGTATTGGGCGACACTTTCAGTCTCATTGAACGATGCTTCTGTTAACCCGCTAGATGGGTTGCAACAGCTCCCATGGGACGTGTACCTACCGGTTAAAGATACCGGTCAAGAAATTCACTTGCTGGTACCAGGTCACTTAGACAACCTGCAAGTTGTTTCTAGCAGCTACGACGGCAATGTAGGCTCACCGCTTTTGGGTCAAAGCTTGCCACTTGGCTTTAGCTTTGAAGAAAGCTGGCACTGGCCAACTGAGTTCTCAGGTGTCTGGAAAGCATATCCAGAGTTTGTAGACTTCATCGAGTCCGGCCGTTCAAATTACCTGCAATGGTACGAACTAGAGAAATCAAACGGATGGTTTATCTGGGAAACCCACTACGGTTCAGATGTTCCATTTGACGTGTTTGCTCAACAGGTTGATAGCCGCTACCAAGGCACACCCGTTGTCGCAGACCTCGATCTAGATGGCAATAACGAAATCATCTTGGGCGACCTAATCGCCAACAATGTGACAGTTCTAACCGGTGGACAATCGGTTGTTTGGCAAGCCAGCACGGGCGGCGGCATTCGCGGCTCAGCGGCGGCCGGCAATCTTGACGATGACAATGAGCTTGAAGTGATCGCTCTGGCAGAAGACGGCATGCTGTACGGCTGGAACCACGATGGGACCACCCTAGCAGGCTACCCGATTCAAATCATCGACGGCCGCTTGTTGTCATCACCCGTCATTGTTGACCTAGAAGATGATGGCTCAAACGACATCCTGATCTCAGCATCAAACGGCCGGATGTATGTCCGTAACGCAGACGGCACCGCCAAATGGAACGCCAGCATCGGCGACATCGTAGACGCCTTTGGTAGCCAGAGCTTGAACAGCTCACCCGCTTACGGCGACCTCGACGGTGATGGCGACCTAGAAGTTGTGGTTGGTTCATACGACAAATGTATGTATGCGTTCGACCATCTAGGAACCCAGCTGTGGAAATACTGCACCGACGACATCATCGTCTCGACCCCAGTCGTAGCTGAGTTTGCTCTAGACGCACCGGGAGATGAAGTAATCTTTGGTTCTGGTGACCAGTACATCTACGTTCTGCGGAAAGATGGTTCGATTTACTGGCGACGCCAAACCGGCTGGATCATTCAAGGCTCACCGATTGTTGAAGACCTCAACGGGGACGGCTTTGTAGATGTTCTAATCGGTAGCGATGATGACAAGCTCCATGCGAAGGACTTCGAAGGCTTCGATATTCCTGGCTGGCCAAATGCAACCTCGGGTGACATTGTTGGCAAAGCCAGCATCGGTGACATCGACGGTGACGGCGAAGATGAGATCATCATCGGTAGTAACGACGCCAACATCTATGCGTTCGAGAAAGATGGCACGGCCGTTTCAGGCGATTGGCCACAAGCAACCGACGCCTCGGTCAAAGGTGCAACCGTTATCGCCAACATGGATGACGATGCAGATCTTGAGATCGTTGCGGCCGACTTCACCGGTAACCTCTATGTTATCGGCGCAGATCGTGACATGATCACGATTTTCCTACCGACTATTACACGCTAATCAGCAAAATGAGATCAAAGTCGGATACCCTCCGGCTTTGATCTCTGTTTAAATTACGTGAAGGAAAGGAGAAACCACATAAATAAACCTTATTTTCAGATAAACCAATGAGTGTAACACTACCTGATAACAACATCCTGATAATCGATAAGAACACAGAAGATGTTGAGCCATTAAAAATCATTTTAGGCATCTACGGATACAACGTTACCATCTGCAATGACAGCATCTTAGCCCTGCATAAATCCCTCAGAAACACCCCAGATTTAATCGTCATCGAAGCTACAATGTCTGACGTGGAGGAGTTTGAAATCATCAAATTCTTACGCCATTATGAAGACACCGAAGATGTACCCATTATCTTCATGAGTGACAAAGACAGCCCTGATATTAAAATGCAGGCTTTTGCGCTTGGTGCTGACGATTACATCATTAAACCCTATCAGATCGATGAGGTGATTGCTCGCATCAGTGTTCACTTGGAAAAAAGAGAGAAAAGTAAAGCGCTTAAAAGCCAAATCACTGAATTAGAGGCTTACACCAATTCGGTAGCAAATGACATCAAAAGCCCATTAGGGGTCATGAACGGATTTGCAGACCAGCTTAGGACCTACTGGGATGATTATGATGATGGGAGCAAGAAAACCTTTTTAGACGTCATTGATCGCAACTCGAGAAAAATATCTGAAATTGTGGATGAGCTTTTGACACTAACCTATGTGTCACAAGCGGATGTCACCATTGAAGCGATCAACATGGTTGATGTGCTTCAAAACGTTCTAGATCGAGTTGACGAGTATGAAGAAAAGCACACAGGCAAAATGACCATTGCGAAAGAGTGGCCCATTGCCATGGGCTACACCCCGTGGGTTGAAGAAGTTTGGGTCAACTACATCTCAAATGCGGTCAAATTCTGTGGGCAAGATGTAGACATCGAATTAGGGGTCACGAGCATCGGTTCCGACTTTGCAAAATTTTGGGTCAAAGATTCTGGTCCCGGCCTATCAAAACAAGAAGCCTCTGTTGTTTTTCAAAAGTACACTCGCTTAAACAAAACCGACAAAAAAGGGTACGGTTTGGGGCTGTCTATCGCCAAACGGATTATCGAAAAGCTGGGTGGAGAAGTTGGGGTTTCTAGCAAATTGGGTGACGGAACCACATTTTATTTCACCCTACCGCTTCTAAAAATTTAGACTAGCGAACTCGATTTAAAAGTCCCTCGGCCGAGTATCTAGCCACCGTAATTTCCACTTCAGACAGAGCCATTCCGTTAGTTCCCGAATACATCAGTCGGCCGGGGTCATCTAACACATGATGTAGCCCTAAAATGTGGCCGATCTCATGGGACGTCACCCGCTCATCAAACAC
>JAHDGV010000472.1 GCA_020631655.1 Chloroflexota bacterium | reverse complement strand
AGCATATCCCCCTCATCCGGCCGGTCGTTTTTCGGGGCCGGTTTAATCTCTTGGATCAGCTTGAGCGCAATTGAGGGGGCCAGTGAAGACTCTCCATTGCTTACATGATTGATCGCTTGAATCAGATCATTGGGAGACGAGTCTTTGAGCATAAAGCCTAAAGCCCCCGCTTTAATCGCGGGCAAAACCAGCTCGTCATCGGTAAAGCTGGTGAGGATAAGCACCCCGGCCGGGCAATCTTTTTCTCGGATCGCCTCGATCACCTCAATCCCATTAAAAAATGGCATGATCAAATCGAGCAAAAGCACATCAGGCTGGAGCTTTAGCGCCATCTCAATCGCTTGGCGGCCGTTCTCCGCCTCCCCCACAATTTCCATGTTCGGCTCCGTTTTGATCAGTGCCTGCAACCCTTTGCGCACCACGGCATGGTCGTCGGCCAGCAAAATTCGAATCTGGTCAGTCATCTTTTTTATCCCCCACATTCACCGTCACGTTTACCTCAAACCCCTCTCCTGGTGCGGTCACAATTTCAAATTCACCCCCCAGCCGCTGACATCGTTCGTGCATCGTCTCCAACCCCATCCTCCCTTTGGACTCATGGGTTGTCAGGTCATACCCAACCCCATCGTCAGAAATTTTGACCACCAGCTGTTCACCCGTTTGTTGCAGGCGCACCGATACTTTTTCGGCCGAGGCATGGTGTAGAGTGTTGTTCAATGCCTCTTGCACAATGCGGTACAGCTCTTTTTCTAAATGACTGGGTAGCTCAGCCGTAACATCACTGTGTAAATGGGCCTTGATCCCCACCCGTCGCTCAACCGCCTCCAGCCGATTCTGGATAGCCTCGATCAACCCTTCGTTTTCAAGATCAAGCGGCCGGAGCTCATGGAGCAAAACCCGCATCTCGCGCAGAGCACTCTGGGCCGTCTTCCCCATATCTTCTAAATAGGATGCGGTGTCTTCTAAATCACCGCTGTTGAGTGCCCGTTGCCCCGCCTCTGCAAACAGCGTCAGGCTATAGACAGATTGGGTAACCGCATCATGCAAATCTCGAGCAAGACGGCGGCGCTCTTCAGAGACAGCTAGTTTCTGCGCCCGTTCATACAATCGTGCATTTTCAATGGCTACGCCGGTTTGATCCGCGATCAGTGACAACAGGTTAATATCGTCTTGGTGGAACTCTTTATCTGCTCTGCCCAGAACTGAAAACACCCCAAAATGGTGGCGCTTCGCATTAATCGGTACACCCAAGTAGGAATTAAATAGACGAGATGGCAACTGCTTCGGTGCATCATCAAGTAGTTCGAGAAAATTTGAAACAGCGATCGGCCGGTTGGTGTTATAAACTCGGCCGATAACACCACTATCGTTTGAAATAGATTGAATATCTGATAAAGAAGCCTCGCTAAAGCCGGAATGAATGCGCAACTTTAACTCCTGATGTTCATCATCCCACAAATGTATGATCCCTTTTTCAGACCCCATCGCCGTCAACACATCCTTTAAAACCTGTTCCAAAATAGTGTTTAGGTCCAACACACTGCTCGTTACCGATGCAATGTTATAAAGGATCGAAAGCTCATCATTTGCCTTGGTCAACGCTTCTTGAGTCTGCTTCCGCTCGGTCACATCGTACCCAAATGTCACCACACCCAAAAACTTTTTGTCGGCGTCGTAAATCGCTTGGGTATTCCACGCAATCGTCTTAATCGTTTTTTGGTCTTTGCATAAGATGTCCGATTCAAAAATGTCCGGCTGAATCCCGTAAATGACATCTGAGGCGATCCCCACAATTTTGGCCCTGTAAGCTTCATCCGGATACAGCCAGTCCCAAATTTTCGAGTTGCCGACAACCTCTTCCCGTGAATATCCGCTGGTGATTTCCGCCATCGGGTTCCACATGACCAAGTTCATGTCTTTGTCGTAGGCGTTGATCCAAACGTTGACATGCTCAAAAATGCTGTCGATGAAATATTTGTCCCACGCAAAACTGTCCTGCACTGTTTCGTCCATTAAATAGTTTTAGATCAAAACAAGCTAGAATGCGAATCGATACCTTTACGAGGGCAACAGCATCCAAACAAAGGCGATAAAGACCCCAAGGCCGGTTAAAAACTGAACAACGGTGGTAATTCCCCAGCCGACAACCCCACCAATTCCGGCCTTGGCCGCTTGCCACGTATCTTTGACTCGGTTGTATTCAACTGCAAAAATGCCTAGAAAATAGCCCAGCAGTGCACCGATTAAAGCGCCGATTCCCAATACAAACGCCCCCAAGATAAACCCGATTGTTGCACCACCGATGCCACCTAGAATCGCTTTGCCAGATGCACCCGTTGACTTTGCTCCTAACATCGGCATCCAAATATCAGATGTGGCTCCTACTAGCGAAACAAGCACAAGAATCACCGTCGGAAATACACCGATTAGCTCAAAGTTATTCCACCAAGCAAAGCCAACGGCCGACAAACCGATAAGCACGTTGCCCGGCACAACCGGGATCAAACAGCCAATCACCCCCACCACCATGATTAAAATTGTGAGTCCAACAACAACTGAAAACATAATTTAGTTCCAAATCCTAGAAATATTTTTTGTTCAACGGGAGTGGTTCAAGGCTAGTGTATCGGCCGTCTTGATTGCTTTTACGCACCAACGGCAAAATCCTCTCAGCAAATCATCGATTTAACGATATTGATGCCAAACTCTGCGCAAGACGACAAACCAAACAACCGCCAGAACCGACCACGCCATCCCTTCAAATGTGCCGTTTATTCGATATTCAATCCAAAAATAATATGCCGTTCCCAACACGGCCGTCCCCACCATGGTCCAGGTGACCCAAAATGTTAGCTGTTCTTGATCCATATGTTTTATCGATTGGCCCATTTTTCGAGCAAAGATTTTTCCTTTTCTGGGGCTAGATTATTGGCCCAGTTATGAAAATCGGCCGCCTCTGCCCGCTCATTTTCGTATGCAAGCGCATCGCGCACCGTTTCTAACAGCGGCCGGAATGTCAGCCCCGCATCCACCGCTTTTTGCACATTTAATTGGAACATGCCGGCCGTGTCCGTCATACTTTCCGGAATCCAAAACGGAAGCTCGCTCCACGGTTGCACCTCGTTTTCAAGCAAAAACGCCTCATCTACATAGATGGGGTTTGCATCGGAGCCGCTTACCTCGATCGACGCACTAACTACATCGGCCATCGTTTGCACCGTTTCTGGGCCGGTCGCATTAAAATCGCCCAAAATGTTGTTTTCAAGGCAGTGGAGTGTAAATACGGCCAAATCCCGCGCGTCGATATGCTGGAGCTGACGCTCCGGTTTGCCCGGAATCAAGACATCCCCCCCTTTTGCGATGCGGGCGGGCCAGTAGCCAAAACGGTTGGTGTGGTCGTGTGGCCCTGTCACCAGCCCCGGCCGGATAATTAGATGATTATTTGGGAAAACGGCTTGAACTTCATCCTCGCACAAAACTTTGAACGGCCCATATTTTTCACCCGTGAACTCTTCTTTACCGTCCCCCGCATCCCGGCTCATGGGGGATGATTCCGTGATGCCCGCCACCGACGTGTCGGAGAAAACTGAAATCGTGGAGACAAAGGCGTAGGTTTTAACTGCATCTTTTAGCTTTTCGGCCGAATCTTTTACCAAGCGCGGATAGTAGCCACACGCATCGATCACAGCGTCCCAACTTTGGCCGTCTAAGGCATCCAGCCCACCGTCGCGGTCTCCCACTAGTTTTTGTGCAGATGGGAAAAGATCACCGGCCGTCTTGCCCCGGTTAAACAAGGTAAGCTCATGCCCTCGGTCTAAAACCGCTTGTGCCATCGCCCGGCCGACAAACTGTGTTCCACCCAAAAC
>JAHDGV010000471.1 GCA_020631655.1 Chloroflexota bacterium | reverse complement strand
CTTCGCAGTACAGCACACCTTCGGCCGCCAAATTGTCCAGTCGCTCGGCCGCCGCCCTATCAGCAAATTGGAGCGTTTCGTTGGCATCAACATACATCTGCAAACCGGGCCCTATCTGTTTTAGCAAGGTAATACGCTCCAAGTCTGCGTCCCAATCCCGGCCGATTTTGACTTTGAGTACACGTACACCCAAGTTGTAAACCCGCTCCGCCTCAGCCAACATCGTGTCGTTATCCCCCACACCTAAAATGTAGCTGGCTTTGATCTTTGTTTGGGTCGTTCCCAAATGGTCAGCCAGCGATTCCCCTTTAGCATGAGCCACCGCATCATGCAGGGCCATATCTATTGCCCCTTTGGCCGTTTGGTTGTTTTTGATCTCGTGCAGGCTCTCCTGAAATGCGTCAAAATCGACCGGCCGCTCTTTTATCCGCGGAGTCAGCTCATGTTCAATGATGTGGCAAATCGATTCAACCGTTTCACCGTAGATCGTCGGCCGGGGGACCGCTTCCGCTTCACCAACTGCACCGTTGTCCAGATATACCCGCACCAGCACATGCCGAGCCTCGCTTAAACTACTGTACTTGCCCCATTTAAGTTCGCCGTGCATCGGCAGCCGGAAAGGGATTGTTTCGATATGTTCAATTTGCATAAATTAATTGGAAAGTAGGCTTTTTACTGACGTAGGGGTCGAAGGGGGCGGGTGTTATTTTCTTTCAAAGAAAAAAGCTGGTTCCGTCCCCTTCGACCCCTACAAAAATCTATTCTTCACCAAACAGATCGTCTAGCCCGGTGCTCCAAATATCATCGAGCGGCACAAACGACCGTTCCGTAAACTCAGCATCAATTGCGGCCAAGTAACCACGGATGTCTAAATCTGGAGCTTCGCGCTCAAGTTCATCTAACCGAGACTCAATTGCATCAACCAAATCGTGACTTTCCTTTTCAAGCTCTGACAGGTCGATCCCCATCTTAAACATGTGGTCAAGCCGCAGGGTGATGTCGTACCAGGCTTTGTAATCGGTTTCGATTCGGATTCCTTGGGGCATTTCAATTGCCCCTTCAATCTCGTTGCCACCACCGGCCACTGGGAACTCATAGGCGGGACTCATCCCATAAAAGCCAAAAAATTCATGGCCGTCACGGGTTGCCTGGTCGAGCAAATAGGTGCCGATTGATGATCCACCGTGATAGTTCGAGTAGCGTACCGAGTAACGGTCCATCTCCTCTTTCATCGTTTCGAGGCTGTACATGCAACCGATTTCTCGGTCGCGGTTATACGGCATAGAGCCGTACACCCCGGCCAAAACAGCAACGCGCTGTACGTTTAACATTTTTACGAGGTCGAAGAAGGTGTTTGAATACCGCTCGATGTTCATATGGGGTTCATCCCCGATAAAAACAAGCACCCCTCTTTCTTCATCACCTGCATAGTAAAGTTCATTTACCGGCCGATCGAGTGACTTGCGTCGCCCTTCGTCCATTTCGATCACCGGCCGCATCAAATGGTGCATGCCAGGAATCTGAAACAGATAAAAGCCGTCATCTGGGATTTCGCCTATTTTTCGCGCCCCCAATTTATCACCAATGTATCTGGGTAGTGCGGAAGAAATCGATCCAGCATCTGCCCACTGGCGCCAGCCAACAATCATGTTAACTTCTTTTGCTTGTGGCGTTTCTGTGAGTATGATTCGCTCTTTCATAATCTATAATTTTACCCGATAACAAGGTTCAGGGGTTAGTAAAAGGAAAAATACAAATGGATTTCAAAACTTTGATCGAGGCTGAAGAACTCGCAGAACTAATCGGTTCAGAAGATTTGGTGATTGTTGACTGCCGCTTTAAGCTGGCTGATCCGGCCGCCGGTGAGCAAGCATACGCGGCCGAGCATATCCCCGGAGCGGTGTATGCCCACCTTGATCGAGATCTGAGCGGAAAACCATTTACAGACAAAGGACGCCATCCGATGCTCTCGCCTGAGGCGATGAACGCCCTTTTTAGCCGCTTGGGCATTGCGCATACGAGCCAAGTGGTTGTGTACGACGATATGCGCGGGGCGATTGCTAGCCGCTTGTGGTGGATGTTGCAATACATGGGGCACGAGCGCACGGCCGTCTTAAACGGTGGTTATCCAACTTGGACCGCCATTAACGGACCAGTTGCCTCTGGGGCTGAGAGCAACCCATCTACCCAATTTGAAGGAACGCCGGGCTCGATCCCTTTGGTCACCATCGATGCGGTGCCAGATCAGACCCTGCTCATCGACTCACGTACGGCCCCACGCTACCGAGGAGATGAGGAGCCTTTGGATCCTATTGCGGGGCATATTCCGGGGGCGATCAATCATCATTTTGGGCTTAATTTTGGAGAGGACGGCCGTTTCAAGGCACCGGCCGAACTACAACAATCGCTTAAAACTCTGTTTGATCAGACCCCTACCGAAGAGGTTACTTTTTATTGTGGGTCCGGAGTTACAGCCTGCACCAACCTGCTTGCGGTGGCTCATGCAGGGCTGGGCAATGCAAAATTGTATGGCGGATCGTGGAGCGAGTGGTGTCGCGAGCGCATGTAATATGCTGGTTACAAACTATATATGGTTGAAAAGTTGGTCTTTTAACCATATATAGTGGTTCTTGAAACATGGCTTTTCCCATTCAAAAACTGCGTAACAATACGGACCAAATCACTGTTGCAACATTATGGAAAGTGATGCTATAATTTTCTCAGAATTACATAATGTTTCAGACGGTGACTAATCCACCCCCCGAATCTATTTGATTGTTCCACAAGCAGAGAGGATGCACTCAAAAGCAGGTTCCCCCGGACTAAAACCCTGAAAAGTCAATATATGCTGAGCTCTACCAGATTGCACCCCGTGAACGGGGTCTTTTTCAGTTAATCGCTATCTGCTAGTGTCTCGTATATGGAGCAGGACGATGCAAGCACATCTCAACCAGTTTCTCGAGGATGTCGAGAAAAGTGACCGGTATTCACAGAATACAATTGCAGCATATAAAAACGATTTAGGACAATTTTATCAATTTGCAACTTCTCAGCTCAATGCGACGGATTGGAATGAGGTTACGAGTGACAAAATCGCTTTGTACATTTCAGATTTGCAAGAGAAAGGATATGCATCCTCAACGATTGCGCGCAAAATTGCGGCCGTAAAGTCCTTTTTCTCTGATCTTCATGATCAAAAAGTTGTCAGCAAAAACCCCACTCTAAAAGTAGAGTCCCCCCGCGTACAAAAACGAACCCCACAACCTCTTTCACCAGAGGAAGTTGATCGCCTGCTTAAAGCCCCACGGTCTAAACAAACACCTAAAAACCTGCGTGATGCAGCCCTTCTAGGCGTTCTTTATTCAACCGGTATGCGGGTTTCTGAGGTCGTTTCGCTGAAATTCATCGAGCTCGATTTAGAGCAATCGGTTTTGCATTGCGAAAACGGAGATGGACACGGCCGTGAGTTACCTTTAGACGAAGAGACTCAGATGTTGCTCCAACGGTACATCGAACGGGGTCGGCCGGGGCTAACCCGCCATGGGGAGCAGGAGTTTTTGTTCTTAAACCATCGTGGACAACAGCTGACCCGCCAAGGGCTTTGGTTGATTATTAAATCGTATGCCAAAGAAGCTGGCTTAAAAACGGCCGTCACCCCACACACACTGCGCCACAGCTTTGCGGCCCACAAAATCACAGACGGCACCAATCTGCAAGAGGTTCAACAGCTATTGGGCCACGCAAATATCTCGACCACGCAAATCTACGCTCAACGAGACAAAAAGTAATTCTACCTAACTGACTATTCGAGCCGGGGTGATTCACTTACCTCGGCTTTTTTTTTACAAAATTTAACCCATCAACTTAAAC
>JAHDGV010000470.1:2537-3876 GCA_020631655.1 Chloroflexota bacterium | reverse complement strand
GATCTAAAAAGCCACTCGATGGAAAAAGATTCTCAGGTGAGCTCTGTTAGCCTTGAGCTGTTGCAAAAGCGGATCGCGTTTCAAGAAGGAGCGGTTGAGCCGACATTTCAGGCGGACCGTGTGCGGATCATTATGGGTAGCGGCAATCTGGTTGTGGCCCAAGCTATCGATCAAACAGCGGTTCCGACGGAGCTTCAGATTGCAGGATGGGCGCGCTCGTTTGAAGCTGGCTTTGATGAACAGATTTTGTTTTTAACCAACCTGTATCGTTTTGTCCTCACAACCCCCCGTACACTGATAGAAATTGATGAACTTGGGATAAGCTTGGCCAGTTTGTATCAATTTCGGCCGTTGGAAGAGGTGACTGCTGGGGCCATATGGCGTGAGATTGCGGATGCGAGCCATCTGACCTTTGTAACCTCACGCGGCTTTGCTCGCTCGCTCAATATGCAACAAATTGCGGACCGGATTGAAAGCCCCGCACCGTATAAGTTTGATCATTCGCCCCCCGGTATTCCGATAAATGTATACGGCACGAATATCGAAGATGAGCTGGTGATTTTGAACGATACCGGCCGATTATTGCGCTACCCCTGCGGTGAAACACGCATTCGCTACAAAGGGATTCAGGCGATGAATTGGAAGGATGGGGAGGCGATTGTCAGCTCGTTGCATATCACCCCAGATCAGATCGGGAGCGAGCTAGTAGTGGTTACGGCCAGCGGGTACGGCAAACGCTTGGATTACCACAATATGCCAGTGGCGGAGAAGCACAATACCCGGCCGTCGCAGGTGATTGCTCGTAAACCGGTGGTGAGCGTCATTCTGAATGAGCAAAGTGAGACATCCAGCTTTATGTTGCAAACATCTACCGGGATGATGGAGGCTGATTTAACGAAGTTGGATGAGCCCGATGGCACAACGAAGAGCCAGGTCTTGGTGAAGCTTGCAAATGAACAGCATGTTTTGGGGGTCTGATTGCGGCCGTGATTTCAAATATCGTTTTTACGATTTTGGCTTAAAATTCAGTAACTATGACTGCATACACCATTAACTCAAAGCCCCAATTGATTTACGATGCAGACTGTGGCTTTTGAGAAAACACAGCGCGTCTCGTGCGGACGTGGACCAATGACAAAATAGAACTTGTAGGCTGGCAGTTTATTCCTGAACGGATGGCTGAATTAGGCTTAACGGCCGAAGATGGAATGACCCAAGTGTGGTACGTCGACTCATCCGGCCGACTGTTTGGCGGGGCCGAAGCGATCAACCGATCGATGCAAAATGTGTGGTGGGCGTGGCCCTTTACATGGCTCTACTTTGTGCCGGGGATACGGCA
>JAHDGV010000470.1:0-2437 GCA_020631655.1 Chloroflexota bacterium | reverse complement strand
AACTCCCAAATGGGAACACTCATAAAGCGGAGGGGGGCTTGCCCACGTAAGATGAGCAGCATAAAAACAACAAACGTGACGCAGCGGAAAATGACCGTCCAGCTAAAAAAGCGTTGCATGTTGTATCCGGCCGCCAGCATGTAGTAAATCCCGATATTAAAGGATGCCATGGCCGCCAATGTGATAAAGACGATGGTGTAGTCAAACCCCGGCCGGACATCTCGCTCTACAATGTCAAATCCCAGTTGTAGCAACATGCTCTCGGGCCAAACAAGAGCAACCGCTCCCAAAATGAACGCCATCAGGCCAAATATAAAAATTGTCCAGCTCGAAATATTCCGAATTCTGTAGCCGTCACTCATTTCTAACGTTTCCGTTGTTGTTACCCCACTCATTTTCTCTCCTAATGCAATCCTATTTAGTTAGCTTTGGTGTGTGCACAGGCCACTTAATGATACTGCCTGCGTGAAAAAAAAGTCAACAGAATTTGAGGAAATTTGAGACGTTTTGAGAGTTTGTGATAATCGAAATTTAAGATGGCCTCAGAAACGTCTGAATAAAATTACGCTGTTGAATAATTATTTAGCTGACTTTTTGTGTCAACAGGCTTCGGAAGTTTCAATTTCTCGATAAAAAGCTGGATTAACTGGTTAAAACTTCCGCAGTCTTACTCGAAAAAGTACGTATGGTGGGTTATTTAATTCGGATGCGGGTTTCGGTTACTAGAGACTTGTGAACGGGGCATTTTCCAGCGATAAATTTGAGTCGTTCGATTTGCTCTTCATCAAGATCACCTTCAAAGCTGATGTCGATATTAATGATGTCGATTTTGCCATTTACGGTGAGGCAATCGTCACAAGCATCGGCCGATACTTTTTCATGGTCTAGAGACAGATTGATCTTTTCAACCGCCCATTCTTTGCGCTTGGCGTACATGCGGACGGTCATCGCGGTACACGCGGCCAACGATGCGAGGAGCAACTCAAACGGGGACGGACCAAGATTGTCTCCGCCGATACTTTCAGGTTCGTCTGCTAAAATTGAAAAACTTCCCGAATCAATGTTGACTTGATAATTTAATGTGTTTTGTGCCGTTATTGCTGTCATTGTTTCCTCCAACGGGTTTAAGGATCAGAATCTACAAGGCTGATATGACCATTAGACGGCCGGACAAAATAAAATATTACAAAAATCGGTTCATCATCCTACCAATCCCACTCTGACCTTGGTATTCTTACTGTAGACAAACCAAGGGAATTCAAAATTTAGGAGACGAAAAATGACTACAAAAAAAATACTCGTCAATACAGGTGGGGGAGATGCACCGGGGCTAAACGCGGTTATTCGCGCTGTCACACTTTCGGCCGTTAATTTGGGCTGGGAAGTGTGGGGCATTCGCGAAGGGTACCGCGGCATTTTGGCCCCCGATGAATTTCCTGACGGCGGATTGGTGCCGCTGACGAAAGATACCGTGCGAGGGATTACCCATCGCGGTGGTACGATTTTAGGGACGACTAATCGGGGAAATCCGCTCAAGTTTCCAGTGCAGAATGATGCTGGGGAGTGGGAAGAGGTGAACCGATGCGACGAGCTAACCGCTTTCTTTAAAGAGAACAAATTTGATACGCTTGTTGCGATTGGAGGAGATGGCTCGTTGACCATTGCAGACGAAATCGGCCGGCGATCGGGGATCAACGTAATTGGGGTTCCTAAAACCATCGACAACGATTTAGAGGGGACAATTGCAACCTTTGGCTTTGATACCGCCATCGATTTTGCGACAGAGTGCATTGACCGACTGCACACAACTGCATCATCACACAATCGCATTATGGTTGTTGAAGTGATGGGGCGCTATGCGGGCTGGATTGCTCTGTTTGCTGGTTTGGCTGGCACGGCCGATGCGATCCTTATCCCCGAAATTCCATTTGATATCAACAAAGTGGTTGGCAAATGCAACGATCGGGTTGCTAACAATCGCAACTTCTCGATTGTGGTTGTGGGTGAAGGGGCCAAACCGATTGGGGGAGAAATTTCGGTGATTGGTAAAAATGTGGGGCAAGCTGAACGCTTGGGCGGCGTGGGGCAACAAGTTGCCCATGCATTAGAAGAACTAACAGGGCAAGAAACCCGTTGTGTGGTTTTGGGCCATTTATTGCGCGGTGGTTCACCCACCACTCGTGATCGCATGTTGTCGCTCCGGTTTGGCACCGCGGCCGTGCGCGCCATTCAGGATGGGGTGCAAAACGTGATGGTTGCACTAGACCCACCCAACATCGCATACATTCCGCTCAATGAAATTGCTGGCAAAATGAAGCAGGTCCCGCTCGATGGGGATGCAATCTTGACCGCCCGTTCGATGGGAATTTGTTTGGGAGACTGAGGGAGTGTTAAGCACAAAGTATGAAGTATGAGGGCAACTCAAAACTTCATACTT
>JAHDGV010000469.1 GCA_020631655.1 Chloroflexota bacterium | reverse complement strand
TTGATGGAAAAGTGGTGGGCCTTGGCTCCGGCTTTTTTATCGACTTTGATTTTGATCATACAGACCATACGTTTAACGATATGATCGCTGGTGGTTACTACACCAATCACAAACCGGATGGTGAATTTTACTATGGGGCAGATATCAGTGTGCACCCGGACTGTCGCGGGATGGGGATCGGCCGGATGCTATATGACGCCCGAAAAGACTTGGTGATACAGACCAATCGGCGCGGTATCGTGGCCGGTGGGGTTTTGCCCGGCTATCCAACCTTCAGACAGTCACACACCATCCATGAATATGTGGGGCAGGTCATCACAGGTAAGCTGTATGACCCAACCCTAAGTATGCAGTTGCGTAACGGATTTGTGGTACGCGGCATGTTAGAAAACTATATCGACGACTCCAATTCAGATAATTGGGCAACTTTAATTTATTGGGAAAATGAAAAATATGATGCGAGTTTGCAGGGGGCAGGTGGCGAGTAAATCTGCATGACTGCAGAACTCGCAAAACCAGCCCCTCGCTTCCTTGCCCCTTCGCTTTATGTCCACTATTAACCTTGTAACCGAAATTCCCGGCCCAAAAAGCCAGGCTTTGAATGAACGACGTGCGGCCGCAATTGCCCAAGGCAATGCCAAGCTAACAACTGTAGCCATTGAACGTGCAGACGGTGCGGCCGTGCATGATGTGGATGGCAATACCCTGCTCGATTTTGCCGGTGGGATCGGCATGCAACTGATCGGCCATAATCAACCGGCCGTGGTTGATGCGGTCAAAGATCAAGCTGAAAAACTGATCCACATGTGCTCGATTGTCAGCACTTACGAGCCGCTGGTTGAACTGGCCGAGCTGATGAACTCGCTGGCACCAATCAGCGGACCGGTGAAAACAACCCTGTCTAACAGCGGGGCCGAAGCGGTTGAAGCGGCTATTAAATTGGCCCGGGCTCACACCGGCCGGGATGGGATCATTGTGTTTGAGGGGGCGTATCACGGCCGGACCAACCTGACGATGGGGATGACGAGCAAATATGCGCTGTTCAAGAAAACGTTTGGACCATTCTCACCCGAAATTTATCGTTTGCCGTTTCCTAACCTCTATCGCAAACCGGCCGAAATGAGCGAAGAGGGATATGTTGAATGGTCGTGCCAACAGCTTGACAACGCGATGATTTCGCAGATTGATCCTGCCTTTGTGGCCGCCATTGTGATCGAGCCGGTGCAAGGTGAAGGTGGCTTTTTGCCTACACCGCCTCGCTTTTTAGAGAAAATCCGTCAGCTGTGTACCGATCATGGCATCGTGATGATTGCGGACGAAATTCAGTGCGGGAGCGGCCGAACGGGCAAGCTATTCGCCTGTGAGCATTACGGCGTTGAACCAGATTTGATCACGGTGGGTAAAGCGATGGGGGCTGGCATGCCGATAGCTGGGGTCATCGGTAAAGCGCACATTGTTGATGCGGCCCATCCTGGCGGATTGGGTGGCACCTACAGCGGAAGTCCGTTGGCGTGTGTGGCTGCTATCGAAGCCTTAAAAATGATTAGTGATCCTGCGTTTTTGGCGCGCGCAACTGAGGTAGGGAACAAGATTCGGGCAGGGCTTGAGGCGTTGCAGGCTAAGTATCCCGGCCGGATTGGTGATGTGCGTGGGTTAGGCTCTATGTTGGCGATGGAAATCATCAAAGATCAAGAGACTAACGCTCCTGACATGGATAGCACCGGCGCAATTAATGCTGCCACGTTAACCCGCGGTCTGATCACAATTCGGGCCGGGCTATACAGTAACTGTGTGAGATTCTTGCCACCCCTTAATTTGACCGATGCTCAGATTGATGAAGGGATGGCAATATTGACAGAGGCTTGTGCCGAGGTGCTTGGGTAGACTCCTCAACTATTCAGTTAAGGTTGGGGGGTAACTTTTGCCCCCTTCGCCTTTTCTCTGGTTTGTTTGATTAACTTGTTTAGAAAAGCGAGCTCCTTTTCAGAAAGCTCGTTTCCGTTGGGATCAATATATTTGATTTTGTGTTTATCGCTCTGATAAGCGGGTATTTCTGCGAAGATAATTCTTTCGTCTTTCATCAGTTAGTCCTTGCATAGGAACAGTTCTTGAAATCATATTAAAACCGGTTGCGATTTGGCGATAGAGGTACTTTTACGTATCCTGATACCTATGAAAGACAACTCTGAAATTGTTTCGCTTTTAGGCAAACATCTACAACAAATTCGCAAAGAGAAGAAGCTGACGCTGGAGCAGTTGGCTAAAAAATCCGGTGTGTCCCGCTCAATGCTGTCACAGATTGAGCGGGGGCAGGCAAATCCGACCTTTGGTACGTTGTGGAACCTGAGCCGTGCACTGGGGCTGGACATGTCAGAGCTAGTAGAGGAGTTTGAGTCGAGCGGACCTATCTCTGGAAAAATTGATGTGTTGCTGGCGGCCGATACACCGCGGATAACCAATGCACAAAACGGTTGCACGCTGTCGATTTTGGGGCCGCACGATCAGGTTGAGCAGTTTGAATGGTACGAGCTACAAATCGAACCCAATGGAATTTTAGACAGCCAGCCGCATACCCAAGGAACACGGGAGCATTTGACCATTTTGCAGGGGGCGGCCGAGGTAACCAGCGGTGATCAAACCATCCAGCTAAACGAGGGGGATACCGGCCGGTACAAGGCCGATGTGCCACACGCAATTCGTTGTGTGGGTGAGTCAACGCTCAGAGCGATTTTGGTGGTGATGGGGTAAGAGAGCCGTTTTTCATCAAATTCCTTGACAATCTTGGGAAAGTACAACATAATGCCCGAAAAATTCCAATATAAAGGATTTTCGGTGCGATATGTCAGAAAAAACCTATAAACGCTTGGTCAGTGAGCTGACTGAAATTGAAGAAGCGGGACTGCACAAGAACGAACGGACGATTGTTTCTCCACAATCGGGCCAGATCAAAGTCAATAGCTACGGGCCAGAAAAAGAGCTGATCAACCTGTGTGCCAATAACTATTTGGGCCTTGCTGATAATCGGTCAATTATCGATGCCGCTTCTCAGGCGATGCGCCAATACGGATACGGCATGGCGTCGGTACGGTTTATTTGTGGCACAAACGACCTGCACATGAAGCTGGAGCGATCGATTGCAGACTTTACCGGCCATGATGATGCAATTCTATATGCAGCCTGTTTTGATGCGAACGGAGGGGTGTTTGAGCCGCTACTCACGGCCGACGATGCGATTGTGTCTGATTCGCTCAACCATGCTTCGATCATCGACGGGGTGCGGCTGTGTAAAGCCAAACGGTATCGGTTTGCCAATAACGACATGGCAGATTTGGAGCTAAAGCTACAGCAGGCCGCGGCCGAAAACCCACGCACAATTATTATCGCTACCGACGGCGTTTTTTCGATGGACGGCTATATCGCCAATATTCCAGAACTGCGCCGCTTGGCTGACAAATACGATGCGTTGCTGATGGTGGATGACTGCCACTCAACCGGCATTTTAGGTCCTGAGGGGAGCGGCACTGCCCCCCATTTTGGACTACAGGTTGATATTTTAACCGGCACGCTGGGTAAAAGCTTAGGCGGCGCGGCCGGTGGATTTGTGGCAGCAGCTCAACCTGTGATCGACATGTTGCGCCAGCGCTCTCGGCCGTACCTGTTTTCAAATTCCCTGCCGCCTGCCATTGTGGGCGGGGCGCTCAAAGCGATCGAGATTTGCCGGAATGGGGATGACCTGCGCCAAAAACTAAGCGACAACGCCACGCACTTTCGGGCAGGGATGACGGCGGCCGGGTTTGACCTGCTACCGGGTGAGCATCCGATCATCCCCATCATGCTGGGTGATGCGCAGTTGGCCCAAGATTTAGCCAACCGGATGTA
>JAHDGV010000468.1 GCA_020631655.1 Chloroflexota bacterium | reverse complement strand
ATGCACCACCTGTCTCAGCTGATCCCCAGCCGCTTGAGCTGGTCCGGTTGAACGAATCCGTCACGATGACGTCTGATTCATCCGGCGTTGAGTTTGCAGGACGGGTGTTGTCCACAATGTCGTTTAGATCGGCTACCGATAAAGTCTGATTGTAAAGCCGGAAATCATTGATCGACATCTCTGGCTCGGTGTACCAAGGATCATCACCGATGTAGATCGGCCCATTGTTTGAAACTCCGGTACCGTTTATGGTAAAGCTAGAGTCAAGCTGGCCATCTAGATAGAGAGAAACTTGGTTCCCGGTTTTAACATAAGCGATGTGAACCCACTCATTCAGCGGTAACGAGCCTGTGCTGTTTTTTGCTTGATTACTGGTGTTGGTTGTGCTGATGGTGTAGTGGAGTCTTGTAGAATTCGGGTACAGCCACATGCCAAATGTCCGATCTGAATTGGCGTTCCCTTTGTGGATAATCGAACGATAGCTAGAGTAGGTATTCTTTAAATTGAGCCAGAAAGTGACTGCAAAGTCATCAGGGCCCACTTCAAAGTCTGTCTGATTGGCGATGGTGATACGATCTCCGTCTCCGTCAAAATCGCCACCGGCCGACTGTCCAACAGGGGTGGGTGGGATCAGGTTTGGAACCGGTGTTCCGGTTGGGATTGGCGTTGGTGGAGCAAACGTTGGTGTTGGTTGCGTACCAGGTGGGACTGTTGGGGAATCAACTACGTAGCCAAATACTTGGAACTCAGCGAGAGACAAAATTTCTGTGGTTGTTTGTTGAACCCGAAGATAGCGGCCGGTCCGGTTAATCGGAACAACCTCGTCGGTCCCAATCTGACCCGAAACGAAATAGTTATTGACCCCGGTTTGATTCAGACTGCTTTCTATGGTGGTCCCCTCAAACGGAACATCTGAGACAAAGATATAAAAATCTCTCAAACGGCCGCTGACACCGTCTAACCTGTTCCAGACATGTACGTCAAAAATTTGACTGACGTCTTGCAAGTCTACGTCCCAGTACATCGGTTGCTCCGCTGTCCCAAATTGTGTGTGGGTGACAGAACCATCTGCCCATAGCCCACTTGTGTTGCCATCAACGGCTAAATTGCTACCTCCACCGGTGGACCACGTGGACGGTTGGAATGTGGGTTTGTTCAGAGCTAAATTTTGTATGGGTGCCCCAAACACCTCGACTTCTGCAAGGGATAGATAGTTTGTCTGAGAAAGTTGAACTCTGACATAGCGTCCTGTTCGGTTGATATCAATCTGTGTTAGCGCAGGGGCATTCCCAGGGTTAAAAAAGTCGCTGACTCCGGCCTGATTTTGGCTACTTTCAACCGTCGTTCCTTCAAATGGTTCGTCTGAAACAAAGACATGGAAATTGCTGGTTCTATCTGGACAACAATTGGTTCGATTCCAAATGTTGATAGAAGTGATATGGCTAACTTCGCCTAAATCTACTTCCCACCAAGATGGCTCGGCCGCACTTCCTACATTCGTGGAGGCGATGGTGCCGTCTGCCCAATTGCCACTTGTACCACCGTCAACGGCAAAACTTGCGGCTCTGTCACCGTATTGGGTTGATTGGGTAGCCGGTTTACCCAAGGCTAAATTGTTGGGCGGAGTCGGTTCAACTGGGGCAGGGCCATCTCCATTTTCAGTAACCAAATAATTTTGGGCGAACTCTGACGTATTTCCGGCCGGATCTATGGCTAATGCAGTTACCGCATGCCCGCTGACGACCTTGCCTGACACCGACATGCTGAAGAGACCGCTACCGTTAGCCGTTGTCTCGCCGATGTACTCACGGCCGCCTCCAAAATAGCCCGATGCCGCATCTGCTATGTAAACTTCTACGGTGCAATTCGCACAAGCGGTACCTGACACAGAATCTTTTGATACAAACGTAAATACCGGATAGTTTAGCAATCCGTTTGGACCCTCATCCGCATCATTTTCATCGTTATAGTTGATCCCTTCAGGGAGTAGATCAATGTCTAAACCACGATTGTCATAAAATGAGTTTTGGAAAATTCGGTTCTCATCAGAGTTGTCCGCAGGTTCATTTGGCCCACTGCCAAGTCGATTATCGATCAAAATACCACCGAGGAGAAAACCTGCGATGATGTTACCCGGGCCGATTTCAAAATTATGCCCCGTTAGAGAAATCCCTCTCCCGGTACTCTCAACTACTTCTCCATTGGCAGTCACACCAATCCTGTTGTTGTATATGAAATTTCGCCCATTGTAATTGTGCTTTGACCATATCCCATGCCACCTACTGCCTGCCATCACATTGTCATGCACATGATTTTCAACTGCATCATCCTTGATCAAAATGCTGTAATTGTTCAGTGTGTACTCAAGCACTTGGGTCCCGGTGAGATCAGTTCCCATGTAATTCCCTACTACAAAGTTATTGCTGGTTCCTTGTGAATGCGAGAGATCAACAGCTCCGCTACTTCCTGAAAATACATTTCTTTCACGAAAGCCCAACCCTCCAATAATATTGTGTGAGGGACCCCACTGAATATCGATTCCCAGCAAAATTGGCAACTTATCTGTGCCTGATGGATTTAATCCGATAATGTTGTTTTGGATGATATTGTGATCCGTATCATTATGATCAACCGATATCGCCCGATACCCAGCTCCACCGATGACATTTCGATCTGCCAGTGAAGGGGTGCCGATGATATTACGATTGGCACCTTGGTGAATATGGAGAGCGCCACCGCCACCATAACTTTGGTTGTATGTTCCCGAAGCATCGGTCCCGATAAAGTTGCCAACAATCCTGTTATTTTTTGCGTTTGATTGGTACAGGTCTATTTTGAAGGTTGAATCATATGTGGCAATCCCCTTCAAAGTGTTATTGGCTGATGTGATTCGAAAGTTGGTTGAAAAACCTCTCACACCGCGAACTTCAATTAAAATTATTGAGTTATTTGCCAACTCATCGCTGTTTTTGCTGGCCCCCGGTTGAGTAAATCCATCAATCGTAACCCCACCAGTCATGTCATTGATGGTCGGTAATGTCTCTTCTAGCTGAATTGTATGGACTCCGTCGCCTGGAATATTAAAATGAATTGAGTTTTCTCCGGATTGTGCATTTGCCTCAGAAATTGCGGCACGCAGCGTGCATTCCCCGGCCGTTGTTTCGCACAAGCCATTCCCGTAAACAAGGTCCGCGTCGTCAGCAACAGAGTTAACGATGAAAGTTATCCCGTTGGTTGCCATCCGGTTTTGACTTTTTGTGACAGGATCCTGACTGCCTTCATGCATGGCCATTAGTTGGATATCCACAATGTCTAAACAACCGTCACCGTTCACATCAAATTCAGAATTCGCCTCGGTTAGATTACAGATGTCACCTGCCTGACGAAAGCTTTTCCAGATTAAAGATGTCTCAACCACGTCGATAAAACTTAAAACCCCGTCGTTGTTCCGGTCCAGGTCTGCAGCTTGCAAAGTTGAGAGTGTTGAAGCGGCCCGTGTTTGCTCTGGAAAATCGGGAGTTGCCCAAGCTGAGCTAAGATTTTCTATTACTTCAGGAGACTCTGAACCATTTTCAAGCACGTTGATTTCAACGACTGATTGATTAATCTCCACTTCAATCGGCTCACCATTTTTATCGACAAATCGGGCTGACTCGAGCCCGATTTTTAGCTTTCCTGCTTCTTGCGGGAGCAGTCTTAAGCGGATCGTTTCTATTTCGGAGTTTGGTGATTGAACAGTTTTGTTTTGTTCGTCTTCATCGTGTCGCTGACATCCTTCAATTTGACATGTGTAGACCCCAAATGCGACACCCTGCGCAATATCATCAGCGATAATTAGCTCCCGGCCGGTCGGCATGCCGTCTTCATACCCCGCATACAAACCGGCAAATTCAACCGCCTCTGTATCAAA
>JAHDGV010000467.1 GCA_020631655.1 Chloroflexota bacterium | reverse complement strand
TAAAAGTCACCGAGTCGCGCAGGGTGCTAAATGCCAAATGCCTCAGCAGGATTCAGAATAACCGGCCGAAGATTTTGCTCCAATCCTCCTAGAGGGTGGTATGTTGGGTGATTTTGATGTTAACCCGAAGAGGTTAGGCTCCCAATTGAGACATCGGATGTTTCTAAAACATCCGATGTCTTGTTAGATTAATGCGCATTTACCCGCGGCCACCGGCCGGGGATGTCTACAAATGTGCGGGGCTTTTCTTCATAGGTGTCCATATCCGGTGTTTGATAGATGTAGGTCCGGCCGGTCATGCTGGTCATCGCCGTATGATTGCCATCTTTGTCTAGAGCGACCAAGTTCATCCCGCCGATATAGTCGCCGCCCAAGTCGCGCAAATCAACCATCGCACGCTCGGCCGCGTCGGCGACAGACATCCCCATTTTCATGTAAAACACCACGCTATGGGCCGTGTTGGCCTTGATCGCCATTTCACCCATGCCGGTGCAGGCGCACCCGCCGTACCGATTGTCCGCATAGTTTCCGGCCCCAATGATCGGACTGTCACCGACCCGGCCGGGGTATTTCCATGCCCAGCCGCTGGTGCTGACGCCCGTACACATGTCTCCATTTTTATCGATGGCGATGAAGTTAACCGTGCTGTAAGTCCGTTCAGGATCGGTGGCTAGCTTGACCCATTCACGTAGTTCTGTGTCATCCCCTAGCGTTTCAACAACCTCGGCCGGCATGTTGTCTTTGAGCTGTCTGCGCCAGCGAGCAATCACTTCTGGAGTTAGCAACTCATCCCACTGCTCTGCCTTCATTTCGCGGGCAAATCGTTCAGCTCCGTTCCCGGCCAGCAGTACGTGGGGCAGCTGGTCCATGACGTGCCGTGCCACAGAAATCGCATACGGAAACCCTTTCATGGCGGCAACTGCTCCGCTGGTCAGGTCACGGCCGTTCATGATGCTGGCATCCAGCTCCAGCTCTCCCATGATGTTGGGCCAGCTGTTGTACCCAACCGAATGGTCATCGGGATTGGCTTCTACCGGCCGGATACCCGCCTCAACTGCGTCTAGCGCGCTCCCACCGTTTTTCAAAACTTGCATCGCATCTTCGATGCCAACTTTACCATTGCTACTTGCGATTATGATCATAATTTTCTGGGTAGCGAAGATTGTGGGGTTGCGGTGTAGCGGAGAACCATTAAAAGTTGACTGAACTTCGCTACCTCGCCCCTACGTTACTTCGCTACATCCCCCATTCCGCATCACCAAAAAACTCTCCGTGATCTTTGGCGATAAATGCTTCAACCTGCGGCCGGATATCTCCCAGCCGGAAAGACGGGCCGTGGCCGGGAAAACAGACGCTCTCGTCGGGCCACGGCAAAACAACGTGCTCTAAAGTTTGTAGTGATTCGAGAAAACCAGCATGGGACCATGTTTTGCCCGGCCCACCTGCAAAAATAGTATCCCCAACGATGATGCGCTGATCCCCATCAATCAAAAAACAGATTTGGTCACCGATGTGGCCGGGCGCATACCGTACGTGCAGGGTCTGATTGCCAAACACAAAACTGTCCCCATCGTTCAAAAAACTGTGCTCATAGTCTGGCATGGTAAAGTCAGACGCGTGTTCGCCGGGATGCAACAGCAGGGGCACATCGAGCTGTTCTAACATCGTTTCAAGCGCCATCACATGATCGATGTGAGTGTGAGTAAGCAAGATCGCCACCGGCCGACTGTTTGCCAGCATGGCGTTTAGCTTTTCAGGGTCACCACCCGGGTCGATCAGGACCGACTCTTGCGTTTGATCACAAATCAGCGCATAGCTATTCATCCCCCACGGGCCGACTTGATCGCTGTTTAACGTTACCATGCAGCAATTATGCCTTACAACCTGAGAAGGTGTCGAATTAAGTTCTGGACCCGTGTAAAATTATTCTATGCAAAGAAATTTAATCGTTTTAGGGTTTGGGCTGTTAGTCGGGGCCGCCATCGGTTTTTATTTGGGATGGTTTGTGCTCCCGGCCGAGCTTGTTGATGTTTCCCCGGCCGACCTTGAAACAGAATTTCAGGCTGACTACTTGCGCCTGATCGCATCTACCTATGCGGCCGATCAAGACTTAAACGCGGCCGCCGCCCGTATCGGCAGTTTGGGGCGGCAAGATTGGCCCCAGTGGTTGCGCGAAGAGACGGTCAACCAAGTAATTGGCGATCCAACCGGGGCGGAAACCGCCCACATGGTTGGGCTAGCCCGAGCGATGGGAATCGAATCTCCGGCATTTGATCAAGCCATCCCACCCACCCCTGCGGCCGAACCGGAGGTGAGCCCGTGACACAGCCGCCCGATTATGATTTACGCCGTTCACGTCGCCGCCGAGAGCGTCAGCAGTTTTTTTCGTACTCAAGCCTGTTTGCCATCGGTTTGATAATCGGCATTGTGGGATCGATTTGGCTCGCGTGGCGGGTTTTTCCACTGACAGAACTGGTGGGATCACCGGCCGTTTTTCAGCAAACCTATCGGGATGAATATTTATACATGGTGAGTGAAGCCTTGGCCCAAACGGGAGATTGGGAAGCGGCGCAGGCTCGCTTGGATTTGCTAGAAGATGACAACTTGCCCCAAACGGTTGTGCAAGAGCTTGAGCGGTATTTGCGTGAAGGCAGATCGGCCGAAGATGTGCGCCACATGGCCCGCTTGGCGCAGGGGTTGGGGGCTGAAGGGGCCGCGCTGGACCTGTTTGCTCCCACGCCCGGGGCAGGTAGTGCGCCTGAATCTGGCACACCGACCCCGACTTTGATTGTGGTGGTGGGTCAGGCGGCCGAGTCTCACCAGCAATTGCCCACAGCCACACCAACCCTTTTGCCCACGCCTACACCCATCCCTGAAATAGCGGTAGAAGCTGAGCCAACGGCCACGCCACTTTCGGCCGGGGCGCAATTGCCATTCGAGCTTTTAGCCCAAGAAGAGGTCTGTGTCGGAGGTGGATCTCCGTCACAGATTGAGGTGTTTGTACAAGATGGGGCCGGAGAAGGGGTAGCGGGTGAGGAAATTTTGGTGAGTTGGGAGGGGGGCACCGATCGATTTGTGACCGGGTTAAAGCGAGAGGTTGATGCGGGGTATGCGGACTTTACCCTCTCGGCCGGAATATCATATTCGGCCGAACTGGTGGCTGGGAGTCCACGGGTGAGCGGGCTAACGATTGGGGTGTGTGAGGATGGGAGTGCAGCAGGCTGGCGCTTGGTTTTCGGGCAGAATTAAAGTGAAACTTCGGAGTTCATAAATTCACACCGGCATTAGTTCGCCATTAAACCCTCACCCCAACCCTCTCCCAAATTTGGGAGAGGGAGCTAGATCTGCCGTTTTGAAGGGGTTTTGGCTAAGCGGTCTGACTAAAAAGCTTCTCCCTTGGGGGAGAAGATGGCCCGAGAGGGCCAGATGAGGGGGTAAATGTAGGCATTAAATCAACTTTGTTATACCGATATCATTTTATGAATTTCGATTAAAATCTCCGAAGTTATTTGTTTAGTTGAAACTGAACTCTTCCTCTTTGCGTCTGCGATACACGCGGAACAGCAAAAAGATAAAGACCACAACGCAGATGACCGCGAAAATCGGGACCAAGATCGACAAAAACGAGACGAAGAACGCAATAACGTCTTCGATGATGCTGACGAGCCAGTTGCCGGTACCGACAGATGCGGTTGTAACCACCGGCCGCACGGTCGATTTAGTTGCATGCACACCACCCGCTAGCAAAATACCCAAAACCACAGCAATCAGCGGATTAACATCTGTGATGATGTTGGCTTGTGAGGCGAACATGAGGGCCCCTGCGGCCGGGCGTACCAGCGTCTGAATGGCGTCGTTGACGCTATCGACGGCCGGGATTTTGTCTACAAAAACCTCGACCAAGAGTAAAACTGAGAGGATGCCGATCACCCACCAGCTTTCCATAATTTGAAACTGCTC
>JAHDGV010000466.1 GCA_020631655.1 Chloroflexota bacterium | reverse complement strand
CCATCCGGGTGGCGTTCAAAGCCAAATCCCATAATGATGGCGGTGTCGGCCGTGGATGGGTCGCCTTGCGGCATCGCTCTTAGCAAAGGAGACGGAAAGAAAACTAGCCCAAGAGTGACGATCCCACCTAGAAGAACACTGAAAAACAGCAACCTCAAAAATCTATTTTTGATCAATGGTGGCAACTCCTGGTCTATAAACACTCCATCGCTATATCTGTTTTTAGAAAGAATCATGTCAATGATTAACCTGCATAGGAAATAGATACTTCGTCGATCTCAATCGAAACTTCTTCATACGCCCGGTGCCGGTTTAAACTCAAAGTAATCGGAATTCTGGCACCACAAAAAGAGGCCTTAGCGGCCGAACCAAAAGCGTATATCGTGTCAGTTTTTAAGAAAACTCCAAATCCCTCAATTCCAGCAAGGCTCCCAGCAAATAGACATAAAATCTGCCTGTCTATATGTAATAGTTTACCAATATTTCTAATTCCCCCATCACCCATTAGTCCTGTTTAATTTGAAATTTTTGGTTAAAAATGCAAGTAGTTTTGTAAGTTACCCCATCAATAATAAAGGAGAACAAACAACCTCCTTTTTTCTCCTTTGAAAACAAAAAGGCACCCTCCTCCTGGTGCCTTTTTTGTTATCTCCCCATTACTTTAGATATAAAGCCACCCGGAACAATTAAGTCCCGAGTGGCTTTTTTCTTGCTTACGCTAAAAGATCTGGAATAGCACCGGCCGCTTCTTTTTGAAACTGCTTGGTGTACAAATTGTAGTAATGTCCTTTCTGCCGAATGAGTTCAGCGTGGGAGCCAATTTCATCAATCTGCCCATCTTTTAACACAATGATGCGATCCGCCCGCTTGATGGTTGAAAGCCTGTGCGCAATAACAAAGCTAGTCCGCCCTTCCATCACATGATCCATCGCTTGCTGAATCAACGATTCGGTCAGGGTGTCAACAGAGCTGGTCGCCTCATCCATAATGAAGATGTCTGGCTGAGCCAAAATGGCGCGTGCCAAGCTGAGCAACTGTTTCTGCCCAACTGAAAGTAGCACACCACCTTCACCCACTTCGGTTGAGTACCCATCATCCAGCAAAGTGATAAAGTCGTGCGCACCAGCCATACGTGCGGCCGATACAACTTCTTCATCTTGGGCATCAAGTCGGCCGTACCGAATGTTCTCCATCACCGTCCCTGAAAACAGATGCGGCGTCTGCAAAACCATCCCGATACGGGAATGAATCGAATCCAGCGTAAGGTCTTGGTAATCGGTCCCGTTGATCCGGATTTGCCCAGAGACCGGCTCGTAAAAGCGGCACAGCAAGTTCACAACGGTCGATTTACCTGCACCTGTTGGTCCAACCAAAGCGATGGTTTCACCCGGTTCAACGGTCAAGCTAAAGTCATTCAGGACCGGCTTGTCCGCCTCATACCGGAAGTCAACGTGGTCAAACACGATAGTGCCACGGATGTTGTCAACCTTTTGTGAATTCGGCCGATTCACAATGTCCGGCTCTTCGTCAATGAGTGAAAAAATCCGCTCGGCCGATGCCACAGCCTGCTGCATTGAAGCAAACACGCGCGCCATCTCTTGAACCGGCCACAGCATAAAGGTGATGTACGAGATAAACGCTTGAATCGTCCCGATCGTAATCCACCCTTCGTTGTACTGGAATCCACCATACCAAACCACAGCCGCCACACCCAGCGCTGTCAACATCTGCACAGTTGGCAGAAACAAAGCTGAAAGCCATGCCGCGCGAAACCCGGCATTGAACATCTCTGTGGTTAAATCTTGAAATTCTTCAAGATTTTTCTCTTCCCGCCGTAGCGACTTCACAACTCGCACACCGTTAATGCTCTCGCTGTACGAACCAGTGATTTTTGAGTTCGTCCGGCGAACAACTCGATATTCACCAATGATCAGCTTTTGGAACTGAATCGCAACCACAATCAGTACTGGAATGATCGTGACAACGATAAGGGCCAACTGCCAATTGATAATGAACATAAACACAACGGCCGTTGTGATACCTGTGATCCCCCAAGTGATGTCGAGAAATCCCCAAGAAACCAGCTCACCCACTCGGGTCACGTCCGACGTCATCCGTGACATCAGCCAACCTAAAGGGGTGCGGTCAAAATAGGTAAACGACAGATCTTGAAGTTTGCCAAACATCGCTTTGCGCAAGTCGTACTGGGTCCAGTGGCTGAGCAGCGCGCCGCTTAAAATAAAGCCAGCCACGAAAATGGCCAAAAGGACCGTCATGCCAAAGTATTGCCATGCAATCGACCACAGTGCGTCCATATCGCGAGCCACAATCCCTTCATCGATAATACGTTTACTGAGAAAGGTCTGGTAGTTTTCGATAATCGCCACAATAACGGTCGAAACTAAAAATGTTACCAAGAGGGGCCAGTGGTTCAGTGAGAGTTTAGCCGTCCGTAGCAGTACGCTACGGTCCACCGCCCCTTCAAATTCGTCTTCTTCAAAATAATTGTCAGACATTTGTTTGCTCCTGAGACATCGATGTCTCAGCTAATTGTTTTGCGTAAGCAACGAACTCTAAGGTCCGTTGCATATCATCTTCATTGGCCGGGCTAACCGCCAACACAGCGCTACTCGCCCGCTCACGCATCACCTGATCAAATAGCCGATGCCATTCGGGATCAAGATTGGCTTTTGCCCATTCCAAACTAGCTCGTTTTGAATGGACTCGCCCTGATTGGAGCGTGTGAAGCGTGCGACAGTAAAACCCGGTGATAAATTGCTGATAAAAACAGCTTGAATCAACGCCATGCTCAAGAATCTCTGAGCCCCAGCTCGTCATAATCTCGAGCACATCAGCCTTCATCTGATTTATCGGAACTGGGTCCATCAGCGTCTTAAAGTCTGGGCCAAACATTGGGATCGCGTACTCGTACAAGCACCAGCGAACGACCAATGTATTGCAGTGGGTATCGCGTGTCATTTCACGAGCACCGTTATCCAGATAGAGAAGCTGGGTGTCAACGGCCGAAAAATCTTGTAGCACGTCGATTGGAAAATATGAGCCTTCTAGGTGCTCAGCCCAGTAAATGTCAGATCTCCGGTCAAAAATCTCACGATTAAATTCGCGGAGTTCTTCAAGAACCGGATCACCCAAGTCCTGTTTCAACACCCCGATAAAATCAACGTCGCTATGCTCATCCATATCGCCGACGGCGGCCGAGCCTTGCAGATAAAGGCCGATCAAATTGTCGCCCAATATCCGTTTATGCCCGGCCGTAAAATCGACCAACAGCGCGTTTAAATCATCAAATTGAGTAAATTGCATTCCGCTGATTAATCTCCAATCGCAGAAAGTTCTTCCTGCAAATCGTCTTCGATTTTCGCCTGCAAGTTAAACACCTGCTGATAAATTCCGGGCTGATTAACCAGCTCATCGTGCGAGCCACGTTGCACAATTCGGCCGTCATCCAGCACCAAAATCAGGTCAGCGATCATCACCGTTTGGATACGGTGAGCAATGATAAAGGTCGTGCGATTCGCCATCAGGTTGTTCAACGCTTCACGAATTTGTGATTCAGTTTCAGTGTCAACCGAACTGGTAGCATCGTCCAAAATCAGGATCGATGGGTTGCGCAAGAGGGTTCTCGCCAGCGTTAAACGCTGTTTCTGGCCACCGGAAAGGGTGACACCCCGTTCGCCCACCATCGTTTCATACCCTTTGGGGAAGGTCATGATCACATCGTGCACGGCCGCCGCTTTGGCCGCCGCAAACACTTCCTCGTCGGTCACTTCACGGCTCACGCCATACATGATGTTCTCTTTGATGCTTCGCGAAAAGAGAAACGGCTCCTGCATCACGATACCGATCTGCTTGCGCAGGTATTCACGCTGGTAATTCTGGAGCGGCACATCGTCGATTGTGATCAACCCATCGTCGTACTCGTAAAAGCGATCTAGCAGGTTAAC
>JAHDGV010000045.1:6183-24220 GCA_020631655.1 Chloroflexota bacterium | reverse complement strand
ATGCTGATTCAGGTCGATTAGTTTGGACTGTTGATTCTTCCAAACGCACGCCTTATTCAAATACTTGGTCCACAGATTATCAGGATTACACAGAATTGCTTAAATCGGTGAAACCTGTGTAATCTGTGGATAATTTTGCAGGCTTTTGAAAAGACGTGGCGGGGTACATTTACGCCTCCCCAGAGAGCAAAAATATGCTATAATGTCTTATGTCAATCAGGAACATTTGATCTATGGCAAAAGCAAAATCGACCAAATCTTCAAAAACCTCCAAAACGGCCAGCAAAAAAACAACTCAAAACAGCAAACGCAAATCGAGCGGTAGCACGCGTAAATCTTCTTCGTCACGAAGCAAAAATACGACAGCGCCCGCTTTTACCTTTACCCTCAGGAACTTTATGACGGTGGTTGGTGTGCTGTTGGCACTCTTTTCGTTGTTTACATTGTTGGCGATGCTTTCGCCGGAACAGGGGGTTGCTACCGGCTGGTTGCTTGATCAAATGTGGACTCTGTTTGGTTGGGGCGGACCTGTTGGGATCATTGCCACCGGATTGGGCGGTATCTGGATGATTTCGTGGGGGCTCAAGATGCCACTGCGCTTTTCTCAGCCACGCATTTTGGGAGCGGCCGTTTTGTTCCTGATTGCCGAAGGGCTGTTTTCGCTCGTTTCTTTGGTGATGAGTAACGGGCTAACTGACTTAGAGATGGTGCGGCAAGCGCAAAGCGGCGGTGGCCTGATCGGCTATTTTTTGTCGATTGTGTTTGCCAATTTGCTCGGTGTGCCGATCACGATTGTGCTGTTTTCAGCGCTGGGGGTTTTGGCCTGCGTTCTGATTTTGGGGTTGAACTTAAAAGATTTCAAGGACTTTATCCAACGGCCGGACCCGAATCCCGATGCGCGCCAGAAACCGCTTAAGTTGCGCTTGCAGCGATCTGACGATCCAGATGAGCGTGCTCCTCGCCGGGCCGGTGGGTTTATGCGCGGCGGTACAGCCGCACGCCAAGAATCGGCCGAAGAAGAGGAAGAGGAACCCGAAGAAGACGAAGACGAGGTGCAACTCATCCCGATGGGTATGCCGATTCGTGAAAAAGATTTAAAACGGAAAGGGGGGCGTTCCTCTTCGTCCAAATCTAAAAAGATGCGGCAACCCAAGCCGAAGAAAGAAAAAGTGGTCGAGCCACCGCCGGAGCCTGCGGCCCCTCAGCCGATTTTCAGCGGCCGAGACAGCAACAAAGTGCGGGATTGGCAATTGCCGGCCGTGCCCGACATGCTGGCATCTGGGGTGAGCGATGGGACCGATAACGACCGCTTGCATCAAGAAGCGATTGTGATCGAAGAGACGCTGACCAGCTTTGGTGCGCCGGTTCAAGTGGTTGATATTAAAGAAGGGCCGACGATTATCCAGTATTGTGTTGAACCACAATATTTGGTGATGCGGAACGGTAAACGGACCAAAGTAAAAGTTAACAAAATCGCCAGCTTGGCCGATGACCTGTCGCTGGCCTTGGCCGCTCGTTCTGTGCGGATCCAGGCACCAGTTCCTGGCAAATCATACGTTGGTATCGAGGTGCCAAACTCGTCCAAAAATGTTGTTTCATTGCGCGATGTGATGGAAAACGGGAACTTTAACAAAATCGCTTCAAAATCAAATTTGGCTGTGGGATTGGGCGAAGATGTGGCTGGGCAAAGCGTAAGCATTGATCTGGCAAAAATGCCGCACATGCTGGTTGCGGGTGCCACTGGCTCTGGTAAAAGTGTGTGTGTCAACGGCATCATCGCCTGTTTACTGTTGCGCAACTCCCCCGAAGATCTGAAGTTTGTGATGGTTGATCCAAAGCGGGTTGAGCTAACCGGCTACAACGGCATTCCCCATCTGGCCGCCCCTGTGGTGGTGGACATGGATCGGGTTGTTGGCACCCTCCAGTGGGCCCTGCGCGAGATGGACGATCGCTACAAGTTGTTTGCTGAGTCAGGCGCGCGCAATATCGATGACTACAACAAAAAAATCGCCAAACGGAAGAAACCTAAACTGCCGTATGTGGTCATTATTGTGGATGAGCTGGCTGACCTGATGATGATGGCGCCGGATGAGACGGAGCGCTCTATCGCTCGGCTTGCGCAGATGGCCCGTGCAACCGGCATCCACATGATTTTGGCCACACAGCGGCCGTCTGTTGACGTTGTTACCGGCCTGATCAAAGCTAACTTCCCCGCTCGGATTGCGTTTGCCGTCGCATCTAGCACAGACAGCCGGGTGGTATTGGACACCACCGGTGCTGAGCGCCTGTTGGGGCAAGGTGACATGCTGTTCCAAAGTCCAGACGCCCCGGCCCCGGTGCGGTTGCAGGGCTGTTTTGTGGATGATGGTGAGCTAAACAAAATTATCGATTACTGGAAGCAGGAGATGCGTCGGGCTTCTAGTGAAGTGAATCGGACTCAGACATTTATCCCGGCCGTGACAGAGATTGTGACGAAAGCGGAGCTTGATCCTGAAATTTGGGATGCAAAAACTGAGGAAGAGAAAAAAGCGGCGGCGGACATGGATGAGGTGATCGCTTGGCAACAAGAGCAAGAAGCACCTAAATCGATGCTCGAGGAAGAGGCTCCTGCCGCCCCAGAAAACGGCCACTATTTACCACCTGCCACTGAAGTGGATGAAGAAGGTGATTTTGTGGTCCCTGAGCTTGATGCTGAGACGTATGATCTTGACCTGATGGAAGAGGGTGAGCAGATAGTTGATGAGCCTGAGCCGGATGATGATCCGGTGCCGGCCGCCCAAATCAACATGGAAACGGGTAACCATCCTGTCCCGTCAGTGCCGTGGGAAGAAATGCAGAGTAGTTTAAAAGAAGAGCAAGATCTGGCCGTGGCTCACAAACAGTTTGGCAACGACGAACTGTGGGACCAAGCTGTCAATTTTGTGCGCGAAAAAGGGAAAGCCTCTACATCGATGCTGCAGCGGAATTTCCGCATAGGCTACACACGTGCTGCTCGCTTGATCGATCGGATGGAGGATGAAAATATCATCGGCCCGCCAACAGGAACAAGCAAGGCGCGCGAGGTGATTGGCTAAAAATCGGCCTTTAGAGAGTTCAAACCGCCTTTTTGTTATCGTTTGTTAGGGATTTGCCATTTGCCTGTTACCAAATTGGTGATATTCTCTACCGTATCAATTTAGCCAATCGATTCGAAGTTTCTAGAATCTGGGGTGCTCTGCAAAAATCCTACATTCTGAACAGAAGTATCGATCCATTCAACTAAAACTGACCTGCCGCCAACGCTGTGTGATAAACCCCACCAGGTTGGCAATAGTGTTCCTATTTCTATATCGGGCGCTATGTTATGAGACCTATTGATTGCACCTAGATGAGGTGAGAGGCATCTGGTTGTAGTCCTGCATCTGCATCTCAATTTGATTATGTTGGGGTGTTTGGAGACATCAAAAAAAGGAGTGTCAAATGTTTTCAGTTAAAAATAATCGTTTTATGGTTTATGCCATCATCTTGCTGATGATCGGCGTTGTTTGGGGATTTTCGGCCATGCTGGCAAACGCTCAAACAGTTGTTCCTACGTTTACTGTTCAGGCGGTAACGCGCAATAATTCGGTCACGATTTCCGGGGTTAATTTCCCCCCGAATCAGACCTTTACCGTCAGGATGGGGCCTTACGGCGGTTATGGTGTTGGGGGGGCGGTTTCAACTACGGCCGTTAACACCGGCAATGGGTCGTTTACAACGTCCATCGCCATCCCGGCCGCAGTCCAGAACTTTAGCCGTATCGCCATGCGTCTAGACAATGGCTCTATTTACTACAGCTACAACTGGTTCTGGAACAACACCACCAATCCGGCCGCGCCTGCGCTTGATCAAAGAGAAACGGCTCCTAAGTTACCGGCGGCAAATACTCGAACTGTGAATCCAACTATCGGCATTGAACAAATCGAAGGTGAAACCGTTTCATTCCAGACCTATGATTTCCCTGCCAATCACACTTTTAACGTCTTTATGGGTTCTCGTGGGTCGGGTGGATACAGTGACTACATCGGCACCTTTAATTCAGGGGATGGGTCGAATCAGGTGGTGATGGTGAATATTCCACCCCGCATTGCGCACTATGGGTACATTTGGTTGCGGCTCGATTCAGGAGTGTATTCACCGTATGTAGGCTTCGACAATCCGGCCGATATTTCACTTCAGCCTCGACAAGGTGATACATCGGGCACACCTCCACAGAGGGCTGTAAATGCTCCCGTGTGGCACGGCACACCTACAATCACCATGTGCGCCGTGGTGGCCGGCAATAACGTGACATTTGTGTCAAACAATCTGACCACAAATCTCGATTACACGGTGCGTATGAACGCATTTGGAACGTTGGGGCACAACGGATATGTGGTTGGCACAGTCTCACCCGGCAATAATCCATCTGTGCGGGCAACGTTTAATATCCCCGGGCAATTGGCCGGGCATCAGCGGATTGCGCTTCGCTTAGATGCAGCAGGCGGTTATAACGCTTATAACTGGTTCTGGAACAATACGGCCACCGTTTGTTAGGTTGACTCAAATAAAAAGACCTACGAGGTTTTTAAAACCTTGTAGGTCTGAAATTTAAATTGAGCAGTTTTTGAGGACCTATTGCACAACGGCCCATGCCGCACCCTGACGCGAATATTCGAGCGTGTAAAGAGTGGGTTGGTTGTTGATGGTGTAGACCGCAATGGCTGACTGGCCATCTAGCAGAATCCGCTGAATTTCGTACCCACGGCCGTGGGCTTCAAGCACAATTTCATTGTAGGTGGCACCCAATGGGTCGATAAAGTTGTTTTGATTATCCAAGGCTCGCTCAATGCTACCCATCAGCACTTCGGCCTGCCTAAAATTGCCCGACCGCAATAAGATTTCAGCTTCGGTGAGCATGACCTCTAAAACGAGGTTAATCGTCTCTTCTGGGTGACGAGTCAGCTCGGCCGTGGCACCGCGGTCGCGCAAAAGATTTGGGCGTGGGAGCCAAGCCTCTAAAAAGTATGCTGTAGGATCATGGATAGACTGGTAGCGCCGCATGATGTTGTAAAAACGAATCGTGCCGTTTAGATCTGCGACTACTTCACGATCTAAGCTGATTTCACCCAGCTTGGTAAGCCAGTCCTGCTCGATCTGCTCCAGCGTTTTGCCATAATCGGCCAACAGCGCTTCGTTCAAAACAGGGGCATTGATTCCATTGGGGGCAGGTTGGAAGTCTGCGTAAAACTCTTTGAACTGATCCCAGCCATAGGTGTCAACCAAATACTGCACAAACGCACCGGCTTCCAAGTATCCGATTTCATGCTGTACCGGGTAAAAATTATCAACGATTTGGCTCAGCGGAATATAGTTGCCGGTGGCCACCAGAGCGGCCGCACGGGCATTTAAATCTTCCGGTTTGTAGTGGCCGCCGCTGGTGTAAACGGCCAACCCTTCGGCTAAAAAGGTGATGCGACTGTATCTCGAGATCTGCTGATCCAGCAGATGAACCGTTTCGTGCACGATCACCTCATCGATCCGGCCGCCGGTGTAGTTGCGATCGTTATACGTGATCACCATCGAGCCGCCTGCATAGCCACCTTGCCCCACTACCCGTTCGATAAAGTAGACGTCGTAAATGCGTCTTGGCTCTTCACCCAGCATATCAATCGCTTTTTTGATCGATGCCTCTGTCGTAATCGCCAGCTTTTCCAGATCGCGTTCGGCCGCCGTGCCCGATACAACGTGAATGCGCGCGTAGGGGATCTCTTTGACGATCCAAGTTTGGTCCGCACGGCCCAAATTTTCAGTAGCTGAATGGACAACCAATTCATAGTTCATCTGGTTGTTGGCTAGGTTTTCATCACCTTCTTGGATAACGTCATCTGGATCGGCCGTAAAGGTGATTGTGTGTGTCCCTTCTAATCCGGTAGTGTCCCAGATCAGCGGCAAAATAAGCGTGTACTCACGCCCCAAGTTGCGGCCGTTGATTGACTGTTGGGTGAGTCGCTCACCATTTACATCAACCCGTACCGCCACATTGCTGAAGGATACGGTGTCAGGAATAGAGACGGCCAAATGGAATGTGACTTGATCTCCCGCATAAATCTTGCCGGGTGGATAAATGTTTAGCTGACCATCTTCGATGAACAGCCCATCTTGTACCGGCTCTGTGGTTGATGGGGGATCAGTCGGGACAGGGAGTTCAGTTGGTGGAGCTGTGGGTTCAACAAGTTCAGGTTCTGCCGTAGCGGTGGGCGGAACCGCTGTCAGCGTTGGGGCTTGGGTGAGGGTCGGGGCAACCGTTGGCACCGGAGTAGCAACTGGCTCAACTGGTACCGGCGGAGCAGGGGTTTCTTGTAGCACAGAACAGGCGGAGGTTAGTAGGGTTAGGCAGACGAGGGCGGAAGCCAAGCGCATAGTTCGGGATTTCTGTGTTGAACGGTAAAATATGCCTAACATAACAATCGTCAATCTCCAGAGTTAATTATAGTCTGTACGATAAATATTACTGTAAACGCTAACTATCTATTAGGAAAAAGGAAATGGCTAAAAGTGACCATAACCAGCCTGTTACCTGATCCATTAGATAATACGGAATGTAGTTATAGTTGTACTCTCAAGGCGTTGTGAAACACCTATCATTTTCAGTTCTTCCATTTCAAAATCTATGAAAAACGATCAAAAACAAACTCAGCCACAAAAACTGCTAACTATTGGCGGATGGGATCCCTGCGGAGCATTTGGTGTCCCGGCCGATTTAAAGACCTTTGCCGCGTTAGACACACACGGGATGGGTGTGATGACGGTTGTTACCGCGCAGAACAGCGTGGGTTGGTATGGGGCTGAATTTATTCCGGCCGATTTTGTGGCACAACAACTAGACGCAGTTTTAGGCGATTATGGTGCAGATGGGGTCAAAACTGGTTTTTTGGGGCGAGTTGATTTAATCGAGATTATCGGCGCTAAATTGCGCGAGTATCAGATCAAAAACATTGTTATCGATCCGGTGTTGATCAATGCGGGCGGCCGGCCGATGTTTGGCCCAGAAGTGCTCGATGCCTACAAAGAATGGTTGTTTCCGCTAGCGACCGCCATCACCCCAAACCGGTATGAGCTGAGCCTGCTGGTGAACGGGGAGACTGAATTGTGGGCGCTATCAGACGAATCTGTGTCAAAGGTGTTTGAGTGGCAAGAACAATTGGGAGGTGGAGAAGGGCAATCGGCCGTGATCGCCAAAGGGCTTGAACTTGAGGAAGGCCATCTTGCTGATGCCCTGTTGACCAATGGTCAAATGATGCAGGTAAGCCATGCCAAAGTAGATACCCAAAATGTTAGTGGCACTGGGGACAGTCTTTCGGCCGCGCTGACCGCATTTTTAGCTTGTGGAGCCACTTTAGAAGATGCGTTTGAAAAAGCATCACTCGCCACAGCTGGTGCAATTGCTCTGTCGGCCGATTGGCAATTGGGGCAGGGGCCGGGACCGATTGCACATAAGGGCTTCTCTTAACTATGTTGACATTCTCTTCAGCTTCAAGATAATACTATTACTCAACGTTCAAAATATTTTGAAAGTAATGAAGAGCCATATGAATGAGAATTTAAACGCAGTAAACGAAAGCACTGTTGCCGGATTGGGGCGCTTAACCCGCTTTTTTGGTTTTAACGATGTCATGGGTCGTCTCTACGGGACACTCCTAATGAATCCTGAACCGATGTCGCTGGACGATCTTGCTGAGACCCTGCAAATTAGCAAGGGGTCTGTCAGCATGAACATGCGCTCGATTGAGCGCTGGGGGATGGCGCGCGAAGTCTGGATGAAAGGGGAGCGGAAGAAGTATTACACGGCCGAATCGGACCTGTGGACCGTGATTCGCACCGTTTTGAGCGGCCGTGAAATGCGTGAAGTTAGCACGGCCCTTGAGGTGTTGGGGCAAAGCGTGGAAAAGCTCCGATTGGATGAGGCTGAGCTAACAGAGGAAGAGAAAAAGCTGGCCGCATATTATCTGGAGCGGGTTGGAGATCTACAGTCGTTTTTTGAATTTGCCCAAATGTTGCTTTCTAGCTTTTTGGCGGCCGAAGAAGGGCCAGATTTTGGTGGAGTCACCAACCTGAATCTAGACAAAGATTTTGATCTAGATTCTGAGTGGGAGAATGGAACGGGCTAACCAGTAACAAGTAAAAAGCGACTTAGTTAGAAGGCCAAAGGCCGTCATTGTGAGCCTATCGGTTTATCCATTGACTATTTTCCAAATACAAAACAGATGAAAAAAATAGCGATAGGGACAAAAAATCCGGCCAAAATTGAAGCTGTACGGATGAAAGTTGAACAGCAGTGGCCCAACTGCGAACTTGTGCCGGTTAGCGTCCCCAGTGGCGTGTCCGACATGCCGATGTCTGATGCAGAGTGCATCGAAGGGGCAAAAAACAGGGCGATGGCGAGCCTGCAGGCGGCCGGAGCTGATTTAGGTGTAGGCTTGGAAGGCGGCGTCATGTTGATGCCTGAAGGGATGATGCTGGTTGGTTGGGTGGCGATTGTAGACAGCAACGGCCGAGTTGGACTCGGCTCCTCTGCCCGCATTCCACTACCGGAATTTATTGCCCAACGGGTGCAGGATGGGGAAGAGCTTGGACCCGTGATGGACACTGTCGTAAACGAAACCAATACGAAGCATCGGGGTGGGGCCTCTGGGATTTTGTCGGGTGGTCTAACCCAGCGGAGCGAGTCTTTTGCGACGGCCGTGGCTTATGCGTTGTCTCCCTTTGTGGCCCCACAATTTTATAAATAAAAAACACCAGTAAACTGGTGTTCTACATGCGGCCGAAAATTTATAAGACCAGACTGGCTTCTTAAACCAGTCTGGTCTTTTTCGTTAGATTAGGACTTACTCAAGCACCGTGCCGTCAGCGATCTCCACGACAGCATCACTTTCGTTGTTCAGAGTGACATTCCCTTTTACAACCACATCTTTGCCAAAGGTGTATTTTCCGTTCACGGTCAAGGTCTCAGCCTCGATCAAAGACGGTGCACCGTGTGGGAAGGCGGCTTCCATCTGGTCGATTAGCTTGTAGTGATCGGTATCGAGCTTGATTACGACTTGGCCCAACTCACGCTCTGGATTTGGTACGATGCGATTCTCGGCCGACAAGTTGTAGCAGTCTGAACGGACCGCTAGCAAGTCACCTGTGGTTTTGACCGGCGCGAACCGTGTGCGTGGCACCCGCATCGCTCCAGCACCTTCAAATACCGCAATGGCAGAGCCCATCGCTGTTTCGAGCTGGTACACTTTGTCCGAATTTTTATCACGCGGATTAACCGTCTTGCTATTGCGGATCATCGGCAATCCCAAAACGTAATTGCGTGATTCCATCGCTCGTTTTAAAGCGCGTAAATTGATCCACAAATTGTTCGTATTAAAATATTTGTGGATGTCGATGTTTTGGAAGGTGTCTACGTCCCCGTCTGGGCATTGGGCCGACTCACGCAAAATCAGTTGCCCATCGGCCGAGCGTTTCGCCAAGTGGCCCCCCTTGCGGTCCGCTAGGGTGCGGTCGGCCACTTCCATCATAAACGGCAGTTTATGATCGATGAAGTAGCCCAAAATTCGATTGTCTACAACGGCCCCTAAATTGTCAGAGTTTGAGACAAACGCATACTCATAACCCGCGATCAGCAAATCATCGAGCATGCCGCTGGTAATCAGGGCGGTGTAAATGTCACCGTGGCCGGGCGGACACCATTCAAGGGCCGGATTTTCTGCATATTCGGCCGGAGACATATCGCTTTGGCGAATTTTAGGGACCTTGTGTTGCAAAAAGTCTTGGTTTAGGTCCCCGTTTAAGCCTGAATATTTGTTTAAAACCTCAAGCGAATCAGTTTGAGTGCTAAAGCTGTTCATCAGCACAACCGGCATGTTTTGAGCCTGAGCCTGTTTGGCGATGATGTCTAGAAACGAAAGCCCATCTTTGACCTGTAGCAACGATTTGGCTTTAGAAAGTCCCATACTTGTACCCAAACCACCGTTTAGTTTGATCACAACGGTTTTGCTTAGATTGGTGTCGCCTAAAGTTTCGTACTCATCTGGTAGCGCATCGGCATCTGGGAGCGATTCGACCGGGTCGATCAGCTCCTCCGAAATCATCCCAGTTTCACCGGTGACAAGAAGTTCGTAGTAATGTGCAAAGGTTTGAATGGCTACTTGAGGCAGGTTCTCCTCTTCCATTTTGGTTGAAAATGCTGAAAAATCTACTGTTGAATTAATCATAAAATAATTGCTCTCTACTTAAAATAATCGAGATATGCAGGCTCTTGAGAACATGATTTAAATATCTGTTCTGACTAAGCTGGCGTTCCTTTATACATATATAAGGGACATTTGCTTGATCTTTGATCCATCTTACATGGAATCTAATTTTTAATACATATCACATTGGTCGGGTAGTGGCTTGGGTCCCTCATCGTTTGTTTGCATCAAACATGGGTGAGTATAGGCTTTTTTCCTTAAAAGAGATATTACAAACGCTACATTTGGACCTGAGCCAATGGACCAGTTAGGTTTTTGATTTGCTGTTCGGCATCATCATCGATTTTAACAAACCTGACTTGTCTTTAAGATAAATGTATGCCAAAGCTGGAGATAGGTGTAAATGTGGTAGTAGCTTTGTGACAAACTAACCAAGGCGAATTGTTGGACCGGATTAAAATTGAATTCGATTTCAAATAATCGGTGTGATATGATTCGCGAAATCTCACACTTTAAAAAGGTAAGGACTATCGCCCATGTTGAACAACATACACCTGACCATCTTTATTATCTTCTCGCTGATCTGCGTAGCAATGGCTTATAACACCTTCAATAAGATGTTTACCGTCATCAATCGCGGACAAGGGGAGCTACCATGGGGTGAACTACCCGGCCGAATTATGACCGGTATCACCGCACTTTTTTCTCAGGGACGCATACTACGCCATCGGACAGTATCCTCAATTTTCCACACGTTTATTGCTTATGCGTTTATCTTCTATTTGGCAGTCAATGGGATCGATATCGTAAAAGCCTTTAATGCAGACTTTGCAGAGTTTTATCGTGAAGGATTGGGAGTCTTTGGTGGAATCATCCGCTTACTGGCCGACATTCTAAGTGTTTTAGCCATTATCGGTATGACCTACTTTTTGGTACGCCGATTTATTTTGCGCGATGAGGTTCTGACAATTCGTGAAAATGTAATGTTGCACCCTAAAGCTCGGGCTGGTGGTGTATTCAGCGACTCGCTGTTTGTGGGTATTTTCATGATTTCCCACTTGGGCGGCCGCTTCTTGGCAGAATCGTTTGAAATTGCACTCCATCATTCAGACCCATGGCAACCATTTGCGAATTTGGTTGCTCCGCTCTGGTCAGGGATGTCAGACGGCGCACTTGGTGTTGCTTTCGCGATCAGCTTCTGGATTGCGGCCGGTACAATCATCGCCTTCTTACCTTATTTCCCATATACCAAACATGCTCACTTGTTCATGGGGCCGCTCAACTTCATGACCCGGCCGGATCGTGGTTCAGCTGGTGCTTTGAAAGCACTTGATTTTGAAGATGAGTCGATTGAACAATTTGGTGTCAACACCCTAGAACAACTTGAAAAAACTCAAATCCTAGATGCGTTCGCATGTATCATGTGTAACCGCTGTCAAGAGGTTTGCCCCGCATACAACACAGGTAAAGAGCTGTCTCCGGCCGCACTTGAGGTCAACAAACGGTATTACGTTTGGGAGAACTTTGATGCGCTAGTGGCCGGTGAAGAGACCGCCCCGATGCTCGACTTTGCGATTAGCAAAAGCGCCGTTTGGGCCTGTACTAGCTGTGCCGCCTGTATCGACATTTGCCCCGTTGGTAACGAGCCAATGATCGATATTTTGGACATGCGCCGCGACCTGATGCTGATGCAAAATGAGTTCCCGCATGAACTACAGACCGCATACGAAGGGATGGAACGGGCCGGTAACCCATGGGGTAACCCAGATCCACGTACCGGCTGGATGAAAGGCTTGCCGTTCGAGGTGCCAACGGTCCAAGAAAATCCAGACTTTGAAGTACTGCTGTGGGTTGGTTGCGCAGGCGCATACGACCCATCCGCCCAGAAAACGGTCCGTTCGATGGCTACCATCCTGCATGAAGCGGGCATGAGCTTTGCTATTTTGGGCGACGAAGAAAGCTGTACGGGTGATTCGGCCCGCCGCTCTGGCCATGAAGCGCTTTTCTATGAAATGGCTCTGGGCAACATCGAAATCCTCAATGGATACGAAGTAAACAAAAAGACCGTTGTGACCAGCTGTCCACACTGTATGACCACCATTGGTACTGAGTACAAAGATTTGGGTGGCGACTACAAGGTGTTCCATCATACTCAAATGATTGCGGACTTGATCGGTAAAGGTAAGCTGACGCTGCAAAATAACGTACTTGAAAAAGTTGCCTTCCATGATCCATGTTATCTCGGCCGTCACAATGGAGAATACGCTTCTCCGCGTGAAGCATTGGCCGCGGCCGGTGCCCATCTAATGGACCCATCACGCAGTAAAGAGAATTCATTCTGCTGTGGTGCTGGTGGTGCGCAAATGTGGAAAGAGGAAGAGCACGGTGACGAAGCGGTTAACATCAATCGTTATAACGAGCTGAAAGAAACCGGTGCAGACACCGTGGCTGTAGGTTGTCCGTTCTGCCACCAAATGATGCGCGACGCGAATGATGAGCATGGTTCACCGATGGAAGTGAAAGATGTGGCTGAAATCGTTGTCGAAGCGATGGGTAAAGACGCCGGGTAATCGGTTCCATTAAAAGTAAGGTAAAAAGACCAGTTCTCGGTACAATAGGTGATATTGTTATCCAAGAACTGGTCTTTTTTTATGCGTACACAACTCTTTATTTTCATTCTTGCATTCTCGCTTTTGGCTGGATGTGGCGCTTCGAGCGAGCCGTATCTAGAAACATTTGACTCGGCTGGCAGTTGGGCCACGGGTGAAAATGACCAAAGCCGTGGGGAAATTGCGGGTGGTATTTATGATTTCGATGTGTTCTCTGACACCGGAATCTACTGGGCGTCAGCCTCAGAGCGTTTTGGCAACGGCCGTTACGAAATTGAAGCCACTGCCGTTGATGGCCCGTTAGACAACGGGTTCGGCATGGTGTTTATGGTTGATGATTCAACCGGATCGTTTTACCTGTTCGAAATCAGCTCAGATGGATTTGTGTGGATCGGCCGTTGTGAAGACAACTGCCAAGGTGATATGGAAATCCTCGTACAAGGGGGCTGGTTTGAATCGGGAGCGGTTAAGCAGGGGCTGGGGGAATTAAACAGATTACGTGTAGATGCCAATGATGGCGACTTGATTTTTTATGTGAATAATCAAGAAGTGGGCCGAGCATTTGACGACACCTTTACCCAAGGCAATATCGGTGTAGCTGTAGAAACTATAGGTGTTGGGGATGTTCAAATACAGTTTGATAACTATTCATATACACCGACTGAATAGGATCAACCAATAGTCTAGGAACGGGAAATAAACAATTGCGTTAACTTTTTATCGTTCCTTCAAAACTGAAGAGAAAATTGCAAAAAATCAATTTGCAGGTGAGACTGCTATTTTCTCTTTAGTCCTTATATAGTGTCGACAGATCAAGAAAAATCAGAGGAGAAGCCTACGCAACAACCGAAAAAACCTGTTCCAACCAAGCGAGTAATGGTTGACTTAGAACTGGATGACAGCTGGCTGGGGGATTCAGTTGTTAATCGGATTGAACCTGTCAGGCTTCGGAAGCAGGAGCCAGCAGAACCAAAACGAGAAACTCAAAGCGAGCCGGAGCCACCTACTGTGGCCCCGATTCGAGAAGAACCTATGCGCGAAGAGAAAATCGATACGCCAGAGCCGGCCGCATCGATCAACCCAATCGAACAAAAAGCAGAACCTGTTGCACCAGACTTGCCACAAACCGCTCCGATCCGTGAAATACCAGATCCAGAAAAACCTGTTGATAAATCGGAGCCGATTGAATCGACAACTCTAATCGAAGAAGAAACAACGCCCTCTGCACCTGAGCTGCCCAAAACGGCTCCGATGAGGGAAAAACCTAAACCGGAGCCAGAAGCGGCGAACGTCGTTGTGCCAAAATTACCTCCTGCAGAGCCTGTGCGAGAACAGCTTGAGCCCGGCTTGCGAGGAGAGCTGACGATGCCGACGGCCGTGGTGCAGGCTCAACGCGCAGCACCTGAAAAACCGCTCGAGGCAGTGGTGGTGGACACAGTGGGTGAAGTGCCGCCAGTCGTGTTGGGGGCTGGAATTATTGGCGGATTGTTGCTATTTATCGTGTTGGCCGTGATCGGTGTTTTGGTCATTATGTTCGGCAATTTCAGCTTTTCTCCACTGCCAGATGATCCGATTATTGAGCAATTTGATAACGATGCATCGGAGATTTGGCCGACTCAGCGAATCACGGATGATTCATCTACAATTATTCAAGAAGCCTATTTTGAAGATGGTGGATACCGAATCACAAATAAAGTACCGGCAACTTTGATCTGGTCTTCAGCCGGTTTACGCTTGGGGGATGGGACCTATCAGGTTGATATTGAATTTGCCAACGATGAAGCTGAAACGGGGGCAGGCTTGGCGGTACTACAAGAGGAAGACACCTTTTTCTTGGTTGAAATTGGGCCAGATGGCTTTGCTTGGATCGGCCGATGTGAGCAAGGGTGCGCGACCGCGGAGCCCTTAGTGGGTAACGGTTGGTTTGCGGTTGAAAATATCAATCAAGGGCTGGGTCAAACCAATCAGCTAACGGTAGAGGTAATGCGGGGGCAGATGGTCGTTTTGGTTAATGGAACTGAGATTGGTTTTGTGGACGACAGTAGAATCAGGGGGGCTGGAGACGTGGCTCTTTTAGTTGAGTCGGGCAATTCAGCGTCGGTTTCGGCCGTGTTTGATAATTTTGAGTGGACTCCTTAAACGGGGTATGTTGGGGCTGTGTAGGCAAAAAAAAAGCTTCATAACGAAGCTTTTTTTTTATGGTTTAAACAGAATGTCTGGGAATTACCTGCATTCTTAATGCCGTTCGTTCGTGGCTATCGATCTGGATATCCACAAATTCAGGGATACAGGCGATACTAGTACCCTCTTCTTCTAGATAACCATTGGCGATTGCAACCGCTTTGATGGCTTGATTGACTGCGCCAGCGCCTATGGCCTGAACTTCGGCTTTGCCATGTTCTCTGATGACGCCAGCGATTGCACCCGCGACAGATGCAGTTCGCGATTTCGCTGACACTTTGATTATGCTCATGGAACCGTCTCCTTGTAAAAATATAGCATGCGATTTGATTCTAGATTGTGAGCAGACCCTTGTCAAGAAAAATGACCCCAAACGGGTAGATGTTGGTTTAAATCAGATAAAAGGAACCTTTAGAGTTAGAAACAAACAAAAAAGTGTACTTTGTTTACATTAATCCCTGTTTTTGGAAATATGTTTCCATTTCGGCCGAATCAGAGGCAAAGATCATGTCGGTGCCCGTTGCCGTGACATCGGCCGCAATTTGTGCCACCTGCTGATCACGCCGCGCGTTTGTGACATCGCGGATCACACAGGCTTTTATTTGCCCTGCGTGTTTTGCAACCGCTTTTTGGTAAATCTCGGGATCTTTCTGCCCGCTGTCTCCCATCAAAATAAACTGCTGGTTGGGGTAAAAATTTAATATGTGCTCAATTTGTTCCAGCTTATGATTGCCGTGGCTAGGTTTTATAAACTGTTCAGCCGAAAAGCCATAATCGGCCAAAAACAGTGGCCCGGCCGGGACATTTTGGTACTCAAAAAAGTCGGTGAGCAATTCGTACAAATTCCACGGGCTACTAGAAACATACAAAATCGGGTTCCGGCCGTTTTTTTGTAGCGACTGATAGAGTTTTGCAACCCCATCAAACGGAAGCCGTGTTTTTGCGTTTTTGAAAAACATGAGTGTGGCGGCCGCCAAATAGTTGGTTGCTTTACTTTGCAAAACCGTGTCATCAATGTCACTAATCACCCCGAACTCAGCGTTGGCCTGAGGGATCATGATCTGCCCCGTAGCCGTTTCTGGTAGACCATCTGGGCGGTCCAGCAACTCTAGCTCGATCTCGTGCCACAATTTGTCTTCGGGCAGGCCGGGATTCTCCATTTCTATCTCGAAAAACCCTTCATCATCTGTGGTAGCTACATGTGTTGCACCGCCGATCTTTGCACCAACCCGCGTATCTGTGATCTCGACGCTGGTCACATGTTGCCACGTGTTTAAAAGATTTTTTAGATAGCTGTCTTGGTCTTTCGCTTTAGGGATTTCTTTGTCGAGCAACACCCGGCCGCGCATATACAAGCGCTCTTGGTTCCCCATCCCGTTGTATGGATGGATGTGTACATTGCCGTCGGCCATTAGCCTTTGGGATAGATTTTGCGTGAGCGTGTCAAACGCGTTGTCGGCCGTGTTTGCCGTTTTCTTGAGGGTGTTCTTCATAAATCTAAAGCAATTATGACCCCAAAATTACTGGGGAGTGAAAGAGAGTTTATTTTAGAGCCGTAAACAAGGGATCAAGTCCGGCTTCAAGATGAAAGTAACTAAAGTGATCGGCCGGAATGACGATGATCGTAGGCTCGGTTCCGGTCCAAGTGGCGGGCAGATTGCTCATGCTTTCCACGCTAGCCGCCAGATCATTAGGGGCATGCCAGAAAGCAAAATCAACCACTTTATACGCTGTATCTTTCGAAACGATGCTGTTCCATAACTTCGGGATGATCCCCGGTTTGTCCTCAGTACCAATTGCACTGTCAACAATAGATGTGTCACCGGCGAGGATCGTATACGGTATTTTGGGATCAGCACTGCGGGAGAGATGCTTCAAAAAATCTGAGTTTGGATTCATCTGATCCAACGTCACATCAAATTTCTCGATACCTGCCAAAACGGTGTTTAAAACGCTAATGGGCCAAGCTGTGATGGCTAACGCATTGAGCCCGATGGTGGCCATGCTCAATAGCCAGTCTTCAATTTTCGAGAAGGGGGTGCCGCCGTTCGGGGTTCCCAGCATCACCAAATGATTGACAACTTTGTACCCTTCTAGCTGTTCGATGTACCAGCGGGCAACCAAGCCGCCCAACGAATGGCCGATGATGTTGAACACTTTGCCGTGCCCTTCGGCCAACCCGATCTCGGCTAGCTTTTGCTTTAATGCAAACGCGACATCTTCGATAGGGGTTTCTAAATTTTCGTAGTCAAAAGTTAGGATCAGATCGTGTGTGTTACCGATGCCGGGAAGTTCCAACGGAGTTTGCCCTAGTTTGGGTTGACTGCTGTTTGCAATCCGATCTGTGGAGCCAAATATGCCGTGGATGTACAAGGCAATCTTATCGGCCGCGGCTACTTCGTTTTTAAGGTCTTCAGTGTTGGTATGGTAGGTGATTTCCCCAGTTTGTGATAGCGAGATGCGAGCTAATTGAGGAAATTGATAAGTGGTGCCAAGATAGTTGTGGGCGTATTTTTGGAACAAAATCCGGACCGCTTTTTTTAGAGATCGGGTTGTGACCGAGGAGGGGGGTAAATGATTAATTTCAAGATGCGCTTGACCATCATCCCCTTTGCCAGCGATGTCTAGTGGCACCAGATAGCCGTCTAAAACCCCCAAGGCCATGATGCGTTCGTTCTCTTCTAAGTTGGCACTGATGTTGATCTTTAATGGATTCTCGGCCGAAACTGTTTCCAGTCCATCCGCCTCTGTTAAATCCAAAACGCTGAGCCCTGGCCCACCAGCCCGGCTACCGCTCAGCTCAACCGGTCCAAACAAATCCGGATTGTCGCGCATAACATATGGCAACCCATGAGAATCAGCACTGCGGGTAGCGGCCGAAAGCGAGGAAAGCTCGGCCGAAGCTGTAAGCCCCGAGTGCCCTTCAATGGTGATGGCCGGTGTGGGGCTAATGCTACTTCCTGACCGCGCGAGCTGTTCCCCTTTTGGCTGGTTGATCGTCAG
>JAHDGV010000045.1:0-6083 GCA_020631655.1 Chloroflexota bacterium | reverse complement strand
CCGTAATCGCTCAAAGGAGCAAAACTTTCGTTTGGCCCTAGCCATTTGCCGTTGATCTCATCCCCATCTGTTAATGAGTGGATTTCAAACGCTTCGCCAAACACCAAGAACATAAAAAATAGTTTTTGCCGCGTTTTGTTGGTAACCCTTAATTTAAATATCGCTTCTTGCCCTTCATCCGGCCCCATGCTGAGCAGTGAAATATCGCTGGTTTGCTCTACCGGTTCAAACTCCCCGTTGTTTTCTTTTTTCTGCATCCTAATTTTTATTTGGGATGGGTCGATGTTGCTTTGTGGGTTGGTGAGTTGGATTAAATTTTGCCAACGAGCGATATGTTCGAGCCGGTTCACAACAATTGTGGCGCTCTCGGCCGAATATCCTTCTGTCCCTTCGGCCAATGCGAACGCATCTTGATCTCGCTTGATCACAAAGCCATTATCAGTTGCCGTAACCGTAACCGAGGCTTTATCGCTGTCAGCTTCAATTACCGTTAGGGATGGTTCACCTGCAGCCGCGACTTTTAGCGCATCCCGGATCAGGTCAAGGGCCGCCGCATCACCTTCTAAACTGACCAGCATCGGGGGGATAGGCAAACTGGTCACAACCGCTTTGTAGGTTGTCGTTTTGTCTAGTTCAAAGCCGTCTTGCGGGAGGAGTTCAACCTGACTGCGGGTTGGCTCTACGGCCGTGACCTTGATCAAGGCCAATGCTTGGTTCAAATCACGCAGGGCATTACCGGCCGCACTGATCGGGTAGATGGCGAGTTCAGTCGCCTCATTTCCCTCGATTTTTATCCCGTTTACCTCCCCCGCATCAATGTACCAGCCTAAGTCAGATTTTTTAGCGTGATCGGTCATAAACGCCAGCGAAAAATAATCAGGCATGTCTTGGACCGCTCCGCCCAAAAACGGCTGATTGAGACTTACGGTGCCTGTTGTATCCATTTGGGGGGATTGCTCAGCCACTTCGGCTCGAACCAAGGCGTTGGTCCGCATAAACACATCCCGGTAAGTCATGGTAGGTCCGGCCGCTTGTAGCGTTTCGAGCAGATAGTGGGAGAAAATCCCGCGTCGCTCTCCTTCAATCAACTTCTCTTTTGCCGTTTCTGACGAGCGACAGGCTGAAAGGAGAACGTGGTCCCCTTTGGGCAGATCGATCCAGCCGGAATTGAGTTGGTCTGATTTCGGCCCACTTTGTCCAGGATCAGAGCCATCCATAAAAAAGTAGCCTCGATCCCCATTTGAACGCGGCCGTTCGTCTGTCAGCATTCGCCTGCTAGCAACATTTGGACCATTTATATCCCGTGTCCCAGAGCCAGAGTGACAGCAGTCCATCACGATGGTGATGTGCGCCCCGCTTTTGGCACAGTCTGCGATCAAGTAGGCCAGCTCTTTGTCTGCTAGGTCAGATCCTGCGGCCGTGCGGCTGTCATAGGCGACGATGGTTTCATCTAACTTGTCCGGTTCGATGCGCCAAAACTCACGGGCCGTCATGCTCTGCGATCCGTGGCCGCTGTAGTAAAACAGCACCGAATCATCCTTTTTGGCGTTGCTAAGATGAGTCTGAAATTCGGAGATAATATTGGCTTTTGTTGCCGCATCATCCAACAGCAGTTTTGGCTTGTAACCGGGCCCAATCCGCTCAGAAAAGAAGCTGTTGACCCGCATAATATCGTTTTTACATCCGGCCAAGTTCGGCACATTTGAGTCAGGATGATAGGTATCAATTCCGACAAGTAGGGCATAAACGGTTTGATTTTGGTCCATCAAGTTCCTCTTAAATTAGGTAGGCTGAATTGGATGATATTTTACTTGAGTAGGGTCCGGTGTGAACATGATTGTCTCGAATTTGAATGTAGCATTGGATCATTCAATAGGCAACTTCAGTAATAAACTTTTCTTATCATCATGGTCTAGTTTAAAATTTTAGCATGAGCAAAGATTCTGTAACCCCAACCGGTGTAAAAGCTGATAAATCAACTCGAACGATTCAAATTTCATGGGCCGATGGCCACACAAGCCACATCCCATTTGATGGGTTGCGTGCGGTCTGCCCGTGCGTGATGTGCAAAGGGGGCCATGCCAACATGGGTAAACCGGCCAATCCGTGTACGGTTAAAAATGCGGTCGAAACAAATTTACAGCTGTTGGGGGTTCAGGCGATGGGTAGCTATGCCCTACAAATTAGTTGGAGCGATGGCCACGATGTGGGCATTTTTACGTGGGAGTTTCTGCGCGGTGCTGATCCGGTTAACTGTGTTGAAGCGGATGAAGAAGGTGCGGTTTAGCACAAAAGAAATCAAGGTTCACTAGGCTGTGTTGACATTTCGTTTTCAGCCGCAGATTTTGCGGATTTAAACGGATAATAAAAAATTATCCGCGCCAATCTGCTTGCATCTGCGGCCAAAATGTTAAGCAACTTTGATTTTAATCAAAATGTCAACAGAACCTATAAAATCGTCATTCCTGCGCAGGCACCCCTGCAGAGGAACGAACAGGCATCTAGTGCTAAGCCTAGCGTAGGATATCCCAGTCACAGGAAAGTCAATACTGACACTATGCTAATTGGTTCAGCCTGTGACAGGGATAAATTGCCTACTCCCCGCCACCATCTCGAATTAAATCTTGAATACGAGCCTCCAACGGCCGCCCATCGGGATTGTCGCTGATCCAGTCGATGACCGGCTGGCGCCAATCAACGGCCGTGTTGTATCCGTTGGGATCATACTCCACCAGCTCATCGTATCCATCTCCACCGGCCCACATAAAGTCGTTGACCAGCACGGTATATGTTTGATCCCGATCAACCTCATCACCCGACCGTTTGAAGCGCCACGCGCCGCCCGACTGCTCTACACCACCAATGGCCAAATCGGCCGACCTGCGCCCTAAAATGCGGAGCAACTGCTGTCCGGTTAGATCAACTTCCACAATCACATTGCTAAATGGGAAAACGTTGATGATCGTCCCCTGTGTGACATCACCGGCCGGTAAATCAGCCCGAAAACCGCCGAGGTTTGTGATAGCCACATCGGCCGTAGGGAACCAGTAGAGCCAAGACTCAGTAATCAGCGCCTGCTGTTCCAAGCTACGGCGGCCGAGTGGTTGATCTAATTCACCGATTTTGACATTAAGCGCCCCGTCTGTTTGCTCTTGCCAGCGGGCCACAACCTCGGCCACGGCCGGGTCTGCAGGTGCGCCGCTATCGGTCCAATCCGTACCCATGTCGCCTAGCGCAACCCCATCGGCCGAAACGGTAAGCTCGGCCCAGCCATAAGCGGCCAAGTGCGAGCCGCCGACTAGGGTAGGAATGCCGCTAAATGTTTCAGCAACAAGTTCGTTACAATGACCACCACCCAAGAAGTTGACATCGAGATCTTGAACCTGAGACGCAATGGCACGGAGCTCAAACATACAAACGTGGCCGGGAACCAGAATCAAAGTTGCCCCTTCATTTCGCATCTCTGGCACAACCTCACGCAGGGCATCGGCATAATCTAGAAATTCAAATTCAGACACATTGGCCGGATTGGTTGTAACCGGCGTGCTTGTGGTCGTTAATCCGGTAATGCCAACCCTTAAGTCCCCGATATCCTGCACCACAAAACGCTGAATGCCGATGTCGGTCGGGGTTTCGCCGTTGCTTTTATAGCGAATGTTGGCGCTCACAAACGGAAATGTAGAGGCCATTTCGTTTTTGGTTAGCTGTTCTAGCCCAAAGTCAAATTCGTGGTTCCCCACAGTTGCGGCCGTGTAGTCGATGGCATTCAGCACTTCAACCATGCTCTCCCCTTTAAACCAGGTTGAAATCGCAGGGCCGGTCCACATGTCTCCACCGCTCAGCTTAATCACCGCATCGTAGCTGTCTAGATCATGATTATCTTCCCATGTGCCGACAAGGTTGGCTGCCCCCAAGTTGTCATCGACCCCTTCCATCCAGCCGTGCTCGTCGTTGGTGTATAAAATCAGCACTTTTCGTTCCACATCGAGAGCTGGTTCCCCTTGGTTGACCAGTGGGGTGGTGCGCAATGCACCGCTCGGGGTGCTTGTCGGCCCTGTATCGATGGGGGCGTCGGTGACGCAACTTGCCAGCAACGCAAATAGAAATGCCAATGGAAAAATGAGTTTGAGTTTCATAGTTTGATTTGTAGGGGCAACCGTTGTGGTTTTTGTTCCAACTACTGCGCAATTGCAACAAAACCCTATGTGTTTTTATATTATTACCCCCATTCCGGGGCGAGACAATTTGTGAAAGATTCGCCATTCTGGAAGATTTGCCATCAAATCGCCTAGCCCCTACGGGATTTCGCGTAGGGGCTACGACATTCGCATGGGCGAAAATTGCAATTACCATCAAATTTCAGCGAATGTCTCGCCCCGGAATGACAACAAATTACGATCCGCAGACCAAAAACGTGCGGGGGAATAGATTAGTTGGAACAAATGCCCTTGTGGGTGCCTGCTAAGGGAACCTTTACGAAGTGGTCTGCCAACTAAGCCGTCGGCCGTCGGGGCCAAATAATGCGCCCGAAATCGACTCCGATTCTGGCGCAAAAAGCCCCATCACGCAATCGGCCGCCGCGTTTGGATCAGGCCCGTCGGTCGCTAGTAACACTGTATTTACCCGCACATGAAACTCCCCGTATTCCTGCGCCGCTTCGGCCGCAAACCCCACAATCGCCCCGTTCATGGCGCACACGGCTGCCTGTTTCGGTTGTGGATGTAAAATTCCGGCCGTGGTCCCCAGATTGATGATCATGCCGCCCCGTTCCCCATTTTCGTCCGACATCACCCGGCCGCACAGCTGAGTCATGAAAAAGGTCCCTTTTAAGTTGACTTCAAATACCCGCTGAAAGTCCCACTCATCCATTTTAATGATGGTGTTGGATGGGGAAACCATCATGCCGTTGATCAAAATATCAAGCTGGCCCCACGTTGCTCGTGTGGTTTCGATGACGGTCACACACTGGAATTTATTCCCAATGTCGGCCGGCACGCTGATCGCGTCGCCCCCGTTGGCTTTAATTTCATTTTCGATCCGTTGGGCACGATCTGGATTTAGATCGCTGATGCATACTTTGGCCCCAGCCCGGCCGAGGGCCAATGCCACGGCCGCTCCCGCCCCGTGACCGCCGCCGGTCACAATCGCTACTTTACCAGTTAAATCAAGCGACATTGTTGTAAAAGACCAGACTGGTTTCTGAAACCAGTCTGGTCTTATTGGTTAATCTTCAAAAACCGCTTGGATCGCAAACTGATCGTCTTGCGATTTGGCCGCGTTGGCCAGCGCCCGATCAACGGCCAGCGTGCTGTTGACCTCATCTTTGCGGATCACATTTTGTTGCGCAACCGCGTGGGCCGTTGGCGGAACATCATCTAAGTCCAAATCGTTTAGCTTGTCCGCATATTCCAGCACAGAGGCCATCGACTGCTGATATTTTGCTTTTTCTTCGTCCGTTAGATCTAAGCGCGCCAGTTTGGCGATGTGATCAACGACTTCTTTGGTAACTTTTGCCATTTTATTCTTGTTCCTCTGCTGTTTGTTGTTCTTGCGCGGCCGCTTCCTCTAACATTTTTTCGTATTCTTCGTCGCTCCAGTAATTTTCTGGTGCTGTCAACTTGTCGGTGTACATCACACCGTCTAAATGATCAACCTCATGTTGCACGATGCGGGCATCCCACCCCTTTAAGCGTAGGCGCTGTTTTTTGCCACGACGGTCTAAAAATTCAACCATAATCGCGTGGCTCCGAGACACCTCACCCACAAATCCGGGTAGGGATAAGCACCCTTCAATCCCGTTGGTCGTTTTGCGCGACGCGTTGGTGATTGCTGGATTGATCATCACGAACAGCTGACGCGAATCTGGGATAACTTCGTCATCATCGTCATATTCAGGCGGGGTTTCGATAACGACGAGGCGCATCGATTTACTGATTTGAGGAGCGGCTAATCCTACTCCATTGGCATCACGCATGGTGAAGATCATCTCATCAATAAGTTGTTGTAGGCCAAGATCAATTTTGTCTACGGGTGTGGCGATTTCTCGCAAAACAGGTGCTTCACCGGTAGCAATCTCGAGTTTT
>JAHDGV010000044.1 GCA_020631655.1 Chloroflexota bacterium | reverse complement strand
CACCCGATTCCGGCCGAAGTTGGCGCACGACGCCCTGGGGACCCCGGCATTCTGATTGCTAGCAGTGAAACGATTAACGACGAGCTAGGCTGGACCCCAATGTACCCAGATCTTGAGCAAATCATCAGCATGGCTTGGGAATGGCATCAAAAAAATCCGGACGGATACGCTAAATAAATTAGCGGCCGTTGGCCAATAAAAAAGCCCCGCTTTGATTTTTCAAAGCGGGGCTTTTTGTTTAAGTCCTTAAAACGGCTACTTCACACTACCGAGGGTTAGACCACCGATAAAGTATCTTTGCAGAGCAAAAAATACGATCAGGGTCGGGAGTGTCGCTACCAAAGCCCCGGCCGTGATTAGGGGCCAGTCAGTTGTGAATTGACCCTGTAAACCGGACAGACCCTGTGTGACCGGGAACTTACGTCCGTCTGACAGCAGAATCAGCGCCCAAATGTAATCATTAAAGATCCACGTAAATTCGAGGGTTGAAACGGCCGCGATACCCGGGAGCGTTAGCGGCATAACAATGCGCCAGTAAATGCCCCATTCAGACGAACCATCAATGCGAGCCGCATCCATAATTTCACCCGGAATTGAGCGCATGAAATTGCGCAAAACAAAGGTGCAGAAGCCCATCTGGAACGCGATGTGAATCATGATCACACCCAGGTAAGAGTTGTAGAGACAGACTTTGGCATCAACAAAGGGAACGTTGAGCACAAATTGCCCCAATTCGTATGCTTCTTGCACGCAGATATTGTTTGATAACAAAAAGACGGGCAGTAGCAAAATTTGGAACGGTAACATTGTCCCGGCCACGTACATGAAGTAGAGGAATTTGTTCCCTGCAAATTTGTATCTTGCCAGAGCATAAGCTGATAGCGATGAGAGGAATATTGTGCCGGTGAGGGCCGGAATCGTGATGATAAAGCTATTCAACAAGAAACGGCTGACCCCTGCACGCTGTACCGCTTCAGGGAAATTTCTAAGCGTTAATTCGCCCGGTATGCTCCAGAATCCATTGAGACTGATGTCATCCATTGTGCGGAATGCGGTCAAAATCGCACCCAAAAATGGGATCATGTAGATGAGGGTAAAGACGAGAAGGAATAGAACCGTGAGCCATTGGGCCGTGGTTAAGCGTTTTCTGTTTAAAACAGGTGCGTTTGGTGTATCGATTGTTGCCATAAGATTCCCTCCTAAAATTCCAGCTCATCTTGCATCACACGCCAGAGATAGACGATGATGAAGACCAAGCTGATCGCGAATAGGACAACGGCCGTTGCCGCGCCCAGGCCAAACTTGTAGTTGTTAAATGCCTGAATGTACATCAAGTTGGCTAAAACAGATGTGGAGTTGGCCGGTCCACCACGGGTCATGATTTGTACCAAGTCAAAGGACCGCAACGAGTCGATGATTGAAATAACAATCACGATGGTGGTAACCGGTGTCAGTAGCGGGAAGGTGATGCGCCAGAAACGTTGCCACGCATTTGCACCATCAACTTCGGCCGCCTCCATGAGGGTTGGAGGCACATTTTTTAGTCCGGCTACATACAAAATCATGATGTAGCCTATCTGTCGCCAGGCGGCCGCAAAAATCACAGACCATATCGCCAGCTCCTTGTCCGCTAACCAGCCGGGCAGATTGTCTTCTGGCCAGCCAAAAATCAGGAGTAACTCGTTTAAAATGCCGGCACGAGGGTTGTAAACCCATGACCAAATCAGAGCAATTACCGCGAACGACAAAACCTGAGGTAAGAAAATACCAACTTTAAACATTCTTTCGCCCGGTAGCCCTTGGTTTAGCAAAATGGCTAACCCTAAACCAATTGCGGTTGGCACAGTGATAAAGACCAAAAGCCAGACCAAGTTGTTGTAAAGTGAGTATTCAAATGCAGATGGCAAAACGCTGCCAATGCTTCCAAATAGTTTTTGAAAATTTTCGAGACCGATAAATTCAGCCCGAGGAGAGATACCATCCCAATCGGTAAGACTCAGATAAAATGTGTAGAAGACGGGGCCGATGATCCAAATCAGATAAATGAAAAGTGGGGGACCTAAAAAGTAATATGGGGTCCAGTTCGTTTTTTGCTTGTTGACCTTAACAGGGGCGTCCGCAACGGACAGAGGTTCTTTTTGAGCAATTGCCATAATCAGTCTCCTAACAGGCGATAGGATGTTGAAATAAATTATTGAGGCTTAAAGCGTAGAACACGGCATCACAAGTCTTAAAGATTTTTGTGAATGTGTCATACCCGCGAAGGCGGGTATCTACTGCTAAATTTGGCGCTGGATTCCTGCCTTCGCAGGAATGACGAGCATTGAAAAAACTTGACTTTACTTAATGGATTACGTGTTTAGTTTTATGCCTCGGTAAAAGTAAAGGGCAGGAGCATGGCCTTAGCCACACCCCTGCCCTGTCAAAGACCCTCAAGGGTTACATTTGGATCGTAAAATCCTCGGGGTCTACCTTACTCTTACTCTTCTGCGAAGATTTCGAGGCGTGCAGCTTCAAGCTCTTCGAGGATCGCATCGATTTGAGATGGATCATCCCAGAATGCCATCATACCGTTCATACCCACGTCAGCCATTTCTGGTGTGGTGTCACGATCGTAGAACTGAACAACCATGTCAGCGGTGTTGATTAACTCAATACCTTTTTGCTGCATTGGGCTGAATAGATCTTTGTCAACGCCATTGTGGGTTGGGAGGCGACCCATTTCTTCAACCATCAGGGTTTGAGCTTCGAGGCTACCCATGTAACCGAGGAGCTCTTTAGCACCGTCTAGGTTGGCAGCATTTGCAGCCAAGAAGAAACCGTCAGTCGGAGCATCTTCACCGATGGGGACGCTAGGATCGATGATTGGGAATTGGAAGAAGTCGATTTTGTCTTCGATTTCGTCAGCAATTGGGTCCATCACGAATTGTCCCATTAGGTACATGGCTGCGTCACCTTGGTTGAGCGGGTCAACAGCTTCTTGCCAGCTGTAAGCGGCCGCGTCATCAATGAAGCAGTTTGCATCGAACAGCTCGGTCCATTTAACAAATACTTCTTTCACTCGTGGGTCGGTGTAGCTTTCTTTGCCCAACATCAAGTCCAAGTGGAACTGTGGACCATTGATCCGCATGTTGAGGTAGTCAAACCAAGCTGCAGCCGTCCAGCGGAATTTGGTTCCGATGGTGATGGGGATTAGACCAGCGCCGTCGAGGGTTTCACAAGCTGCAATTAGCTCGTCCCAAGTTTCTGGTGGCGTAATTCCATATTCTTCGAAAATGTCTGTGCGATAGAAGATCGCCCACCAGTACCAGCTGGTTGGTAGGAAGTATGCTTCACCATCAACTTCAGACATTGCGCGGAACCCTTTCGGGAAATTGTCGTTCCAGCCTTCATCTTCCCAAACATCACTGATTGGGGCGATTTGGCCTTTGTCTACGAAGAAGCGCATCCGGTTACCAGCGAACCAAGTCAAAACGTCTGGTGCTGGCTCAGCAACCAAGTAAGCGCGGATCGCTTGTTTGAAGTCTTCGTGGTTAACAATGGTGTGCTGTACCGGAGAGTTTGGATTGGCAGCTGAGTAGTCTGCAATCATTTTCTCTTCGAAAGCACGCACAACAGGGTCAGATGAGTATGAGTTGAAAACAACTGGGTTAACTTCGACAACTTTCTCGACTTCAACCTCAACTTCTTTCTCAACAACAGTTTCGACTTCGACTTCTTTGACGACTTCGACCTCTTCGATCACTGTTTCAGTTTCTGTTACAACGCGTGTAACCTCTACCTCAACAGTTTCTGTGATGACTTGTGGCTGACAAGCAGCAAGTAGCATCAACAGAGATAGTACAAATGTGAAATACAGGGGTGTCTTTTTCATTTCTCCTCCATTTATGGATTTAAAGACATTCTTCAAAAGATTACGGCCGATAGAAAAAAGATTTTAAAATCGGCAAAAGGCGTTTTTGTTACTAAAGAGAGAGGGCTCTTCTTCAAAAACGCCATAGAAAACGAAATTAAAGCTATTTGGAATTGTTTTTGATGGAATTGTATTGGGGGCTTTTTTCCAAAATCCTTCCTAGAAAGTAGGGTGCTGGATATGAATGGTCCAGCTTTGTCAAAGCGTATTGACAACTTTTCGCAACTATATTTTAATAGTCCAGACCTGTCAATAGTTACCAAGTGATCGATTTTCCAGTTGTAGAGTTTGCACAACTATCCAGCAGAAACAAGAAATAGGCCAATAAAAGCAGTGATTTTGGGAAAGCAAATGCAAATCTCCATTATTTGATGCCAACGGCTCGTCATAGATGGCAAGATTCACAGTGCCACAAAGTGTGTTTTAATTAGTCAAAAGTATGGTTCAAAAGATCAATTCTCAGAGAGAAGTTACTCAAAAAGATGTGGCGAAGAGAGCCGGAGTCTCTCCTTCCGTTGTCTCGTATGTAATCAATAATGGCCCTCGGCCGGTTTCTGGTGAAGCCCGTGAGCGAGTGTTAAAAGCGATTGACGAGCTGGCCTACAAACCAAATCGATTTGCGCAGCAGCTAATGCGCAACAAATGGCAAAGCCAAGATCGAACCCAATTTGCAGTTGTACTGGGGGGCGGTCCAGACAACTTACAACGGCCGTTTTATAGTTCAGTTCTGACCGGTATTTTTAAAGAGGCGCGCCAGCACAATCGGCGGGTCTTATCGATTCAATTTTTGACCGACCTAAAAGATCCTTTGCTGTTCAACACCCTTGTTGAAAGTCGAGACATTTTTGGGATCATTCTGCTGGCCCTTGATCCGTTCCAGCTGCAGCCAGATGAAATCGAAGTGCTCGAGCGTATCGTTGATCGTTTTGATAACGTGATAAGCGCTGAGAGGGACTGGAGGGACTTGCCGGCCGTTACATTTGATCTAGAGGCGGCAGCCACAAATGTGACAAATCATCTTCTGTCGTTGGGACATAAAAAAATCGCCTACATCGGCACACAAGATGCCCGCTTGGACGGCTATTGCAAAGCGATCAAAGTCGCTGGGTTACCGGCCGAAAATCGATTGGAAATTATTAGTCCACAAAATTTAAATACGTATGAATTTGGCTTCCAATCGGCCGAAACCGTTTGCAATACCCGCCCCGATATCACCGCGATTTTTGCCGCGAGTGACGAAGTGGCTATTGGGGTGATGGGATATTTGCAAACCCACGGGTATCAGGTTCCAGACCAAATCGCCCTAATGGGGATTGATAATGTTGAGCAGTCTGCGTTTACATCACCCGCATTAAGCACGGTGCAAATCCCCAAAATTGAACTGGGACAAGAGGCGGTCAAACTACTGATTGAACATGGAAAGGAGGCGGCACCATCGCAACATGGGATGAAGCTTTCAACCCGATTGGTTATCAGGGAATCTTGTGGAGCAAATGCATCAAAGTCAGAATAATTTTGCAATCCGCAAACGCTTAACATAGACTCGAAAGTGAGATTTTAGAGCACATGAGGCAAAAAGTAACGATTGATGATGTGGCACGCAAGGCGGGGGTTAGCAAACAAACCGTATCGCGCGCCATCAACGATAAAGGTGATATTAGCCCCATAACCAGGGAGCGCATTTTGGTTTTGGTTAAAGAGATGGGGTATCGGCCGAATCGTATGGCACAAGCGATGAATACATCGCGCAGCCACATGATCGGCTTAGTCGTGCCTGATATCACCAATCCTTTTTTCCCGGAGATTGTGCGAGCTGTGCAAGATGCCGCCATGGAAAATGGCTACACTACATTGATCTGCAACACGGTCAACAGCTCAGAAATTGAGGTGCTTAACGACCTTGTAACACACGGCATTGATGGGTTGATTACCTTTACCCATCGCGCTGATGATGAATCTGTTTCAGATTTTGCAGATCGGTTCGGTCCGATGCTCATCATCAACCGTGAATTTGCCCATCAAAACATAACCACGCTGATGGTGGACAATAAAGCTGGTGCTTGCTTGGCCGTTGAACATTTGGCCGGATTAGGTCACAAAACAATTGGGATGCTTTCAACCGATTTGGCCACCTTGAGCCAAACCCGACGGGTGCAAGGGTACAAAGAGGGGCTTGGGGATGCTGGTCTTCAATTTGACGAATCATTGCTGGTGCAGGCAGATCCTACTCTTGCTGGGGGGCTCGAAGCGGCTAAAGAGCTGTTAAAACGACGGCCGGATGTTACAGCAATATTTGCCTACAACGACCTAATGGGGGTTGGAGCGATTAGAGCGTGCAAAGATTTAGGGTTAAAAGTTCCAGAAGATATTTCTATCATCGGATTTGATGATATTCAACTCGCCTCCATGATTTCTCCTGCCTTGAGTTCGGTCCATGTAGATAAGTACGAAATGGGCCGAAAGGCATTCGAACGAATCTATAACCTGATTCAAGAACCCACCAGCACCCGAGACATGATTGGGATGAAACCCAAGATTATTCAAAGGGAATCAAGCGGGCCTGCATAACCCGAACGGCCGAAAGGTCATCAGAGTGGATCTTGAACAAAGTTTAAATTGCCACATTCAAAAACGTAATAATTTAGGTCAATGACGACCTTGATCTGTTAACGAATATTTGACAATCAGTGAAAAATACCCATAATTCCGTTACCGGTCACGGGATCGGTAACGATCTTGCCCCACACAACTGATTTTTCGCTGATCGACAACAACATTTAGCGAGGTGAAATGGCTTCCCGAACATCTGTCCGAAGTTCAAATTGGAATCGTAGAGAAACGATAGTTGCATTTTTGTTTTTGTTACCGAGTTTAATCGGTTTCACTGCTTTCTTTGCTGTTCCGGCCGTACGCGGCTTTTTTATCAGCTTAACCGATTGGAACTTACTGAGTGACCCTGAGCCTGTGGGGTTAGCTAACTATCAACGCCTTGTTCAAGATCGAGATTTTCGGAACTCATTGGTCGTAACCCTCCGCTATGTTTTATGGAATATTCCATTGCAAACCTCAATAGCGGTTGTGATTGCGGTGATGATGGATCGCCTAACAAAATCGATGTTTTTGCGCGGGCTTCTGCTTATACCTTGGCTGATGCCGAATGTGATTGTGGCGATGCTCTGGCTCTGGCTTATGGATCCCGGTCTTGGACTACTCAATAGTGTTTGGGTGGGGATGGGCTTTGAAAAATGGGGATTCTTTGGTAACCCAAATCAAGCGATCCAATCAATTGCGGTGGTCAATATTTGGCGACACGTTGGGTATACGGCATTGTTGATTTTTGCCGGTATCCAGACAATTCCACACAGCTTATACGAAGCAGCCTCGATTGATGGTGCAACTGAATGGCGTTCATTCTGGTATGTCACGATTCCTCTTCTACGGCCGGTTCTTGCGTTTGTGTTGGTCACATCACTTATCGGTTCTTTCCAGATTTTTGATACAGTGGCTGTAACCACAGAAGGTGGGCCGATTAGTTCAACCGAGGTGTTGAACTGGTTAATTTTTGAGCGAGCATTTGTACGCTTAGACATGGGGTACGCCACAACGGTTGCGAATGCTCTGTTCGTTATCTTGGTTGGAGTTAGCTTGATTCAACTACGCCTCTTGCGCGCAGATGAATCAGATTACTAGAGGGAAGAACAATGTCACCAATTAACACTAACAAAATAAACTTCGGCCGCATCGCGATGTGGGTCTTGATGATCATTATCCTGTTCATTACCCTCTTTCCTTTTTGGTGGGTCTTGAGAACGGCTTTAACCACGCAGGGAATGATCTTCGAAAATACAACAAGTCTTCTACCAGTTGGGTTTACATGGGACAACTTCCGCCGTGTGCTTGGTTTGGTAAGTACGTCTGAAGGTCTGGCGGCCGGTGGATCTGGTCAAAGTATTAACTTTTTCCGCTTCATGATGAACTCAATTGTCTTTTCGTCAATAATTACGGTCGCGCAGGTGTCATTTAGCACGATGGCGGCGTATGCTTTTGCTCGTCTTCGCTTTCCGGGTCGTGAACCCCTTTTCTTGCTTTATGTTTCAGCCCTGATGGTTCCCGGAATCGTGACCCTTATTCCAAACTTCGTCTTGATCCGTGGTATCGGTACATTCCTAGACGATACATTTGGCATTGGCGGATCGTACGGTCTTTTGATGGGGCAAATGGTTGCACCCTACTTTTTCATGACCCCATTCGCCGTCTTTTTCTTAAGGCAGTTTTTCTTGGGGCTTAATCGTGAAGTTGAAGAAGCAGCCCGAATCGATGGCGCTGGCTACTGGCGCGTTTTCTGGAACGTAGCTTTGCCGATGTCACGCCCGCCCATTGTGACGCTCGGCATCATCACTTTTATCCAATCTTGGAACGAATATCTCTGGCCACTTATCGTCGGCCGGGATGAGAGCGTACGTGTTTTGACCGTAGCACTAAACATTTTCCGCAGTCAGCAACCCTCTGGTGTACCTGACTGGTCCGGCTTGATGGCTGGTACCGCGCTGGCGATCATACCAGTACTTATTGTCTATCTGATTGTTGGACGCCAAGTTATTGATTCGATTCAATTTACTGGCTTCAAATAGTTTTAAAATCCATCAGTCTCTGATTGGTGTGTAAGCTTCGCGACAGCGATAGAGACCGTTTAACCCCACGATCTAGCATCGTGAAAATAAATTGATAGTAACTCTAGATTCCTATAGGAGAAGAATATGAAAAAACTATCGTTACTTGCACTACTCATTTTGGCCCTTATGTTGGCCGCTTGTGGTGGTGCTCCAGAAGAACCGGCTCCAGCAGAAGAGCCAGCTGTAGAAGAACCTGCAGAGGAAATGGCCGAAGAAGAGATGGCCGAAGAAGAAATGGAAGAAGAGGAGATGGCTGAAGAATCTGGCGCCGGACTCTCTGAAGAAGATCTGTCTGGTGATGTAGTTGACATTCGCTACATCAACTGGGACATCAACCAATTCCCTGCATACGAAGAGTGTGCGGCCAACTTCAACGCTGCTAACCCAAGCATCAACGTTACCGTTGAAAACATCGGTTGGGGCGACTATTGGACTGGACTCCAAACAGAAATGGTTGCAGGCAACGCTCCTGACGTATTCACCAATCACTTGGCCAAATACCCAGAATTTGTTGCTAATGGTCAAATCCTTGACATTCAAGCATGGGTAGATCGTGATGGTGTATCAACCGACATCTACCTGGGTGAACTTGAAAAACTATGGACCCGTGATGGCACCCGCTACGGTTTGCCAAAAGACTGGGACACCGTTGCAGTTATCTACAACAAAGCTGCTCTAGAAGCTGCTGGAGTAACTGAAGAAGAGTTGAACAACGCAACTTGGGACCCAGAAACTGGTGGTACCTTCACCGAGATCGCTGAGAAAATCGCAGCGACCGATGATTTCACCTACGGTTACGGTGCAGACTACCCAGGAACAGGCGCATACGGACAAACCGTATTCTCAATGTTCGCAGCTTCAACCGGCTGGCGCTTTGTAGATGGTTTGTACGCTACTGAGTACAACTACGATGACCCACGCTTCATCGACACCATGCAATACTTCCAAGACCAAATCGCGGCAGGCACCTTCGCATCATACGAAGACATGTCAAGCCTTGGTTCTTCGGCCGCATTTGCTGCTGGTGAAATGGGTATGACCACTGACGGATCTTGGATGATCGGCTTCTACAGCACCATCGAAAACATGGATGTTGGATTTGCTCGTCTACCAATCGGTCCTGAAGGACGTCAATCAATGTTCAACGGTCTAGCTGACTCAATCTGGGCTGGCTCTCCAAATCCAGATGAAGCTTGGGAGTGGGTTAAATATGCCGCTTCTCCAGACTGTCTAGAATTAGTAGGTACCTACGGTGTTGTATTCCCAGCTGTTGAAGCTGGTGTTAACAACGCACTAAGCGTATATGCTGACCGTGGATTGGATGTTTCTGCATTCACCGCTCAAGCTCTAGAAGATGGTGGAACATTCCTCTTCCCAGTAACTGACAACGCTTCAGAAATCGCTGACATTATGGTAGAAGCGCTTGACGCAGTTTACTTGGGTGCAGCTTCGGCCGCAGACGTTATCCCAGCCGCTAATGACGCAGTGAATGCTACCTTTGGTGCAGACGCTGGTTCATCTGGCGAAGCTGAAGAAGGCGCTGGTCTAGCTGAAGAAGATGTTGATGGCGAAGGCGAAATGGCAATGGTTAACACCGACATTTCTGGCGACATCCGCTACATCAACTGGGACATCAACCAGTTCCCTGCATACGAAGAGTGTGCGGTTAACTTCATGGAAATCTATCCAAACATCAATGTAACCGTTGAAAACATCGGTTGGGGCGACTATTGGACCGGACTTCAAACTGAAATGGTTGCAGGCAACGCTCCTGACGTATTCACCAATCACTTGGCCAAATACCCAGAATTTGTTGCTAATGGTCAAATCCTTGACATTCAAGCATGGGTAGATCGTGATGGTGTATCAACCGACATCTACCTGGGTGAACTTGAAAAACTATGGACCCGTGATGGCACCCGCTACGGTTTGCCAAAAGACTGGGACACCGTTGCAGTTATCTACAACAAAGCTGCTCTAGAAGCTGCTGGAGTAACTGAAGAAGAGTTGAACAACGCAACTTGGGACCCAGAAACTGGTGGTACCTTCACCGAGATCGCTGAGAAAATCGCAGCGACCGATGATTTCACCTACGGTTACGGTGCAGACTACCCAGGAACAGGCGCATACGGACAAACCGTATTCTCAATGTTCGCAGCTTCAACCGGCTGGCGCTTTGTAGATGGTTTGTACGCTACTGAGTACAACTACGATGACCCACGCTTCATCGACACCATGCAATACTTCCAAGACCAAATCGCGGCAGGCACCTTCGCATCATACGAAGACATGTCAAGCCTTGGTTCTTCGGCCGCATTTGCTGCTGGTGAAATGGGTATGACCACTGACGGATCTTGGATGATCGGCTTCTACAGCACCATCGAAAACATGGATGTTGGATTTGCTCGTCTACCAATCGGTCCTGAAGGACGTCAATCAATGTTCAACGGTCTAGCTGACTCAATCTGGGCTGGCACCGAGAATCCAGATGCAGCTTGGGAATGGGTTAAATACGCCGCTTCTCCAGCTTGTCTTGAGCTCGTTGGCACCTACGGTGTTGTATTCCCATCTGTTCCAGGTGGTGTTGAGAATGCACTAAGCGTATACGCTGATCGTGGCATCGACGTATCTGCTTTCACCGCTCAAGCTCTTGAGCCAGGTGGCACCTTCCTCTTCCCAGTAACCGACAACGCATCTGCTGTTGCCGACATCATGGTTGAGGCTTTGGACGCAGTTTACCTCGGTCAAGCACCTGCTTCGGATGTAATCCCAGGCGCTAACGACTCTGTAAACGCATTGTTCGATAACTAAGGTTTAACCTTTCCTGTCAGGGCATACTAACGTATGCCCTGACACTTCCTCTTTCTTTTTTTGCCCATGTTCTCCAATCCAAAATCAATATCAATGCCAACTAAAAAATGGTTTACGCTGCCACTCATCCTGTTCACATTGGTTTTGTTGGGATGCAGCCAAGTTGAATCGATTGCACAAACCAGTCAAGATGACTTGGACGTTGCGCAAGTGACTTACAATCGGCCGATTGACTGTACAGGCTCGTTTGTAAAGCACACGCTTGATCACATTACAACCAACGCGTACGAACCGGTAAATATGTATGACAGTAATGGGGCCGGAGTTGCTGTAAACGACTTGGATCAAGATGGGGATATAGACATCGTGCTGGCTAATCTGGCCGGTGATAATCAAATTTTTTGGAACTTGGGTGGCCTTAACTTCAGAGCTGAACCATTTGATCATGGTAGCTCTCGGGCAGTTTCAACCGTGGATTTCAACGGAGATGGCTGGCTCGATATCGTATTTACAACTCGGGTGGGTAGTTTGCTCTTCTACGAAAATCAGGCAGAAGATTGGGCCGGTGAAGGATTCCGGTTTGATCGTTTAGCCGTTGATGGCGTGGACGAGAAAGCTTATGCAATGACATGGGGTGACTTGGACAAAGATGGGGATCTTGACCTTGTAACTGGCTCCTATGACACAGCGCTTGAAAAAGAGCTGCGCGACGCATTTATGTTTGGTGATGGGGCAGGTGTTTTTGTCTTCACCAACGAAGGGGACAGCTTTACATCTAATCGTTTGGCCGATACATCGCAGGCGTTAGCCGTGCAGTTGCTGGATATTAATTTCGACGGCCGTGATGATATTTTAGTTGGCAACGATTTTGACTCGGTGCGTGACTATTACTTTTTAGCGACGGCCGACGGTGGTTGGGAGCCAACGGATATGTTTGGTAACACCACGCAAAACACAATGAGCTTTGATGTGGGTGACATCCATAACGATGGTCAGCAAGAGCTGTTTGCGGCCGACATGCACCCTTATAAATTTGATGAGGAGACTGAGGAAGAGTGGAAACTCGTCATGGATATGATGATGGAAGAAGACAACTCTCCCGATAATCCTCAAATGATGGAGAATGTGCTCCAAACAGTAGACGCTGATGGCAACTGGCAAAATATGGCGGCTGATACCGGCGTTAACTTTTCTGGGTGGAGCTGGTCATCTCGCTTTGCAGACTTGGATCAAAACGGATTTCAAGACATCTACATCGTAAACGGTATGGCAACGTCTGAAACCTTTGCTCATCTGCCTGATTACGAGCTAATCGAAGAGAATCAGGCATTCCGCAACGATGGCACAGGGATGTTTGAAGCGGCCACGGACTGGGCCCTAAACCAGACAGAGGGCGGCCGTGGTATGACTTTGGCCGATCTTGATAATGATGGCGACTTAGACATTGTGATAAACAATCTGCTCAAGCCCGCTACATTGCTAGAAAACCGGGTATGCGGTGGTGACAGTTTGCATATTGAGCTACGTGATAGCACTCAGCCAAATACCTATGCAGTAGGGAGTAAAGTCATTCTTGACACAAGTGTTGGCCGCATGGTACGTGATGTACGTGTCAACAGCGGTTATCTATCAGGTGACACAACGGCCGTACACTTCGGTATTCCGTTTGATGCTCAGCTGAACTCAATGGAAATCATTTGGCCCGACGGCGAGATTTCTACCTTTTTAAAGATTTCACCAAATCAAAAAATAACTATTTCAAGATAAATGGTCTTGCGGTTACACAGTAGAACGCCAATTTGCTGGCGTCGAAAATAGCCACAACCAAAAACAAAAAACAAAGAACGAGGGTAAAACGATGGCAAAAATCGTATTTATCGGTGCTGGAAGTACCGTTTTCGCAAAGAACCTAATGGTCGATATCTTGACCTATGATGTCTTAAAAGAGTCAGAACTGATCTTGCACGACATTGATGAAGAACGTTTAAAAACGTCTGAAATTGTGGCCCATAAAGTGGCTGAAACACTTAACGCCAAACCCACAATTAAATCAACCCTCAATCGCCGCGAGGCCCTTGATGGTGCAGACTATGTCATCACCATGATTCAGGTTGCTGGGTACAAACCGGGAACCGTGATCGACTTCGAAATCCCTAGAAAATACGGCTTGAAGCAAACTATTGCGGACACACTGGGAATCGGTGGCATCATGCGGTCGTTGCGTACCATTCCTGTGTTGCTGGATATTTGCCGTGACATGGAAGAGCTTTGCCCTGATGCAACTCTGCTCCAGTATGTTAACCCGATGGTGATGAACTGCTGGGCCATTGATCGGGCCACATCAATCAAAACTGTTGGGCTATGCCACAGTGTGCCGCACACGGCCAATGACTTGGCTGACGATATGGGGATTAAACGTGGCGAGCTGAACTATGTTGTGGCTGGTATAAACCACATGGCCTTTTTCTTGAGCCTTGAGCACAATGGGCAAGACATGTACCCGCAACTGCACAAAACGATGGCTGGCTTTGACAAGTCAGGCGTTTGGCCAAAGCGCTTCGGCCGGATGACGGATCACGTACGGTATGAAATGTTCCGCCGGTTGGGTTACTTTGTAACCGAAAGTAGTGAGCACTTTAGCGAATATGTGCCGTTCTTCATTAAAGAAGGTCGTGACGAACTGCTAGAAGAGTTTGATATTCCAATTGATGAATACATCTGGCGTTGTGAAAATCAAATTTCTGAATGGAACATTTTGCGCAAAGACTTAGAAGACCCCAACAAACCACTTCCTCTAGAGGAAAGTGTTGAGTTTGGCTCACACATCATCCACGCGCTTGAAACCGATATCCCAACCCGCATTTACGGCAACGTACCCAACTTTGGCATCATCGATAATTTACCAGAAGGGGTTCCTGTTGAAGTCCCATGTTTGGTAGATAAAAATGGAATTCAGCCGGTAACGATTGGCAAAATCCCGCCACAGTTGGCCCGTTTGATGCAAACCAACATCGGCCCACAAGAGCTAACGGTTGAAGCGGCCCTAACCGGCAACCGTGAACACATTTATCATGCAGCTATGCTTGATCCTCACACAGCGGCCGAGCTGTCGCTTGAGCAGATCTGGAGCATGGTTGATGAGATGATCGAGGCTCATGGGGACTGGTTGCCACAGTTTCAATAAAACGTGTTAAGTTTGAAGTATAAAGTGTGACGTGCACGAATCGCTTCACACTTTATACTTAACTCTTCAAACTAAACATGACTCAGCGTACACAATTTCATTGGTCAAGCCATCTGTTGGTCTTGGTCGTTTCGTTCTTAATTTATTGGGGGATTGCCGAATACATTCTTGCGGGGACCTTTGAAAATGCGTTTGCCTATTTTGACAAATTGGCGGCCGCATTTTTACGAGGCGAGCTTTTTATCCAAAGTGCTATCAAAGCAGATTTAACCTTTTACGGGCTGAAATGGTACGTACCGTTTCCACCATTGCCCGCCTTGCTGTTGGTGCCATACATGTGGTGGACCGGTGCACAAGCGGCCGATGCGGTTCTGTTTTCGCTGATTTTGGGCGCTGTCAACGTCGTGCTGGTTTACGGCATGTTAGTTGCCTTGGTTGATCGGCGTTTGGCCAACATCGGCCGGTCAGATGTGATTTGGCTGACGGTTCTGTTTGGCTTGGGATCAGTCCACCTGTACATGGCAATGCAGGGGAGCGTTTGGTTTTTGGCCCAACTTGCTACATTTACATTTGCGACGCTGGCTGTGTGGCTGGCGGTTAGCCGCAGACACCCGCTGTGGATCGGTTTGGCGTTGGCCATTGCCATGCTCGGCCGGCCGCACATCGCTTTGCTCGGTCCACTTTTGTTGGCAATTTGGTGGTTCGATCGGGATCCATCGGCCGGATATTCAGACCTTATCAAGCAGGCCGTCTGGATCATTCTCCCTCTGCTTTTAGCCGTAGGATCATTGCTTTGGTACAACTTTGCCCGTTTCGAAGATCCGCTTGATTTTGGCTACACGGCGCAAAATGTTGATCCCTTTTTAGAAGACGATCTTGAGACCTACGGGCAGTTTAATCTCTATTTTGTTCCCCGCAATTTAAAAGCACTGTTGTGGGCTACGCCTGAACTAAATGGGGAGGGTGAGCTACCCGGCTTTTGGCCCAACCGACAAGGGATGAGTATTTTTCTGACCACACCGGCCTTTCTGTTTCTGCTGTGGCAAGGGCGGCGGGATTGGTTGTACGCGGGTGCTTTGATCTCGCTTGGATTGCTGTTGGTGCCGCTTTTAACCTATTACAACACCGGCTGGTGGCAGTTTGGCTATCGGTTTAGCCTCGATTTCATGATGATTTTGATGTTGTTGCTGGCCGTTACAGCCAAAGGCAACCTGTCTTGGCTATTTAAAACTTTGGTCGTGCTTGGTGTACTCATCAACTTTTGGGGGATGGTTTGGTTCGGGGTAATCACCGGTACGGTTGCTTAAATTGCATCTGTATGAATTTTGTCCAGCCGCTCACTAGCCTGTTATAATTTGGATCTCTACATAGAACTTGGAGAAATTTCAAATGAAAAACGTTTTGAATCGCAAATTTATTGCTTTACTTGCTCTTGTAGCAACCTTTGTTTTACCCGTTGTTGCCTTTGCACAAGATGATGAAGCTGTCAATATGGCAGTAGGTGGCTGGGTTGTCACCGGCATCATGATCCTCGTAATTTTTGTGCTTTGCGTCAGCTTTTTAGCGTTTGGCACCGGATTGTCGGCCGCTATGATCGGTTACAAACTGGGCAAAGAAGACGAATAGACACTGGCGTGGGGCGAATCAAATTGCCCCACCCTGAAAAAACAAAGGGGGAGCCATGCAGGAACCTATTCCCGTACACTAGCCACAAACATCAATCAACAAGAGCCTGATATTCATTTTTGCTTGCATCCTAACCAAGCTACCTTTAGCCCATATTCATCATTTACAGGCCGGTTTAGATGGTTAATCTTTTAGAAAAGATTAGCGACATAAAACCAATGGAATGTGCCCCGAAAGGGGGGTAGCAAATGATGAACCGATTCAGCACTTTCTTCACACCCAGCAAAAACAACGTTTTGAGCTTGCTTCAAGACGATAAAAAGTTCCCCCTACTCAAAAAGATTCTATGCCCTCCGATCTACGACAATCCAACCGAAAATGTCTTAGCTAAGGTGGGCTACTTCGTTTCTTGTTTTACATTATTGCTTACCCTTTTTTTGTTGGCCCATTTTGCAACGCGGGATCCCATCATTTGGAGCGACATCGCGATTACAGTTGTCATGATGTGTTCAACGCTGATGAGCTTATGGGCTATTAAAAACAAGGAACTAAAAAAAGCGATAGGATTGATTGTATTTGTTCCTCTTGCAGGTGCGCTGGTTGGTGGGTTTATCAGCTTGGGGATAGATAACATCAGTATCCATGCTATTTATCCGGCCATTGTGATCTCAGCCGTTTACTTTGGTCCTCGAGTTTTAAATTGGCTAACCATCAGCACTATGGTAAGCATGATCGGCATGTACCTTCTTATGATCAACGGCTATTACGAGAATCCCAATTCTGTACTTGATCCGTTTTCTAAGCTGGTGGTTGCTTTGATGATGGTGGTTTTAACCGTTGCGATGTCGAAATTTACTTTTTATCAATTGGTAAATTCCAACAAAGAGTTACGGGACGCAAAGGAAGAGGCTGAAATCGCTAATCGGATGAAAAGTGCATTTTTAGCAAATATGAGTCATGAATTACGGACTCCGCTAAACGCAATTATCGGATACAGCGAAGGGATTATTGAGGATGCCGAGGAGTCTTCACGGATCATAGACCAAGAATATTTAAAAGATATGGAGCGGATTCAGCAGTCGGGCCGCCATCTCTTAAACCTTGTAAGCGACATTCTTGATCTGTCTAAGATTGAAGCGGACAAGGCGGAAATTCAAGTGTCATCTTTTAGTATTTTGGAGTTTCTGCAGAACATAGAGACGCTTATTTATCCTACTTTTATCCGAAATAAAAATAAATTTCAGCTGTCCCATCGCTTAAGAAATCTGTTTTTTGTGAGTGACGAAGCAAAGGTGCGACAAATTTTGATCAATTTGTTGAGTAACGCATCGAAGTTTAATAAACAAGGCTTTGTACAACTTAACGTGACCGAGAATGTGTTGGGAGATCAGACGTTTGTTCAGTTTGAAGTGGTGGATGATGGGATCGGAATCCCGGCCGAAAAGTTAAAAACGATCTTTGATGCTTTTTCGCAGGTAGATAATTCGCTGACTCGGAATTACGAAGGGACAGGTTTAGGTTTAGCGATTTCGAAACGATTTGCAGAGATGTTGGGAGGCAGTCTAGAAGTCACAAGCGTTGAAGGGGAAGGGACCAATTTTATTCTCTCGCTACCCAATCTAGAAATTGACCGGCCGGTTAAGATGGATCAGCCAGAGCTGAGAAACGGCTTGTTGATGGACAAAGAGCTAAGCTAAAAGCGATGCTACCGGCAAAGTGCCTACAGTTGCCTGAGCGTATTCAGGAGCTGAGAAATTTGCGGCCGATCTGTTGGATTTTTGCTGGGGTAAGCAAACTGGACGATTCCCTTTTGATCAACAATAAAATTGCCCCCCATCTGGCTTGTATCTCCCCGATGCTCTTTTAGTTGCTCCCCTTTGGCGATCGCCTGCGCGTAATACCACAAATTGCGAATCCCCCATGCCCGCAAGGCTGAGCTTGTCATCCCGTACAACTCATAGCTTTGTTTTTCAACATCTAACCAAACTGGAAAAGGAGCTTGCGTTTCTTCTAGCCATGCATTGGCCCAATAGGGGGTTCCAAATGACACAGCCACGATATTCGTATTGAGCGAGTTGATTTCTTCTGTGAATGGCACAACCTGCGCCACGTGATCCTGTCAGGGAATTCAGGCAAGGTGTCGCAGGAAAATGAGTAGGGCATGGCGGCCGTTGCCCCATGCGTCTGAAAGTTGGATTGGCTGTTCGTCTTTGGTGATGAGGGGTAGATTGGGTGCTGGTTGGCCAACTTTGATTTTCGACATAGGGATGGGTGTGTTGATTATTCTGCGATCAGTTTCCCCTTTAGTTTATCGATTTCGGCCGCTGATAGCCCAGCCAAATGTAGGTAATTTGCCACACTATCATATTTTGCATCGATGTGGTTAAGCACGCGCATCATCTTGTCGGCCGTTGCGTCTGGCCGATGCCAATAATCAACCGCTTTCATGTCGCCGGGGGTTTTGTACATCGGTGCCAGCCGTTCTTGGCTTAACCCATAATCGGCCGCAATAGCGTCGTCCGATACCCCCACCAATTTTAACAACAGGGCCGAGATGACTCCTGTCCGGTCTTTTCCTGCATGGCAGTGAATCAAGATCCCACCGTCAGCGTCGATAATATGACGCATTACGGCCGCGTGTAAATCTTGATAGTGATCCAAAATGATGCAGTATGCTTCCCCTCGATTTTCTGCTGTGCGAATCATGTCGCCTACATGCGAATAAAAGTGCTCGACCGGCTGGTTGATGTAGGTAATTTGTGGATGTGGCTCAGTCTCGTAGCGTGAAGGCTTTTTCTTCACCTCATGGGGCGCTCGTAAATCGATCATTGTTCGAATGCCATAATCGAGCAGAGCCGTTTCACCTTCTGGCGTTAGGTTGTTGACCAAATTGCTCCGAACTATCGATCTTGTTTTTGTTCGTCGGTCGTCCTCGGTTGGGAGTCCGCCCAAATCCCGAATGTTCAAACAGCTCGGCCAATCTAGATTCCGATCAATCATCAATCAGAGTCCCTTTTTGTAGATACATTTCCCGTTCATCAGGGAAGGTGTTGAAATAGATGACGTTCCCATCGGGGTCGATGATTTCAGCTCCCCATGAGCCATCAGATTCAAGCTCAGCCGGTTTGTTGAACTCAAGCCCGGCGGCCGTGCCATCTTTCACAATCGATGGGATGTCGCCACCCCGAAAGTTGATCAAATTATTGATGATGTGCCCCTGATACAGACATAGCACCATGTTGTTATGGCGTAGCACGGCCCAACCTTCGTCACTGTGATCCTCAGTCACTTTAAAGTTGAGTTTGGTGTAAAACGCCATCGATGCGGCTAGATCCTGAACATTTAAACAGGGGAAATATTCGCCTAAATCCATCTCTATTCTCCTTTAGTGAGCCTAATTGGAGATTTTAGCACATCAGTTCTCTTTCGGTTAGTCCATTCCGGTACCACTGTCCTAACTCTATAAAGCGATTTATAAACTCTCTACACAAGTTCTAAACCATCTCCATCTAATTTGTTGGGGTAGCTACCTTTGCCAATTGCTCTATGACTTTTCCCCCATTTCTAATCGAGGTTCGATATGGGACGATTAAGCCTTAGAGCCATTCTGTGCAAAAAAATCTATGCTATGGATAAGGGATGTATGTGTTCAATTAAATTTTCTTTTAAGCGGTTACAAAAGCTATTTTCAGCAATTGGTACCGCCTTCTTTGCCGGTTTATTAATCTATGCCACATTTTCAACCTCGGCCGTTGCTGAGACCGCTTCAAAGTCTGGCAGTATCATCTACGTTAATCATGCGGTGAGCGGTGGGGCCGGTGATGGAGGCTCATGGGCCGATGCGTACGGGTCGCTGCAAGATGCGCTTGGCGTAGCTACCAGTGGTGATGAAATCTGGGTTGCGGCCGGGGTTTATTACCCTGATGATGGGGTTGCTCAAACCGACAATGATGTAGACGCGACTTTTCAGTTGACTGATGGGATCAAAGTCTATGGTGGATTTGATGCGACTGAAACGCTACTTTCAGAGCGAGATTGGGAGACCAATCTAACCGTACTGAGCGGAGACATCGATCAGAATGACACAACAAATGGCTATGGATTGGTGACTGATCCTGATAGCATTTCGGGAACCAACAGTATGCACGTGGTGAACACCAGCAATGTGACCAATACAACCACAATTGATGGATTTGCGATTACCGCTGGTTCGGCCGCGCGATCATCTGGTCCTACTTCTGTAAATCAAGGTGGGGGCTTGTACAGCGATGACGGCCACCCCCAGCTTGCCAATATGCTTTTTGTTGGTAATCAAGCGTGGGAGCAAGGTGGAGCCGCATATGTGAGCGGTTCATATTCCAGTTGGATAGATGCGTCATTGACCAACGTTTCATTCATTAACAATCGAGTGAAAGCTGACATTGTGGATGAAGGTGAGGTGAGAGCCCCACAAAATACCGAATATGATGGCGGAGCTATTTATGTCTACGGTACAAACCTGACCCTGATTGATGTTGATTTTCTGTTCAATAAGGTAAATGGTGAGACTCAGCATGCGGACTATCTAAATAGTGGCGCGATGCATTTTCGAAGCGGCCGACTTACGATGCATGGAGCACGCGTTATCGGAAATCAAGCTGAAGCCAACTATGGTGGGGTTGAAATTAGGATTTATAACAACGAAAATTTTGCTGATATCCAGAATGTGGTATTTGCTGGCAATACAAGCGGGCAGAGGGGGGCGGCTCTTGCTATTTACACAAATAATGGGCCCGTAACTTTAACCAACAATACATTTGTGGGGAACTGGTCCAAAGAAACTGAGGTTGCACTTGAATTGACCGGCTCTGTTATTTCAACAACCGATTATACGGTTGAGAATAACATTTTATGGGACAATTTTAGTGGTACCGGCCCAATTTCTGAGACGGCGAATGTTTCAGTTGCTTCGAACTTAACAACAACATTCAGTAACAATCTTATTGGTGGCTCAATGGGCAGTGGGGCGAGCTGGAATGTGCCTTATGCCATTGATGGGGGTGGAAATTTAGACGTTGACCCTGAATTTATCTTGCCGATCACAACGACCTCAGTCCCAACTGAAGCAGGGGCATTTTTGCTAGAACCGACATCACCCGCTATTGGGGTGGCTAAAAGTTCAAGCTGTCCGGCCGAAGACATTTTGGGCACCAGCCGCTTAGCCGATAGCGTTTGTGATATGGGTGCTTATGAATACAAAGCCCAGCATGATTGGGCCATCAACAGCACGGCCGATGGCTCAGACGCAATCCTGGGGGATGGGTTGTGTGACAGTGATCTTATGATGCTGGGTGAGCAGTGTACTCTGCGCGCCGCCATCGACGAGGCCAATGCCATACCCAATCGATCAGACCTCACGCTCCCGGCCGGGACCTTCACGATCGCTCTAGAAGGCTTCCAAGAAGATAGTAACGCAACCGGTGACTATGATATTTGGGATGATTTGAGCTTGGCCGGTGCTGGGCAAGATGCGACTTTTATTCAAGCTGGTTCAGATGCTGATAGCGGCTTGGATCGCGTTTTCCATGTGATGACAGGCACCCAATCTCTTGATTTAAGCGACCTGACCGTTCGCTACGGCCGGATCGTTTCCACCGTGACTACCACAGGCTCAGAAGATGGGTCCGGTCTATTTAACGTCACCGATGCAACCGTTACGATCACATCGACCACCTTTGCCGAAAACTCGATTGAAAAAGTAGATGAAGATGGCGGGGCGATTGGCAATATCGGTGGTGGCACTGTCCGGCTGACCGACAGCATGATTTTGAATAATCGCGCTGAAGGTGGCACCGGCTCAAGCGGTGGCGGATTGTTTAACGCATTTGGTAGCCACATTATTGTGCACAACAGCGTCATCAGCGGTAATGTGGCTTCCAGCAAAGGGGGTGGTATTTATAGCAACCGAGATGGAGCAACTATTTTGGTTAGCAACAGCACGATCGCTAATAATCACGCCGGAATTTTGGGCGGTGGCGTGCAAAACGGGGCCACGCTTGTGATGACCAACACGACGGTAAGCGGCAACTCGAGCGATGACAACGGGGGCGGTATCTCGAACGATTCGATGGACAGTAATTTCACCGGCAGTCATTTGACCATCGTCAACAATTCGGCCGATTCGAGCGGCGGCGGATTGTGGCTCGAACAATTAGCTCAAGTAACCCTGAAAAACTCTATCGTTGCGAACAGCGTGGCAGGCGGGGATTGTGCTGAAACAGACGGTAGCTTTTCTGACGGTGGATACAATTTGGTGGAAGACGGTAGCTGTATTTCGGCCGGGACCAGCTTTGATGGGGACCCAAGTTTGGGCGGTTTAGCCGACAATGGCGGGGATACACCAACCCATCTGCCTGAGCAATCGAGCCCTGCACTTAACACCATCCCGAGCGGTGTAAACGGCTGTGGTACAACGTTCCAAACCGATCAGCGAGGGGCGATCCGGCCGTTGGAAAGTAGCTGTGACATGGGGGCGGTTGAAACTGATGGATTGTCGCCCGCGTCATTGAACTTGTCTCTGTCGTCAAACTTGGATAATGCCACAAATGTTGAACCAGGATCACCGGTTTTGTACACCATCCTGATTACCAACAGTGGTGAAGCAACAGCTGATGGGGCGGTTCTTTATGATCTAATTCCAGCTGAGATCATTTCTGTGACTTATACAGATCAGTCTGATCAAGGGGTTACCTTGACCTTGCAAGCTGGGACTTCGGCCGTGTGGACGCTTGATGGATTGGCTTCTAACGGCACAGCGGCAATGCTGATTCAAGGTACAGTTGATCCGGCCGCTTATAGCGCAACGATCTCGAATACAGCCCGATTGAGCTTTAATGGTTCAGATTTGAGCCAAACGGTCGTATTTACCACACAAGCAGACACAACCGAACCGGTCTTCCCACCTGCGCCTCTCAATCAGCCGCCAGATGGGGGAACCGTTGGCGATGATCGGCTAACGTTTAACTGGGACGATGCATTTGATACACAGTCAGGCATTGTGAGTTACACCGTTCTGGTGACAGGGACGTTGCCCGCAGAGTCCGTTTCGAATATCGCGGCCGATACCATCGTAACGTATACCTTTGTAACAACGGAGACCAGCTTTACACCGCCCAGCAGCCTTCCGGCAGGAAACTATGAGTGGACGGTTCAAGCGCATGACGGTGTAGGCAATATCACCCGAGCTCAAGAGTCCTTTACGTTTGAGCTTGTGGCAGAACACACGGTTTATCTGCCGATTATTCGCAGATAGGTCGGTAAGAATTGAGCGTTTAAAACGGCTGCTAGACATCGGTTTGGTAGCCGTTTTTTTATTGCGTCTAAATGGATAAATTGGCAACCCGCAACTCAAGGACTAAAATTAGTTCATGTTTTGGAACCCAATCATTTATATCGGCATGTGCATCGCACGCTTCCCCCTCATGACGAGCTACAAAATCTTTGGCAAACACAACGTGCCAAAGAACGGACCATTTATTGTGGTCGTGAACCACAGTAGCATCATGGATACGGCGCTGACGTTTTTTGTGGCCCCGTGGTACAGACGGATATTTTTTGCAGCCAAAACATGGGAGAATGCCTTTTTTGTAGGTTGGGGAATGAAAAAAGGTGGAGCCGTGTATATCCATCGCGGCAAATTTGATCGCAAAGCAATGACTGAAGCGGTTGAAGCGATTAACGGCGGCAGTATTTTTGGGATGGCGCCCGAAGGAACCCGTAGCCCTGACGGCCGAATAGCGGCTGGCCGAGACGGAGCAGCATACCTCGCAACCAAATCAGGTGTGCCTGTGATTCCGGTTGGCATTACGGGTGCTAAAGATTGGAACAAAAACTGGAAAAGCCTGCGCTGGACCCATCTTGAGGCCCACATCGGCGAGCCGATTATAATGCCAGATTTGGGGCGCAGAATCCGTAGTCGAGACCTTTCTGCCTACACCCATTACATCATGGCCCATATCGCGCATCAGCTACCAGAATATTATCATGGAGAGTATGCAGACAGCCCGGCCTTGGCCGCTTTGCAACGTGG
>JAHDGV010000465.1 GCA_020631655.1 Chloroflexota bacterium | reverse complement strand
ATGCCATCCTTGATCCGGTTGAGATAGTCGTCTGATTTTTCTGGAAAAAGCAGATAGATCATCACCGGAATCATGACGGAGGTGCAAAACACAAGCACCAGCGGGATGAGCATCGATAGTTGGGTCAATAAAGTTAGATCGCTCAAGAGCAACACAGAGACGGCCGTGAGGAAAATCGTGAGGTTTTTGAGGTTGATGACGGCAATAAGCGACGCCATCCCAAACGCTTTGAGCGGGGTGATCCCGTCTACCAATTTTTCAAAGCGGGATGGTTTGTTGGGGTCAGCCTCTGGCTCCGGCTTTTTGAGCCAGTTGCGTAGGGTGAGGATGAGAAACAGCATGGCGATTCCAATCAGCACATACGAGGTGGTGGCGCTCTGTTCCCCAGAGCCTTCGCGCGTAATGTTTACCCCCAGCGTCAGCACGGCCGCGCCAACCACGGTGTACATGACGAGGTAGCCACACATAAAAGCGATGCCGTTTCGCCCTCGTCGGCCGGACATGAGGAGTAGTATCACAAATGTCATCGATCCGGGTGAGAGGATGCCGACTGAGGCGATAGCGAGTGCTTGGAGGAAAACTGTGGTCATTTTTCTGAGGTGAGAGAAAAGAGAGATAAGAGTAAAGAGGGGGCTTGCTCATGAAATTAGACGTTTAACGCGTAACATCTTGGCGCATTGGAATTCTCTTGTCTCTTTCTCTATTCTCTCGTCTTTAAAATTCTTTTGAAAGTAATCACTAACAAAACATTGTGGGAATAATAACAATCTTTTTTTGAAAGTCAACACTTTCATATGGTAGAATCCTGCACCCGGTAGGGGCTACGTCACCCATTTATGGATGGCTCGCCCCAGTTTGTTGCCGCAATTGGGGCGAGCCACACGCCTAACGGCGGTGACATAGCCCCTACAAGACGGTTCACAGGCCAAATTTGAATGGTAGGGCTAATTTTTAGGAAAATAGATGCCAAAAATTATTGATGACAGACAGCTCTTTCGAGACGTGATGCAGGCGGTGACCCAGCACGGCTACGCGGCCGCGACCACTAAAAAGCTCGCCAAAGCGGCCGGGATCGGTGAGGTGACACTGTTTCGCAAATATGGAAACAAGGCTCAACTGGTGAAGCAGGCGATGATCGCTCTGGCAGAAGAATCGAATTTTGAAGAGATGGTTGAGTACACGGGTGACCTCCACGCTGATTTACTGCGAGTGGTCACGAGATACCAAGGCTCGGCCGAACGAAATGGGCTGTTTTTCTACACGATTTTGATTGAAGCCTCCCGTCATCCTGAGCTGATGGAAGCACTGTCCGTACTGCAATCCCGTTTGGGCGCTGTAAGTCAGCTCATGTTCCGCTACCAAGCGGATGGGAAGCTCAAGCAGGCCGATCCGATTCAGCTACTGACCGGTTTGGTCGGCCCGCTGATCGCCAGAAATATGATGCAAACGGCCCTACAAGGGATGCCATTCCCCCCCATTGATTTAGAAAGCCATGTCACAAACTTTATTGGAGGCTATGGAGTGGGCGAGTGATTGTGCGCAAGGCAAAGCTGGATGATTTAGCAACGTTAGTGGGGTTCACGGCCGCAGAAGTGCAAGAGGTTGAAGCTACGTTTGTACGTGCATCAAGATAATAAACGGGCGATCCGGCCGTAGGCAACAAACGCCGCCAAAATACACACAACAGCCGGGAGCAAAGGGCTTGTCCCGTTGTTGATCTGAGCAATGACGGCACCCACCATGAGCAAGGCTGATCCGGCCGCGGCCGTTGGCGTAAGTTTCGGCAGGATGTTGGTAAGCCATGGCAAAATTAGACCCAAACTTGCCATCACTTCAAGGACGCCAATTACAATCACAACGGCCGGGGCTGTGCCTGCCAGAACTCCCTCAGTCACCACAGGATCTAGTAATTTTTGACCACCTGTCAATGCAAACAAAGCGGCCAGACCGATTTGTACAATCCACAATAAAACATTCATCACAAACATCCTCATCTACCACCATGACAGCATCGTTCATGGATCAAAGCGTTTAATCGCCCAACTGACGGGGCCGCTCAGCGGCAACATCTGCCCGACATCTTCCCCGATCTCTTCTTCAATTAAAGCATTCATTTTGGCGTTTAATGTTTCGATTAGCTCTCTGTACTGCTCCGGGTTTTTGGCCAGATTATTATTTTCATGGGGGTCCGATTCGAGATCAAACAGCTCAATATCATTGTGCTGGAGAATCTCTTCGAGCGTTTGGGGCAGGTTGTGCCGCTTGGGGGAAAAGTAGCGGCTGTAGCGATACTTCCCATCAACGATTGAGCGAATGGAACCCCGCATGGTGTCCAAATTTGGTTTAACGGCCGACAAGCGACCCGCTTTTAGCGCATCGGCCGATTCTTTGATGAAGCGTGGATCAAAGTAAGACAGCATGTTAAAGGCAAACAGCGCCCCCGGCCGGAGCTCATCAAAGCTGGCTGATTCAGGATCAGAAAGTAGCGTACCAATATCACGGCCGGGTAGACCATCCCCAACTTTCGCATTTTCGTCATTTGGCAAACCAGCAAAGCCGATCATCGTGGGGAGTAGGTCGATGTGGGTTGTGACCGCTTGGCAACTGCGGCCGCCTTCAAAGTCTGGATGGGCGATCACCAGCGGCACGTTGTTTTGCTCGCGATAAGCACAGTTCCCTTTCCCCCGCATTCCGTGCGCACTGCCCAGCTCCCCGTGATCCGAGGTGTAAATAATGATTGTGTTTTCGGTTAAACCAAGCGCATCCAGCTCATCCAAAAGTCGGGCGAGATGGGCGTCCATGTCTTGGATACAGTTGAAGTAGTAATCCTGATACCGCTTCCAGCGGGCCTCATCATCTGGGGGGATGTGGCCCAGCATGTAATCATGGATTTTCATATATCCCGCATGGGCGGCCGGGCGACCTTCTTCATCTAACGGCTGATTCCAGTTTTCTGGGAGCGGTGTGTCGTACGCTTTTTGATAGACGCTGTGTTTAGGCGACTTTGCCACATTCAAGAAGGTTTTTTCTGCCTGCAACACCTCATCATCATCCGAGTTGAAGTACATGATGTCGTGCGGATTAACGAGATTGACCGCCAATAGCCACGGCTGTCCTTCTTCGCGCCGTTCTTCTCCCTCACGACGGAGCCAGCTTACAGCGGACGCGGCCGTCATCTCATCGTACTCATAGCCGCCTAGTGTGTTTCCAATCTCATCACCTAAGCCGTGGAAGTCTGAAAAGCCGTACTTTTCTAGGCTCAAGCTTTTCATCCCTTCGGTGATTTCGCGCTCAAACTTTTTGGTTAGATGCCACTTGCCTTTATAAGCGGTGTAGTAACCAGCCTGTCGCATGCGATCCCCCATGGTGGGAATTTTAGTGGAGAGGTCCCGTTGCCATGGGAAGTTGACGTTGTCAAAAACCCCTGTGTGCACAATGTGCTGGCCGGTGTAGATGGTTGAGCGGGATGGGGAGCAGATGGCGGAACTGATGTGGTGGTTCTCAAAGGTGACTCCCATCTGTTTGAGTTTATCGAGCCCCGGCCGCTCCATTCCGGCCGGAACCTCATCAAACTTCTGCTCTTGATCGGTCAAGATAAAGAGAATGTTGTGCGGTTTATGTGTCACGATGCCCCTCCTATGATCGGTTGATTCTGGTCATCGGCCGATGGTTTGAATAAGTAGCGCAAATCCTCAAAATAATGGCCGATAAGCAGGCAGGCTAAAGCGATCGTCGTTGTGTTGTACGGAACTGCAAACGCGAAAAACTCTAATCCGCCAACCGCATAATTGACCCACATAGACAGGGCCATATTGATTAGAACTAGGATCGCCCCCACAATGCGGGTGCGGGGGATTAGGACGAGCACGGCCCAAATAATCGATATGACGTTTGCACCAATGTTGAACCAATCGGGGAGCGGCTGTTCGATGATGAACTCATCAGATCCTGCCCCAGAAGCCGCGATGAACATGGCGATGGCTACAAGAATGGCGATGATGGTGTAGCCAA
>JAHDGV010000464.1 GCA_020631655.1 Chloroflexota bacterium | reverse complement strand
ACTATTCGCAACGGTAAAAAATCGATGGAACCGGCCGGTGTGTGCAAAAAATATCGCAACACCGATCAGTGGGAATAGCCACATCAGAGCTGGACCTGCATTTTCAAAGAACCCCACATCCCAAATAATTTGGGCCGTCATCCCTAAAGCCAGCGAAAGCTGATTGCCAAAGGTTGAGGGATCAGCCAGCCGATTGATAAAGAGCGCCACGGCAAACGGGATCATCCCCATTATGATGAAAGAATCTGTGGAGAATTCCCAAGCCAAGAACATGAAGAAAGTAAATAAAATCGCGGCTATCCATGCGCTTGCACCAACCAACCCCACCATGTACCACGGGGTGTCCTCACTGTTTTGAGGCTGTTTTTCTAAAAATTCTCCAATCTGCATTTGTCTATTTTCAGACAAATTTAATTGATTCAATATCTCATTTACTTGATTCATGACAACCTCCCAAATTTCGGTTGAATAGCTTGCAGTCGCCGCAAACTGGTCATTGAAGCCCAGCCCAAACCGATAACAATCATGCCTAACAAGAAAAACGCCGCAATTGGGTCACCACCATCAAACATCCACTCACCAATTTGACTCGTAATCAGCACGATCAGGCTGAACAAAATGGTAGCCACCATGAATAAGTCTTGTTTCAACAAGCCATAAAAGTAGAATCCAATCGAGACAGCGGCAAAATAAAGTAGTAGGGTCAACCAAGATCCAGATGGCATTTCAAGGTTGTAACTATCAAAAATCACAATCATCATACCGATTGTTCCACTGCTAATCAGCAACAAAAACAGTGTTCGTGGAACCCAACGCCCTTTCATCCAATCGAGTCTTGTCGAGATCAGCTCCCAGCCTAAAACTAAGATTGCATTTAGCATCAGGATAACGTTGCTGTTTAAAATAAATCGATCAATCTCGAAGATAGACAATCCTCCTGAAACGGCTTGGTCGAGCCACAGGTAGGTTGTGAGATTAAGGAGTAAAAACCAGCCCAACCACAAGGGTGAAAATCGGCTGATCAGCACCCATCCGGCCGCAAAAATCGACCACATGAAAAACAGCTGCCAACTATCGGCCGGAGACTGATATTCTTGCCCCATCACCGCAAACAAAACCCCGATTAATGCACTGCTCGCTGTCAGCGAAAGCTTGGCCGGAAACTCATCCAATCCGCGCCAAAATGCAAACATCGCGGTTAGCAAAATCACACCACCAATGATGCCAAATTTCACCAACCGGTCCATCCCATCCCAATTCCACGCGAAGAAAAACAGGATTCCAGAAACCATAAAAACTGTGGCCAAACTCAATAACGCAGTTCGCAAAAACCACCCCCACTCTTTCTGAGTAGGAATGTGTCCGCTTAACTTAAACGCTTCTTCAAGTTCTGAAGGGTTTAAAAGCCCATTTTCAGCCAATTGATACAGCGCTGAATTTGTTTCATTTGATCCAAAATTAACCATATGTAACATCCTTTAAAAAATTATGTTGCCAAAATAGATTTTGCAACCATGTCCCAATAGTTTAATCCGATTGGTTGGCTCGAATTGGCGTGTTGCTCCGAATAATAGGAGCAGTGCGGAGTTGACCGAGTATTTCTCTCGGTACTTTCACTAGCTTTACAAGTTGTCTCGAGAGAAACTTCAGGGATCGAGTTGTGCCAAACGCGATTTTTTTTCATATGCTTCGAAAGGTTTCTGGCTTATACTGCACAAATTGTTGGCCTGATTAATCAATAAATTTGATTGGTCGAACAATCTAAAATCCCCATTGAAAAGCTTAAAATCCGGTTTGCCCGGTCATTTTTCAGATTGTTTTACAGCCAGCCTCCACACTTATGACTTCTCAGAGTTCACAAAAACCTCTATTACCCATTCTTGCTTTAGTAGCTGTTTTTTCGGCCGTTTTAGCGCTGAGTGCCGCCTATTTCTGGCCGTTTTATTCAGACGATGCCCTGATTTCGTTACGCTACACGGTGCGTATGCTAGAGGGAAAAGGGTTGACGTGGACAGAGGGTCGGCCGGTGGAAGGGTATTCCAATTTGCTATGGGTATTGCTCAACGCAATCCCAATCCTGCTGGGCATTGATCCGGTTTTAGGCTCGCGCATTTTGGGCTTTTTGTGCCTCAGCTCAGTTATCGCCACCTGCTCCGTTTGGTTTTTGCGCTACAGCAACTTAAAAGATGTCGTTTGGCCCCTGATTATCTCCCTGCTGTTTTACGCCATGAGCCTCCCCATCGTGATTTGGGCCATTGGTGGTTTGGAACAACCGCTTTATGGGGCACTGATCGGGCTGAGCGTGCCCCTTTATTACAGCTTAGTTGATGACTTCTCAAAATCAGATCGGGCTTGGGTACTTTCATTTGTGTTAGGGCTCATCTGTATCACACGGCCGGATGGGCCGATTTTCTCCGTCACGGCCGCCGCTTCTATCTTGCTGGCCGGCATCCTAAACGGCAATTGGCGCAGAAGCATCCAACTCATCGCAATCTTGGCTGTATTCCCGGTCATGTTCTACGGTGGCCAGCTAATTTTTAGATTGGGCTACTACGGCGACTATGTGCCTAACACCGCCTATGCCAAAATCGCACCAACTGGCAATCGCTTCTTGACAGGGGTCAAATATCTAGGCAAAGGATTGCTTAATTTGACTCCGTTTGCCCCCATAGCCATTCTATCGGCCGTTGGGATGCTGTTTTCACCGGCCGCACGGGCTCGCAGTTTTTATCCGCTTGCCACGCTGGGAGTGTGGGGTGCATACGTCATTTTCATCGGCGGAGACATTTTTCCAGCTTATCGGCACATCGTCCCACTTGTCGTCATCATGCTGTTTACCCATGTTGAAGGGATGGTTTGGCTACGAGACAAACTGGCTCAGATGAACTGGATTTCGATCAATCGAATCACGTTGGCCGTGTTAAGTTCCATCCTTGTTTTACCCTTTGCCTTTTTGCAGTTCCGGCCGCAAATGGTGGAAGAAACAGGCTACGAGAATTGGGTCTGGGAGGGGCAAGAAGTAGGCGAGCTTTTAGACATTTTATTTGCCGATTCACAGCCGGTTGTGGCGGTCACAGCGGCCGGAAGTATCCCGTTTTGGTCTAATTTGCCAGCCCTCGACATGCTTGGGCTAAACGATTATCACATCGCACGTAATCGGCCGGATGATATTGGGGAAGGACTGCTGGGGCATGAGCTAGGGGACAGTGACTACATTTTGGAACAGCGGCCGGACATCATCATTTTCCACACTGGAACGATTCCGCTCTTTTCGGTCGGCCGAGCGATGGAAAACAGCGAGGAGTTCAAAGAGAACTACAACCAAGTGATCGTAAACACCCATCAAACCAACCAACCGAGAAACGTTTACTTTTATAAATACAGCCCGAAAATCGGCATCCAACAAGCCCCGGATCAAATTACAGTTCCCGCCTACTTGTTAAAGGGTAGCCAGAGTGGACACATCTTAAACTCGCAAAATGAGCTCGTGGCACAGCTTTCTGCTGAAGATCGGCTGTATATCGACTTTGTTGCGCCAGATGCCGCATCGGCCGAATGGCGGGTTGAGATTGACGGCCAAGCGGCCGAGAGCCAAAACATCACCATCGAACTAGAGCAAGACAATGATTGGATCGCCGTCACGTTAACCACAGAACAATCAGAGCCGATTGAGGTTGAAACGATCACCCTAATCAAAAAATAGCTGGAGACCAGTCAGGTTTCCTTTGCCCGAGTTAAGCTTTGGCATACGCTCAAAAACCTGACTGGTCTTTTGAACAAGGTCGTTTGTGAACAGCACACGCTGATTCCCGTCTGTGTTTAGAAATTTGGTATACTCCCGTACCCCCAAGCACCCTCCTTTTTAATATCAAACAATCTCTCGAAACCATGGAATCTTTAACCCTCCAACCGATCCAATCAGTCAGTGGCGAAGTCACTTTGCCCGGCTCAAAAAGCCTTTCTAATCGAATCTTGTTGCTTTCAGCGCTGGCAACAGGAACCACACGCATCACCAATCTGCT
>JAHDGV010000463.1 GCA_020631655.1 Chloroflexota bacterium | reverse complement strand
TCGTCATGTTTAGCTCGGTACATTCGTCGATAAATTGATCCCGTGCCTGATAGTCAAGCTGACTAAACGCCATCCGCTTCACCCCGCCCTTGGCCGTTGCCCCCATCTTGGCGTATTCATGCACAGAGTCCCAAAGCCGTTCGCCATTAATATCTATTTTCATCATTCACTCCTTTTTAGCATTTCAGTTGATCAGCACGATTCGCTTTCAGTATTTCAGATTGGAGGATATTTTGATCTTGGGCGACTTGCAACCTTCAACCTGCCACTTGCGACTTATTTCCAATCTTCGGCGTCTGCATCCTGCCTCTTGCAACCTGCAACATCTTTACAAATCCGATCCACGCATCTTTCCCCGATGTGGCCCCCACCGCTAAAAGATTTTCTAATGCATTCGCCTTACCCGCAAGCAAATTGTGCCAAGGCTCCGTGGCTTCGCCCGCGACGGCCGCCCGTAAAAACGCGGCCGACAATGATGTCGTGCTCCCTGCCGCTTGCTCCCCGATGATCTGCATCATGTCACGCTCCCAACCGAGCACGTGCAGCGCAAAGATTGTGCCCATCAACACATCATCCCCTGTGGGTGTCAGGCCGATCCCCCGGCCGATGATTGTTTTGGATGCCTGCTCAACCCCCGCTCGGTTTTTTTCAACGATGGCTTGATGCAGGCGGCACATGGCGTGATCTATATCGTCCGGTAATTCATGTGGAATATCGGCAAGCATGTCGGCCGTGAATCGGCTCCAGTCCAGCCGTGCGTTCCACAATTGGCAAGCTTTTTCGTCGGGGCCGAAGAGGGCGGGGCCAATTGCTTTTCGGAGAACAGGGGTGGGTCCGCCCCCTTCATCCCCGACCACAATTGATTTCACGATCTGCAATTGCTCTTGATTAACCTGCAAGCTAAACGGCCCCATTCCGATTTCGGCCGTGTGTACGCTAATCACCTCGGCTCGATCATTGATGAAAGTGACCACTTGTTCAAAATCATGCAGCACTCGACACTGATCGGTCGTCATCATCCAATCGGCCGCGCGTTTTGTGATTTTTGGTTGTCTCATTTTAGCTAGACCGGTCTGGTTTTAGAAACCAGACCGGTCTTATGGGCGCAACTTAAAGCGTTAACGCCCTAATATCTGAAACTACTCACCACCAGGTGTCACTTCAACATCAGCCTTGGCAAATCCAGACCCTTTCGAGTCGCCGGACACTTTGGCTAGCGCCGCTTCAGCCAAATCTGTGCGGAAGGCACCATCGCTTGGTGCGCTGCCTAACACAGCAAACTCAACTGAAATATCGACCGTTTGATCCCAAGCTGCTTGGTCCATCACACCGATCCCATCTGGCGATGGCCAAACCAACGCATTGATTTCGTTCAGCTGCCATGCCATATGCCCTTCGCCCAAAGTTGGGCCAGAATCAAGCACATGTTGAACACATGCGTCAAACTCGTCTCGGCAGAACATCCAACCACGGAAGGTTGCCGCGAGGAAATCGATCGCAACCTGCTCGTTGTCAGCTAGGTAAGCCGCATCTGCAAAGACATGGTCCTGCAACATCGCGGTTCCAACATCTTCATAGAAAATGACGTTTAAATCTTCTGGCTGATACAGTTCACCTGTATCTGGATTGGTCGCTTCTAGAACCTGAGCATACTCGTTGTAGATCATCGCTTGTGCCGCATCGATTTCACGGTTTAAAAGCAATGACATATCGAACGGCTGTTGCACGATGGTGACTTCGTCGGCGTTATCTGGCTCGATACCAGCTTGGCGCATCGCGGCGTAAAGCTCAAACTCGTTGCCAAAGCCCCAAGTGCCCACACGTTTGCCAGCCCAATCTTCAGGTGAACTAATCCCGCTATCTGCCCAAGAAACCTGCATTGTTCCACTGCGTTGGAAAACTTGAGCGATATTAACCAGATCGACCCCTTGTTCACGTGATGCCAACATTTTTGGCACCCATGCGATACCAAACTCAGCATCACCGGCCGCCACAACCTGCTGTGGCACGATCTCGACCGCACCTTCCAAAATTGTCACATCCAAGCACATCTCATCGTAGTACCCTTCAGCTTCAGCCGCGTAATAACCGGCAAATTGTGACTGCGCCACCCATTGCAGCTGCAAACGGACTGGGGTAACGGTGTCACAATCGGAATCACCACCGCCTCCGGTAGCGGCCGGTTCTGTGCCACCACATGCAGCCGCAATCATGGCGACGATTAGTAATATTCCACCTGTGACTTTCTTTTTAAAACTCATTTTGCTTTCCTCCAAAATAGGTAAGTGTGATGGCCGGTTAGGTAAATAGGTTCTCAGCTCGAAATGATTGCACTGTCCGTGTTGCTTGTAACGTTGCAACTGCTAAGCAACACGTCATACGCCGCTTGAATTCAACTGACAATCCTTTTAACCGTCTAAACCTCCAAACTAACTTCCATCACGGAACGATACATGCCACGGAATCGTAAAACGCTCCACGGCTAGGATAACAAGGTAAAAAGTGATACCGACGACACAGGCGATAATGATGGCCGACCACGAGTTCTCAAACCGGAACAGGGCCGCCTCTTGCGTAATAAAAACCCCCAACGCTGAACGATTGCCACCAAAATATTCACTGACGACCGCCCCGATCATGCTCAATGAAGCGGCCACTTTAAAGCCGCTAAACATATATGGCAACGCATTTGGCAAACGTAATTTAGTTAAGATTTCATAGTCGCTGGCCGCGTATGAACGCATCAGCTCAAGCGCGGCCGGGTCAACCAATGTGAGCCCCCGCACCGTATTGATCATCATCGGGAAAAAGATGATGACGGCGACAATGATCATTTTAGACAGGCGGCTATCAACCCCAAACCAGTTATTGACGATGGGGGCAAAGGCTAAAATCGGCACAGAATTGGCCGCAATCGCAAACGGCATCAAGGTTTCGCGCACCGTCACATAACGGGCGGTGGCGAGTGCGGTCAAAATGCCCAACGTACAGCCGATCGCAAAACCGCCTAGCGCTTCAGACGTTGTAAACCAGCCGATGTGCACCAAACGGTCAAAGTTTTCAACAAAGGTGGCCCATATCGCTGAAGGGGGTGGCAGGATAAAGCGCTCAACCTCGAATAGGCGCACGCCAAATTCCCAAACGGTCATGAGCACGACAAAAATAATGACGGCCGGACCGTACTGAATCCACAACTTTTTAGCCATTAAGCCTCTTCCCCCTCGATTTTACGCAATAGGTCACGCAGCTGGTTCACCTGCTCAAAATAGCGTGGATCTTCACGCGTCGCATTGGTACGCGGCATCGGCAAATCGATGTCGATGATATCTGCGATCTGACCCGGCCGGGGCGATAGCATGACAACGCGGCTAGATAAAAAGACCGCTTCGGGAATACTGTGGGTGACAAAGATAATCGTCGTGCCGGTCCGGTCCCAGATATTTTGTAGCTCCAAATTCATCCGCTCACGGGTCATTTCGTCTAGTGCACCAAACGGCTCGTCCATTAAAAGGATCGGTGGGTTAAAGGCCAACGCGCGGGCGATAGACACCCGCTGTTGCATACCGCCGGATAGTTGCCAAGGGTAATGGTTGCCAAAGTCCCCCAGCTCAACCAGCTCAAGCATCTCTTGGGCTTTGGCAGCACGGTCGGCCGCGTTGTACCCCATCATTTCTAAAGGCAGCTGAACATTTTTAGAGACGGTGCGCCATTCATACAGGGTAGACGCTTGAAAGACAAAGCCGTAATCCTGTTCGGTGCGAGCCTGTGCGGCCGGTTTGTCATTCACTGTAATCGTGCCCGATGTCGGTTTGATCAAGTCGGCCACAAGGCGTAACAGGGTCGATTTACCACAGCCTGACGGGCCAATCAGCGACACAAACTCATGAGGCTTGATTTCAAGATTGATGTCTTTCAAGGCGATAACCTGATTCGGTTGCCCTTCATTAAATATTTTTGTTGTATTTTGAACCGAAATGGTTGATTGAGTTGACATGGATATTTCGTTATTAATTCTTAATTCTCCGTTG
>JAHDGV010000462.1 GCA_020631655.1 Chloroflexota bacterium | reverse complement strand
TTGGAATTGGCAGGCTGATGACTCAAAAAATACCGGAATGTCTCATTCAGTTTCTTGGGAGTAAAGTAGGTTACAGGGTGGGGGCCCCAGATGAATCTTATTTAAATGCAAAAGATAACCTCTTCTAAGCTCTCTTGGGGTAGGGGCTAATTCCATTGGCTTTAAACCTATATCGGGCCAGTTGTATCCTCAGGGAGGTGGATGAGAGGGAAGGAGATGCAAACTCTTTAATAAGTAACCACAGGTTTATTGGCTCAAAACCCGGTCAACCATCTCGGCCGCCAAGCCTGTGTAGTTGGCCGGATCCAGTAGCGCCTCCAGCTCGGCCGGGGTTAGGTTTACCCCAATTTGCTCGTTTTTTTGCATGATGGCTAACAGCGGCTCACCCGTTTCAACAGTTTCATGCACCAGCTCCTCGAGCAGGTCATGGGCCGTTTTCCGGCCGATTTTGGGTGCCAGCGCCATCATGATCGCCTCGGTTAAAAGCAGTCCGTTGGTTAGATCAAGATTTTTAGCCATGCGATCTTCGAAAACCCGCAACCCATCCAATACAAAACAGGCTTCGTGCAGGCTTCCGGCCGCCAGCAGGCACAGCTGGGGCATGGCGGCCCATTCGAGCGGCCAGACTCCGGCCCCTCGCTCATGATCGTTCATTTGTGCTTCGAGCAGAGTTGCTACATACGGTTTGCTCAGCTTGCCCGCCACCATCATCCGCTGGGCCGAAATCGGATTGCGTTTGTGGGGCATCGTACTGCTTCCACCTCGGCCGGGGGCAAATGGCTCTGCAATCTCACCGACTTCAGTTTGCGCCATCAGCACCAAATCGAGCCCGATTTTGCCTAACGTGCCGGTCAATAGCCCCAAAAACGAGCCAAATTCAGCCAGCGAATCACGCGCGGTGTGCCAGCTGATGATCGGCTGAGCCAACCCCAGCTCTGCGCACAAGCTCGCTTGGGTTTCAAGCCCGGCCGTTCCTAATGAAGCCAGCGTGCCAACTGCACCACTGAACTGACCTACAAATAAACGGGGTTTGAGCTGTTCTAATCGCTCTTGATGCCGTTGCAGGGCGGAAAGCCACACGGCCGCTTTATAGCCAAAGGTGATCGGGATCGCCTGCTGAAGCTGGCTCCGGCCGACCATGGCTGTGTTTTGGTGCTTTTTTGCCAGCTTTTTGAGCAGATCGGTTGCTTGCGCTAAATCAGCCTCTAGCAGTCCAATCGCTTCACGGAGCTGTAAAACAACGGCCGTGTCCATAATATCCTGCGTAGTCGCTCCGTAGTGGACCCACTGACCAGCGTCTCCCACGGCCGACACAATTTGTGACACTAGCGGGGCAATGGGAACTCCAACGTTGGGAATTTTCTCCAAAAAACGATCCCAATCGATCTGATCGAGCTGGGCCTTGGCTTGGATTTGGTCAGCCGCATCTTGCGGAATCACCCCCAACTCACCCTGAACCTTGGCCAGTGTGCGCTCGATATGCAGATACGTTTCAACCAGATGGGTGTCTGAAAATATCGCTCGCATAGCCGGGGTGCTGTACAGATTTTGGAAGATGGCGGAATCAAAAACGGTAGTGGACATAATGGTTTGGATCATAACACGCAAGACGTTTACCGACGATCATAAAGTTGCTTTTTTCGATCAGGTTCACACAGGATAAAATGCCTTTATGAATCGATTGATTATTGACACAGACCCCGGTGAAGACGACGCTCTGGCGATCATGATGGCGGCCGCCCATCCCACAACCCAAATTGAGGCGATTACGGTTGCGGCCGGAAACGTTGGTCTGCACCATACGAGCAATAATGTTGCCGTCATTTTAGATCGATTGGGGTTAGACATCCCGATTTACCCCGGCTGTAAAAACGCACTCGTCCAATCGACCCACGATGCTAGCCACGCACATGGAATGGACGGGCTGGGGAACAGCGGGCTGAAATCTGACCGGCCGATGCAAACGACCCATGGTTCTGTTGAACTGGTACGGCGTGCCAACGCCGAGCCAGGAGAGCTCACGCTTGTGACACTTGGCCCACTGACCAACATTGCGGTGGCTCTGCATCTTGACCCTGACCTGCCCCACAAACTAAAGCGGGTAGTAGCGATGGCTGGGGCGGTGACGGGGCATGGGAACACCAATGTGTGTACCGAATTTAATGTGTTTGCGGACCCTGATGCGGCCCATGTGGTGTTTGAGGCGTGGGGGTCGGCCGGTAAAATGATAGAAGTGGCTGATTGGGAGTTGGCCACGCGCAACGGGTTTACCAAACAAGATCGGGCGGGATGGGTTGCGCTCAATACTTCGTTGTCTGCATTTTTTGCCGAAATTTCGGCCCACTCGAACCGTTTTATAGAAGAGGTGCGCGGCCGGACGACAAATTATTTTGCTGACCCGGTAGCGATGGCGATTGCGTTGGAACCAGACATCGTTCAGCAAAAAGAACAACATCACTGCGGGATTGAGTTAAGCGGCGGATTGAGTCGTGGGCAGACGATTGTAGACTGGCTTGATGCATCGGGTCGGCCGACTAATGCGGAGATTGTGTTGGAAATCGATCATGATAGACTATTGGAATTAGCGATTATGGCGCAGGGTTAGACACCGATTGATCGGTTTTGAGAGTGGATGGTGGCTTAGATGAAATTTTCAGCGAACTTAGGATTTTTATGGAATGATCTACCGTTGCCGGATGGGATTCGGGCGGCAAAAGCGGCCGGTTTTCAGGCGGTTGAATGTCATTTCCCCTACAACCATAATCCACAAGCTGTAAAAGAAGCTCTGCAAGAAACAGGCTTGCCCATGCTGGGTATCAACACACTGCGGGGCGATGTAAAGCAGGGCGATTTTGGGCTGGCCGCAATCCCCGGCCGAGAGTTTGAAGCACGAAAAACGATTGATCTGGCCGTCCATTATGCAGATATGATCGGGGCTAAAAACGTGCACGTTATGGCGGGCAATGTTTCAGGTAATCGTGCGATGGGTGTGTACAAGGCCAACATGTTTTATGCGGCCGAAAAAGCGGCCGAACATCGGCTCAATATTTTGATCGAGCCGCTAAATGCCACCAGCAACCCGGGCTATTTCCTCAACAGTTCCAGAGTGGCGGCCGCCATCATTCAAGAATTAAGATTGCCCAACCTGAAGCTGATGTTTGACTGCTATCACATCCAAATGTCAGAAGGGAACCTGCTGAATCGAGCCAAAGAACTGATGCCGATAATCGGCCATATCCAGTTTGCCGGTGTGCCGGATCGGCATGAACCGGTGTGCGGGGAAGTTAATTACGAGTGGCTGTTCCCTAAACTAATTGAGGCGGGGTACGACGGCTACTTTGGCGCAGAATACCGGCCTAAAACAACGGTGGAGGCTGGTTTAGGATGGTTAAACGCCATCAACCCATAGGAGATTATTTGAAACCAACATTTATTAAAGGCTTGGACTTAAGTGAAATATTTTACTTAGAGGCGGTGAAGCCGCTTTTAGAAAAACACTATCCAGAGTTGACCTACTCGGCCGGACTGTTGGGAGCTGGCTCAGAAATTTTAGGATTTGATACAGAGCAATCAACCGATCATGATTGGGGGCCACGGCTGATGCTGTTTTTGCAACAGGATGATCATGCTAAATTTAAGCACGAACTTAACCAGTTGTTCCGTACACAGCTACCACGGGAGATCAGAGGGTATCCAACAAATTTTGTACAGCCTCCGCATGAATCATCCTATCTAGAACACACCGATCAAGCTGAAATTAATCACAAGATTGGAATCTTTCCACTGAACGGCTTTTTTAGATATGTGGTTCGTTTTGACCCTGAAGGGGAGATTCAACCGGCCGATTGGGTCAAAATACCGGGGTACAATCTGCTGATGGCAACGGCCGGCCGTGTTTTTTGGGATGGGTTGGAACGGCTTCAACCGATCCGTGAAACCTTGAGCACCTACCCGCATGATGTTTGGTGTTATTTACTGGCGGCCCAGTGGAGCCGGATCGGAGAGGAAGAAGCGTTTATGGGGCGCACGGGTCAGGTAGGGGATGAGTTGGGCTCAAG
>JAHDGV010000461.1 GCA_020631655.1 Chloroflexota bacterium | reverse complement strand
AGATCGAACAGTTAATCACGGCAGTCATTAACAATGGTGTTTCCTCAGAAGATGATTACGGACAATCCTTTACCGTACCAGCCAGTGTCACCAATACAGATGGCATTTCTGTCTATCTGTATCCCAACCGCGGTGGATTCCCAGTCGGTTTAACCATTGACTTAAGTCTATATAGCGGTTCTCCAATGATCCCAACGGGATTAACGCCTATTGCCACCGGTTCTTACACGGTCGACTCCAGTTTTGGGTCACCGCTCGTTCCTGAGGCGATTCCATTCGATTTTGGGAGTTCAGTTAGCCTCACTCCCGGAAACGAGTATTTCTTCATCGTCTCTGCAAATGACTGGATATTCCCTTACTCTAGTTCTAATGATTCTTACAGCGGGGGTAATAAACTATTTTTAAGAAATGGATTCCTACGCGTAGATCCAAATGACCTTGCTTTTTCAGTCTACCTTTGTGAATCTCTGATAGTAGACAGTGATGGAGACGGTGTACCTGATGATGAGGATACATTCCCGAATGATCCATCAGAAACAAGTGACAACGATGGTGACGGTATTGGTGATAATGCGGACACGGACGACGACAACGACGGGCAAAGCGATGCTGACGAACAAGCGTGTGGCTCTGATTCACTCGATGCAACCAGCCTCTCGGCCGACTTCGATGGAGATAGCAGTCCAGACTGTGTTGACGCAGACGATGATAACGATGGCGTTGCTGATGCAGATGACGAATTCCCATTCGATCCAGCTGAATCGGTTGACACCGATGGAGATGGAATCGGCAACAATGCGGACACTGACGATGACAACGACGGCCAAAGTGATGCGGATGAGCAAGCGTGTGGCTCTGATTCACTCGATGCAGCCAGCCTCTCGCCTGACTTCGACGGTGACAGCAGCCCAGATTGTGCTGACGCAGACGACGACAACGATGGTGTAGCAGACGTCGATGACAAATATCCGTTTGATCCTACTCGATCAGCCAATAGCGCACCGGTTATCGGAGCGATCAGCCTTCCAACTGAACCGATCGATATCAACGCTCAACCGGTTGCAGGTGTTTCGGCCGACTTTAGCGATGCAGATGAGATCGACACTCACAGCTGTACGGTTGACTTTGGCGACGGCAGCGGCGCAGTGGCAGGTACTATCTCAGGCATGACCTGTTTGGCACCAGACCACACCTATGCCGAAGCAGGTGTTTATGAAGTGACGGTCAGCTTGGCAGACAACGATGGTGGTTCAGCGAGCGAAACCAGCAGTAGCTTTATCGTGATCTATGATCCAAGCGGCGGCTTTGTAACCGGCGGTGGCTGGATCCACTCACCGGCCGGGGCATACGTAGCAGACCCAAGCGCCACAGGCAAAGCGAACTTTGGTTTCGTCTCTAAGTACAAGAAAGGGGCAAATGTCCCAACCGGCTCAACTGAGTTCCAATTCAAAGCTGGCGATCTCAACTTCCACTCAAGCAGCTACGACTGGCTCGTTATCGCAGGGCAAGACAAAGCGAAATACAAAGGTGTTGGCACGATCAATGGAGAAGGAAACTATGGCTTCATGATCACGGCCGTTGACAACGGCAACGGTGGCGATACCTTCCGCATCAAGATCTGGAATAAAGATAACGGTAACGGCGTCGTTTATGACAACCAAATGGGTGCAGGTGACGATGCTTACAACGGTACAGCGATCGGAGGTGGAAATATAAAGGTCCATTCCAAATAAACTGAACCGTTCTTAACGAAAGGTGGCTAATTTCTTAGTCACCTTTCATCGAATTTCGGCTAATCGAGTGGTCAAACCAAATTCAAATTTTCGTTAAAGTAATAAGTTGGTTTGTTCACTGATTACCCTCCTTTATAAAGCCCCCGGCAGTTGTCGCGGGGCTTTTTTATTTTGCCAAAACCCTTGCTCCCTGCTACCCTTTCGGCCGATCAACTTTCCGTTTCTCGAGTTGTTTAAAATAGAAGGTATAGATGAACAAAAACCATGTAGACGTACTGATTGTAGGTGCCGGACTATCCGGTATTGGAGCCGCCTGTCACCTAAAAGATAAATGTCCTGACAAAAGCTTTGTGATTTTAGAAGGGCGCAAAAGTATGGGGGGCACATGGGACCTTTTCCGCTATCCGGGCATTCGGTCAGATAGCGACATGTACACCTTTAGCTACAGCTTCAAACCGTGGGAAAGTGAAAAAGCGATCGCTGAAGGGGACCTTATCCTCAAATACATCAAAGATACGGCGGCCGAACACAACATCGACCAGCATATTCGGTATGAACACAAAGTGACCCGGTGCGAATGGTCAACCGGCCGGGGCACGTGGGTGTTAAGCGCTACCACGCCCGACGGACCAGTTGAGTTAACGTGCAACATGCTGCTGATGTGCGCCGGTTACTACAGCTACAAAGCGGGGTACGAGCCTGAATTTAAAGGGGCTGAATCGTTCCAAGGGCATATCATCCATCCCCAAAAATGGCCGGAAGATTTAGACTACAGTGGCAAAAAAGTGGTCGTGATCGGCTCTGGAGCCACGGCCGTTACCTTGATCCCCGCCATGGCTGACAAAGTTGAGCACATCACCATGCTCCAGCGCTCCCCGACCTACATGGCGATCCGGCCGTCTGAAGACGGGGTGGCCAACTTTTTGCGCCGCATCTTGCCAACCAAAACGGCTTACAACCTCATCCGCTGGAAAAATGTGATCTACGGCCGGTTGGTTTACAACAAAACGCGTACCAAGCCAGAAGATGTGAAAACCCAACTCCTCGACATGATTCGGGAAGAGATTGATGAGGAGACGATTTCAAAACACTTTACCCCCACCTACAACCCTTGGGACCAGCGCCTCTGCTTGGTCCCAGATGCAGATCTTTTTCATGCGCTTAATTCGGGCAAAGCCTCGGTGGTGACCAACCACATCAGCCATTTTTCTGAAAACGGCATTGTGTTGCAAGATGGGCAAGAGCTAGAGACGGACATCATCATCACCGCCACCGGACTGCAAATGGAGGTTTTAGGCGGGATCGAGGTTGTCGTTGATGGGGAATCAACCGATTACAGCAAAGTGTTCACCTACTCCGGCTTTATGTTTTCAAACGTCCCCAATTTGGTTACGGTGTTTGGCTACATCAATGCCTCTTGGACGCTCCGATCGGATTTGATTCAGGAGTGGTTCTGCCGGTTGCTAAATCATATGGACGAGCATGGGCAAAACGTAGTCGTCCCACGCTTTCGGCCGCAGGATGAGGGGATGGAAGAGCTTCCCTACATCTCCGATTTTTCATCTGGATATATCGCGCGAATGGTAGAGCAACTGCCCAAACAGGGGCCACATGAACCGTGGGTCAATCAGCAAGATTTTATCGCTGAACGGCGCAAGATTCGCAATCGGCCGATAGATGACGGTGTGCTTCAATTTAGCTCAGTGGCTCAACCCGTCCCTGAAAAAGAATTAGCCTAATCATGATCGTTTACGTTGACATCGAGCACATCAGACTTAAAGCTGATAAGAAAAAGTGGGACGCACATTTGGTTCTGACCCTGAATATCAAGCTGGCTTTAGAAGAGGTCAGCGATGAGCCTTGTCTGATTGTCCGTTACGAAAATATTAGCCCCCAATTTTTAAATGATGTGGGTGCTAAAGCCGTTCTTGTCAGCGGGAACCAAACGGAATTTCAACACTATTCTGAAGAAGATTTGGCAGGCTTGCGCGCTATTTTTAGGCAGGCTACCCGGCCAACGGTCGGCTTCTGTGGCGGTGCCCAGATGATGGCCGAGACATTTGGCTCACGCGCGGCCGCCATCGATGAAACAGAAAGCGGTGACATGATGGACGGCAACTGGAAAGAGCGCACCCATGAGCATGGTTACATGCAGGTGCGTCAATCTGCCCCACACCCCCTGTTTGAGGGATTGGATTCAGAAATGACCTTCATGGAAGCGCACTATTGGGAGATTAAAGGAACCCCAGAGGGATTTGAGACCTTTGCAGAATCAGACATCACTCCAATTCAGTTTATGGCTCACAAAGATATGCCGCTGTTTGGCAC
>JAHDGV010000043.1:19456-24582 GCA_020631655.1 Chloroflexota bacterium | reverse complement strand
ACGGATTTGAGCTGTTGCTTAATGTGGGCGGCGGACCGATGGTTCTATTCGATCCACTTGAGCTAACAGAATAGTCTTTTACTAATGAGTCAGCACGTAAACAGCAGGGGTCACTTTATCATGCGTTAAATGGATGGTTTGATTCAACTCCCACGAGGTGTCTGATAATGCATCCAAAAACCGTTTTTTTAGCTGGGTGATGATGAGCAAGCGAGCACCAGATTTGGCAACTCGGCCGCATTCTCGGAGCGTTTGAGCATATAACTCCGTCATGTCAGTGCTTTCCCCAATCAGTTGTCCCCACGGCAAATCAGAAAAAATCACATCAAAGCTTGAGCCTTTGTAGGGCAATGCGGTCGAATCAGCCTGCTGAAGCTGTGCGGCTTTTCCAGCCGCCTTCAAGTTAACCCGTGCGCCGTTTAGTGCAACAACATTCAAATCGGAATTTGCCCAAACTGATCCGCCTATTTCAGACTCAGCTTGAAATGTGGCGGAGCCGCACATCACATTCAGCACCTTGTCATCTGGCTGGATGTTAGCCATTTGGAGCATCACGGCCGCGATAGGAGCAGATAGCGCCCCGGGATAGTTAAACTCTCGCCACGAACGCACCGCCAAGGGGCGCACACTGGGGCGCACCAATAACTCCCATCCTTTTTGTTTGCCAGTAGCCGGTTTAAACCGAATAAACAGATCTCCCCCATCTGGGTCATATGGCAGTTTTAAACGCTGTTCAATTTGAGCGATTAGTCTCTGAAAAACGGCCGAGTCTTTTCCGGCCGCTTCTAGCCTAAAACTCTGGACGTTGTGATGCCCCATCGATTTAACTTGCTCTGCAAGCAGGCTGATCAAGCGGTCAAAATGCTGTTGGCCGAGCAACGCTTTAGGGCGAGGCACATTGAATCGATGAATCTGAAACAGCTGATTGACTACACGCAGGTTCTCAAGCCGCGTCAAGCTCTTCCCGAATTTAAAGCGAACTACTCCGGCCGGGCTGTCTCCAGTATCAACAAACTTGGCCCCAGCTTTTTTTAGCTCTTGCCGAGCAAAAGATTCAAGACCTTGGGTAAATTCCGCTTCAAAAACCGGTTTTTCAGCCATGCAGTCGAATCCTAGCCGGTTAGCTCAACGGCCAAATTGTGGTGCTTAAGTTTGTTACGCTCGTCTAAGCTCAACACCCAGCGAGCTAAGTGTGCCGCCGCCAGATGAATCCCTTTTGTCGGCCGTGGAAATCCGATTTCGTGCAGACCGATAAGCACTTGGCTGTCCGGCCGTGATTGAATCGTGAGGCCGATCCGCTGTGGCATCGGGTCTTCTGCTATGTGGGTTTCCACAAGTAACGCCGGCCGATGCTCGCGCAGTTCGTCCATCACAACAGTATGGAACATTTGCAGATGGCGCACCGGTGTATCACCTGGATAGTTATGGGTGTTGTTGTACCGTTCGCTAATATCATCTAGCGAAAGTGGGGTTTGAATCATAATGTGCGGCATATCAATCTCCTCGGGGTATTCAAAACTATTTTCGGCCGCCTGCGGGCTACGTTCCCAATGGTAATAGTGACACTCACGCCCTTCAGCGAGTGCTTTCAACTCGTACTTTGTTCGGATGCGTTCAAGATCTTCCGTCTCAAACGTCTTATCACCCTGCGATTGAAAATACTGATCACTTTCTAAAACTTCGGTGATGTGCTCCTGGTACCCGGGATCATCTGTTGCAATCTCCAGAATCCCATCCCCCGCCATGCGGGTTGCCAGCAGGTGCAAAAAGGTGCCGTTGATCAACTTGCGATGATGGTGAGCCGCCTTATGCCACGGATCTGGAAAATTGATGTACGCCCGTTGCAGCTTGTTGAGCGGCATACCGCCCCACAGCGCTAAACGAGCATCTCCATGAATCACCCGAATGTTTTCTAGTTTGTTAGTTTGAGCCTTTTTCTCAGCCTTCTTAATCGATGGCAGTGAAATTTCTACCCCAATCACATTGGCTTCAGGGTGGCGAATGGCGAGATCGATCAGAAACTGGGCGTTGCCAAATCCAATTTCAATAAATAGCGGGGCTTTCCGGCCGAATTCTGCGTCCCAATCCATCGGCCACGAAAGGCGTGTTGCGTCAAATGCTTGCATTGAAAAATAAAGTGTGAAGTTTTAAGTAAAAAGTATAAAGAAGTATAGATTGCACATCGGCATAAAAAACGCCCTTCGAGTGATGGTCGAAGGGCGCATCTTTTTACTTCTTACTTGTCACTTTTTACTTATCACTAATCCGCTAGGGTTGAAAGGTCGCCGACTTCTTGTCCCATTGTTTGAGCCCGCAAAACACGACGCATAATCTTGCCTGAGCGTGTTTTGGGCAAACTGTCTACCAGTTCAATCTGGCTCGGTTTAGCGATGGGGCCCATCTCGGTGCCAACATGGTCTTTTAGCTCTTGAGCCAAAGCCTCGCTAGCTGGGGTTCCTGCGTTCAAGATGCAGTACGCCTTAATGATGTTGCCGCGCACCTCGTCTGGAATGCCGATAACGGCCGATTCGGCCACGGCCGGATGGCTGACCAAGGCTGACTCGATTTCGGCCGTGCCCAAACGGTAGCCAGACACCTTAATCACATCGTCAATCCGGCCGATCACCCAGATGTATCCATCTTCGTCTTTCTTGGCGCTGTCACCAGGTAGATACCAACCTTGATCGCTAAAGCGTGACCAATAGACCTCAACATAGCGATCAGGATCTTCGTACAGCGTGCGCATCATGGCGGGCCAAGGTGATTTGATTACCAAGAACCCTTCCTCGTTTGCACCTACCGGATCACCTTCCTCATCCACAACATCGAGTTGAACACCGGGGAATCCACGGGTGGCAGAGCCGGGTTTGAGCGGCACACTTGGCAACGGAGTAATCATGAAGTTCCCCGTTTCAGTTTGCCACCACGTGTCCATAATCGGGCAACGCTCCCCACCAATTACGCGGTGGTACCACTTCCATGCTTCTGGATTGATCGGTTCACCCACAGAGCCTAGCAAGCGCAAACTTGAGAGGTCGTAACGATTGGGCCAAGACTCGCCAAAACGCATCAGGCCACGAATAGCGGTTGGAGCCGTATACAAGATCGAAATCTTGTATTTCTCGATCATTTTCCACCAGCGGTCTGGATATGGGAAGGTTGGAGCCCCTTCATACATGAAGCTCGTAGCTCCATTCACCAATGGAGAATAGACGATGTAGCTGTGCCCCGTGATCCAGCCAGGATCGGCCGCACACCACCAAATATCGTCTGGTTTAATATCGAACACCCATTTCAGCGTAGTAGCAGAGCCAACCATGTAGCCGCCGTGTGTGTGCAAAATCGCTTTAGGTCGGCCGGTGGTCCCTGACGTGTACAAAATAAAGAGCGGATCTTCAGCATCCATCACTTCAGTTTCGGCATTGGCATCTGCGATTGGCAGTGCCATTAGGTCGTGATACCAGTGGTCACGGCCGGGGACCATTTCAACATCGTGGCCGGTCCGTTTAACACAGATCACATTTTGGATGGTTCCTGCACGGTCAACGGCCGCATTTGCAATATCTTTTAGTTTAATGATTTTGCCCCGCAACCATGACCCGTCACAGGTAATCAACAATTTTGAATCACTGTCGTCAATACGGCTTAACAACGCCTCGGTTGAAAATCCACCGTAAACTACAGAGTGCATAGCGCCTACTTTGGCACACGCCAGCATCGCAATCATTAGCTCAGGAATACGTCCCATATAAATGGTAACACGATCCCCTTTACCAACACCCATCGAGCGGATTACGCTGGCAAATTTACAAACTTCATGATTTAGCTGTTGATAGGTGTAGGTGCGAGTGTCTCCTTTTTCCCCCTCGAAAATTAGGGCCGCTTTATTGCGTGTGGCGGTCCGCATGTGGCGATCAAGTGCGTTGTGAACGATATTGACTTTTGCACCGGTAAACCATTTATAAAACGGGGCATTTGTATCGTCTAAAACCTTGTTCCAAGGCTTGTACCATTCAAAATTTTCAGAAGCGATTTTGCCCCAAAATCCGGGCAGGTCGGCCGTTGCCTCTGCATGAACCGCATCATAGTCGGGAACATGCGCACTTTGGACAATTTCTGGCGAAGGGTGGTAAACATCGCCGGTCATTTCTTTTTTAGCCACGAAATTTCTCCTTTATCACATAGGGTATTAAATAAATTAATTAACTGCCCCTCGACTTTGATCAGTTCTGTAGACAAAATCTGATTTGGGAATGGTGAGGGTGGTAGTTGGCTCCCTATTATAGTGAAAGTGGCTCAGTATGACAGGTTCAAATCTTTCGTTTATTCTGAACGGCTCTGATACGGGTTACTCAGGCTTCCTCCCACTGGAATATCGCGTATTTGCAAGAACCGCTCCAGCTCGCTTTCAAGCACCAGCATAAAACGCCTGCTCCCATAGCAAATTTTAAAATGACGATTTTCCCCATCAACCCCGAGCAAGGTGTAACCACCCTTTAGCCGGTCCCAGCCAGTTTCTGGCCGAACATAATACTGCTTAAATCGATCAATTTTCAACATTTTACGGCCGCTAAATAGCAGTGGGTACGGCCGAGCACTGTGATAAAGATGCTCCTTATCAATAAGCACAACCTGTTTGTTTAAGACCCAATCCACCAAATATTTGCTAAAAAGCAGGCCGGGAATCATAAACGCAAAACCGGCGATGTAGGAGTTGTTGAAATTGAGGAAAAAGTCTACGAAGAATAAGCTACCCAAAATCACGCAGCCAGCAACAACTCCTGCCCGCGCCATCCTAAATCCACCGTACATTCTTAGGTTAGCGGCTGAATGGATCGAGCATAGTTCATCAGATTGTTGAACTTTGATTCGACGAGCAAAATCGATAAAGGCATCATCTGCATAGCTAAGCTGAAATCCTTTATCTTCTAGCTGGGTATCATCTAAAAAGGCGATAGATACGTTTTCAACAATTTCGTTGGCTTCATTCGTTTCGTTAACCCGAATACCAGTTACCCAATCAGGAATCGCGTCGGCCGAAACTGTTTTGTGATAAGGATTTGCTAACCCTCTTGAAACCGGTGCATCAGAAATTTTTAGCAATCGCTCTAACTCACTCTCGACCA
>JAHDGV010000043.1:7265-19356 GCA_020631655.1 Chloroflexota bacterium | reverse complement strand
ATAATCAGCTTGCGTAGAAAATCGATGTACATCTGATTAAGATGATACGTTTCTGCTAGATGATTCATCGCCTCAATGTGGGTTTGAGAATAGGCGTTCCAAGTTTGGCAATGGGGGCACTCGGCCGAAAGCCGCTCCCAATCATGATTTTCTACAACTATCGGCTGATCACATGTATGGCAATTTAGCTCCATCACTTTGTCAGTCTCTCCATTTTTCAACAGGTACTACTTTCAAGTCACGTCTAGCAATACGCCTCGTGCCAGATTTGGTTGCTCGCTCCAATGCAAACTCCACGGCCTTGCCATTGGCATTGGGCTAGATTATCGGCCGTGAGCTGATCCGGGTCACTAGCGTGTGACTTTCACCGGGAGCCAAAGTACGCTGATCATCGGCCGCATTGCACGTCTCAACACACACCATTCCCTTGTACTCGTCATCGCCAAAATCTCCCATCCGTATCGATTTGTCAATCCAAGGATTCCAAACCACCGTTGACAAACTTCCTTCTTTGGCAATTTCAATCACTCGGCCTAAAACAGGATCATTAATTTCAACCGTATCATCTGAATTGATGTAAATACGATCAACTTCTTGACCGATAACAATTTCGCCCTGTTGTAATTTACGTTGATTTGAATCCAACTGATCGATGTATGTGCGCCCTTCTAAACCCTTGATCTTGATTTGCGTTGCATCGCCAACGGCAAAGTAGGAGTGTAGCGCGGCCGTCATGCTAAATGGCTGATCACCCAGATTTTTTGTTGTTAGTTTCACAGTTAAAGCTTCGTCTAAAACAACATCAAGCTGGCATTCAAACAACCCATCTACCAACGGATGGCTATTTTGCCCAGCAGGTAATAATAAAAATGATGCGGCCGATTCTGTTGCCCCCATCACCTGCCATGCCATTTTTCTCGCCACTCCGTGCGATGATTTTGTAGCATCAGTTGGGTGGCTACCAAACCACGGCCAGATGACCGGGATTCCGCCTCGGATCGCCTTCCCATCTTCAAATTGCGCCAACTGACTGGTCCACAAAACGGGTGGTTGACCGGCCGGTTCGTAGTCAAGAACGTGGGCTCCATGTGGGACTACGGTTGCTTTAGAGTCCTGATAATTTAATTCGATTTTAGTAAATTGAGTCATTTGGAATTTTTGTAGCGCTTAAGAAGTTACGCTGATTGAGTCATCTTCGTGCAAGCTGATTTTTGCCAGAGAGTGAATTGGGCCGTCAAAAACGTTTCCGATTTGCTCTCGGCCGTCTTCAAACGTTTTCTCTACCACACACCCTACACCAACAAGCTTAGCACCAGCCTGTCTAACAATATCGATCATGGCCACGGCCGTTAGTCCAGTTGCTAAAAAATCATCAATCAACAAAACCCGCGCATCTTCAGGCAGGTAATCGGGAGAAACAATCAAGGGTACATTCCCCCCTTTTGTTCGGCTAGGAGCCTCGGCGTAATAGACTTTTTTGCTCATGGTCAGCGGCTCCTTTTTGCGGGCATAAACTACGGGCAGTCCCATCGTGACACCGGTCATCAATGCAGGTGGAATGCCAGAAGACTCGGCCGTCAGGATCACTGTGGGCTCAGTTTCTGCGAAAAATTCGGCAAATGCACTCCCAATCCCCGACATAAGTGCTGAATCAATTTGGTGATTTAAAAAAGAATCAACTTTAACAATGCCGCCACCGACATAGGTTCCGGCCGATTTTATTTTTTGAACAAGTGCTTCCATACTGCTATTTATCCCTTCCAGATGAATAAAAAGCCGAACTTTCAATATCTGATACGAAAGGTCGGCCTTCTTGAAATAACTCAAAAATTCAGTGTACGATGCCTTGCAAGACATCATAGTCAAATTTTAAATCTCTAAATTTATGCGCTGAGTATACAAGCTAGCCCCCTCAAGACCAACCGCCGCCCGCGATTGTGTTTCAACCCCCTTTTTTAAGCAATGTCAGCTTATGTTGAGTTTCATCCCTACTTTTTGAAGCTTTTCTTTTACATCTTCTATCCGGACCGGCTTGCTGATGTAATCATCCATCCCAGCTTCAAAACATTTCTCCCGATCACTCACTTGAGCGTTGGCCGTCATGGCAATAATTTTAGGCTGATGAGCCACATCAAGGTCACCTCGGATCATCTCTGTCGCTGTTAAGCCGTCCATGATCGGCATTTGCATATCCATCAGAACCACATCGTACGGTTGCCTTTTAACAGACTCAACCGCCTCGGAGCCATCTGAAACGATGTCCGGCCGGTATCCCATATTTTCAAGCATTTTGCCCGCCACTTTTTGATTGACGAGGTTGTCTTCTACCAGCAAAATGCGCAACGGAAAGCGACTGGCCAAGAGTTCATCTTGAGCTTGCAACGCATGACTTGGAGCAGTTCCAGGTTTGGACTTTCTTTTATTCGAAGCAAAGCCCAAAAGCGCTCTCAATAACTGCGATGGCTTGATCGGCTTTGAAACAGTCCCTAAAAAGTTCGACATCCGTGGTTCTAAAGTTGTCACCTTTCCATGTTCAGAAAGCAACACCATTGATAGATTTTTTAGTTCAGGAAGTCGGCGAATTTCATCGGATAAGGACAAACCATCCATTTCCGGCATGTCTCTATCAATCATGACAAAATCAAAATTATGCCCCGAGCTTATTTTTGCCAGAGCTTCTTGACCCGATTGAGCAACATCTAAATGAATGCCCCAGCTCTTGAAGCAATGGGACAAGACTTTTCGAACACTCTTATTGTCATCAACTAGTAAAAACTTTTTATCCAAAACCGGCGCTGGGGATAGATGGAAAACGGTATTAGACACTTTCAGCATGGTTACCGGATAGGTCACAGTAAATTGGAATCGGCTCCCAACGCCTACTTCGCTTTCAACCCACATGGTGCCCCCCATCACTTCGCTTAATTTTTTACTGATGGCTAAGCCCAAGCCGGTTCCGCCAAATTTTCGAGTCGTAGATGCATCAACTTGGCTAAATGATTTAAACAGCCGGTCCTGCCTTTCGGCCGGGATGCCGATCCCAGTGTCTCGAACGGTAAAGTGATACTCAATATGGCTCTCATCTGTCTTGCGGGCACTTACCTCAATTGCAACTTCCCCCTCATCGGTAAATTTTATGGCATTGCCAATCAGATTAATCAGGATTTGGCGCAGGCGTGTCACATCACCAACAACTTCCGTTCGGACATCAAGCGGAATCGAATACAGCAATTCTAAATTCTTTTCACTTGCTTTACTTGCCAGTAGGTCCAAGGCATCTTCAACGCATCTGCGCAGGTCAAACGGCTGATTTTCTAGCTCGATCTTTCCGGCCTCAACCTTGGAGAAGTCAAGAATGTCGTTAATGATGGTCAGCAATGAGTCGCCACTGTTCCGAATGGTTTCAATAAACTCTCGTTGTTCGTCCGACAAATCAGAATCGAGTGTTAGGCTCGCCATCCCAATAACACCGTTGAGCGGGGTCCGAATTTCGTGGCTCATGTTGGCTAAAAATTCGCTTTTGGCCTGTGTCGCGGCTTCGGCCGCCTCTTTTGATTGGGTCAGCTCTTGGTTGACCAGCTTCAACTCATCTAAAATTTGTTGCATTTCAGCAACTGATCTCCGCTGAAAACTCTCATACGTCAGCCCAATCGCAACAATGGTGATAATACCTACGATAAAGCAAAAGACATAAACGGGCAGGTAAACTTCCTGCTGGCCATTTAGCAAATTAATCGTCTGTATTTGCTCATCAAAAATATAGTACAGGATCAGCATAACAATCGATGTGACACCTGAAATGATGCCGGCCCGCGGACTTAACAAAAATGTGTTTTCAAGCGGCCATAAAATCACAAACAAAGTGCTGACGGCTAAAACGCCCCCCAAGAAAAATGAACTCCCCAAAATCATGACGCCCGTTTGAGTCAGAAACAGTCCGCCAACGAGCTTAAAATTACCCGTCCGTTTTAGCAACCACGGATTCACCATCATCGAGCCACCGATAATCATCGCAATATAAGACATAAACTGCGCCGTCTCTACATCAAGAAACAAGATTAAGGCGGGTCCCAAGAAACAGCAGGCAGATGAAAAAATCGAAATAGCAATAACGATTCTCGCTTTGCGCATTCTATTCGCACCATCTAGCCCATCAAAATCCTCTTCAGGCAGGAATTGATCAAGCCAAATGATTAAGCGGTCAATAAATAATTCCCATTTTGATTGGTCAATATTCGAGTCGGGGCGTTTTAACATCTATAAATTTGCCTTCCTTGGCAATCGGGATTTGTATAGATGAAAGCATAAACTAACGCTAACCACGCAACTATAGCCCATTGGGACCTGTGTAAGACGACAAATCACCTCTGGCCAATGCTTGCATTTCTTGCACAATTTAGCCAAACAGTTAGCATTTGGGCATGACAATACTTTCTTGGATTTTAGCTATATTAATCGCCTTCTTTTTCACCATGGTGGGAGTGGTCAAAATTTTTGGCAGACCACCAAAACTATTTAAAGAGCAAAAGAAGAAATTTTTTGACAAATACGGCATCGACCGCAAAGGGATCCGCTCAATAGGCTTTGCAGAAATAATGGGTGGAGTTGCTGTCCTTTTTTGGAACCAAAATGTTTTGGTTGCCCGGACCGGTGCAATCACCTTACTTTTGGTCACCGCAGGCGCCATCTACTTTCATTTTGTGTTCGACAAAAAGCCAGAGCCACAAGCGGCCATTACGATGTTTGTGCTTTCAGCCGTCTTTTTGGCAAGCATCACGTTTTTTTAAACAAATTGGGCTTGGGCATTCGCAAAACGGTTTGATTTGTCGCGGCCTCCCTTATGGGGGCTCAAGCTAGCTACAGAGCCGTTAGCCTAGAGCGTAAAAACTGAGCCGGATGCAGAGCCACTCGTGAGGCCCCATCTTTGATTTGCTGGCGACAGCTGACCCCGGCCGCAACTACTACCGTATCGGCCGATGCGTTGCGTACGGCCGGCATGAGCACCCGCTCCCCAATCTTGCGCGAAATTGCTATGTGCTCCGTCTCATACCCAAATGAGCCAGCCATCCCACAACAGCCAGAGTCAACTTCCGTAACCGTCACGTTTGGCGACAAATTGAGCAATGCGTGGCTGGCTCCTGTGCCTACCAATGCTTTTTGATGGCAGTGGCCGTGCAAGAGCACTTCAACCGGCCGATCATCCAACATTAGCCTGTGCTCACCACTTTCACTAATTTGGGTAACAAACTGCTCAAAACTCAGGCTGAGCTCAGCAACCTTTTTGATTGTATCGGCCTGCTCAGGGAGCAGAGATGCATAATCATCCGTGATAGCTGAAAGTTCACTTGGTTCCAAAAACACGATATTCAGCCCCTGATCCGCTAGGGGTTCAAGCTCCGCTAAAACTTTTTGAGCGATTAGTTTTGCCTTGCCAATCAGCCCTTTTGACAAAGCAGGTCGGCCGCAATCAGTAACATCGACAAACTGAACCTTGTAACCGGCCGCCTCTAACACTTCAGTCGCCGCAATCGGCACCTCGGGGTAGCTGTAGGTGTGATACGTGTCACTAAACAAGACGACTGTCCCGTAAGGATTCGCCCCTGTGAATGATTGCCTACCCGCACGCCATTTTGTAAACGGTTGCGACGAAAATCGGGGCAAATTCCGATCTCCGCCAATCCCCAAAATACGAGCCATCGACCATTGAACGGGACGCAGATTCCCACCCCAATTAAACAGAGGTGCTAACGGCCCACTGGCAAACTTACTAATCGTTTCGATGCTTCCAAAGATTCGAGACCGAATTGGTGTTCCATGAACATCGTTGTAGTGGGCCTGCCACTCCGCTTTGATTTTCGCCATGTCAACGGATGAAGGGCATTCTGATTTACACGCCTTACAGCTAATACACAAATCCATCGCCTCTTTCGCCATCGGCCCCGTAAATTGATCCTCTGGTAAACCACCACTAAGAATGTTGCGTAACACATTGGCTCGGCCGCGTGTGCTATCGATTTCCTCGTTCGTGGCCATGAAGCTGGGACACATCGACCCATAAGACGTTTTACGACAAACCCCAGCGCCGTTGCACATTTCGATCGCTTCTGCAAAACCCCCATCTGAGCTAAAGTCAAGATAGGTTTCAATCGGCCGGGTTTCATATTCAGCACCAAAGCGTAAGTTCTCAGTCATCGGTGCTGAATCGATAATGTTGCCAGGATTTAGCAGCGTATGCGGGTCAAAAATCTGCTTGATCTGCGCATAAATCCCATACAGGTCTTCTCCATAAAAGATTTTGTTATACCAGCTCCTGGCTCGACCTTCTCCATGCTCGCTCGAATACGCTCCACCATATTCCCCCAAAAGGCTGGCCGCAAATTCGGTGATCTTAGGCATTTTTTCCACATCTTCGGCGATTTTGGCGTTGATCAACGGCCGGATGTGCAAACAGCCAGCGCTTGCGTGTGCATAATAAACGATTTCGGTCCCCAAATCCGCACAAAACTTCTCGATCTGATCAACATAATCACCCAAATACTCTACAGGCACGGCCGAATCTTCGATAAAGGCAACCGGCTTGTACTCGCTCCTGATACTCATTAGCAAGCCCAATCCACCTTTTCGCACCCGCCAAACATCATTTAAAGTCGCTTCATCCAAAATTTTACGAACACCAGTCACACCTTTGGCATGCTTTTTAATGTAGGTTTCGAGCATATCCAGTTGTTCAGCAAGCTCTTCATCACTTTCCCCATAAAATTCCACCGTCAGCACGCAGTTTGGTTCACCGATGATAAAATTTTGCATCATCCTGAAATACTCAGGAGAGCCTTTGCAAAGCTCCAATTGCATCTGGTCTAACATTTCAACGGCCGATGGTTTTAAATCAAGGATGGCAGGCACCGAGTCCAAAGCGGCCCGACTATCATCATAGTGAACCACACCAACCGCCTTTTGAGTTGGGACATCGACCAACCCAAGTGTCACATCGGTAATCACGGCCAACGTTCCTTCAGCGCCACACACCAATTTCGACAAATTGAATCGATCATCCTGCGGCAATTCTGGATGGAAAAACAAGCTATCTGCCTTTGCGGTAGGAGGAAGGAGCCGATCAATGTTGTACCCACCACAGCGTCGCCAGTGGCGCGGAGTCCCTTCTTGAATAATCGCTTGGTTTTCAGGGTCCCAAACCAATCCATTGATGGCTCTGTAAATTTCCCCCTCTAAACCCGGCTTTTTCTGATTCTCAGCCAGCTCTTCCTGTGTGCAAGGGCCAAATTCAGCCGTAGAGCCATCAGACAGCACTACGTTCATCCCCAACACATGATCGGCCGTCATCCCATATAAAATTGAATGGCTTCCGGTTGAGTTATTCCCAACGATTCCCCCCATTGCAGCCCGATTACTACTGGCCGGATCAGGGCCAAACTGCAACCCATGCGGCCGTAGCTCATTATTCAAATGGTCTAAAACCATGCCCGCCTGCACCCGCACAGTTTTTTCTTCTACATTCAGCTCAATTATTTGATTAAGATGTTTCGTAAAATCGATGACGAGCGCTTTGTTAACCGCTTGCCCTGCCAAGCTACTCCCGGCAGTTCGGGGCAAAATAGGCACCCCATGTTTTGCCGCTACATCCACACCAATTTGGACATCCTCGGCCGAGTCTGGCAAAAAGACGGCCAGTGGTGTTACCTGATACAGGCTCGCATCTGTGCTGTAAAGCGACAGGCTCATTTCATCTGTACGTACGTCCCCAGATGTAGCATGCTCAAGATGCAGGATAAAACTTAAAAATTCCGAATCGTTCATCATCATCCCCAATTAATCTCTTCCAGTCTTCCATAGGGTAGCATTTTCAATTCCAACAGGCCAAAATAGGCACATGCAAGATCAAATTGTCGTTAGTTGCCCCTTATGCAGTTCACAAAACAGCCAATATTTCCATCGCGATAAAGCACGACAATATCAAAAGTGCAGCACTTGTCAGCTAGTTTTTGTGCCACCAAACTTTTACTTATCAGCGGCCGAAGAAAAAGCGCATTACGATCATCATCAAAATTCCCCCAACGATGCAGGGTATCGCAAATTTTTAGGCCGCACCTTTACACCTCTAAACAGCAAGCTAAAGCCAAACAGGTGTGGATTAGATTTTGGATCAGGTCCCGGGCCGACTCTTTCGATTATGTTTGAAGAGGCCGGTCACAACATGGCCATCTACGACCCATTCTATGCACCAGATCGATCTGTGCTCCGGCAAACCTATGACTTCATCACCGCCACAGAGGTGGTGGAACATCTTCACACCCCCAGTTCAGAGCTAGATTTACTTTGGAGTTGCCTGCGGCCGAATGGCTGGTTGGCCATTATGACAAAACGGGTCACAAACCTCCAAGACTTTACAACTTGGCACTACAAAAACGATCCAACCCACGTTTGTTTTTATAGCGAAGAAACATTTAATTGGCTAGCAAAAAAATGGGGTTCTGTGGTTGAATTTCACGGCAAAGATGTTGTAATGTTTCAAAAAACTGGCTGACTTCTCAAATCAGAGGCGATTGTGTCACTTTTCTTGACCAAAATGGGCCAGTTATGTTAACTTCCCACTATGTTAGGCATGTCAGTTCCGGCCGAAAAGCTAACCCAAGCCGAAAATTTAATCCAAGCGGGCTACAAACAAGAAGCAGCTCTGCTGTTGCGCACCATTCTGCAAACCGATCAAGAGAACTGGCGTGCGTGGAATCTGTTGAGTCAGGTCACCTCCGGCTCTGCCCAAGAGCTTTGCCTGCAAAAAGCCGCATCACTTAAAAACATGCTTGGGGATGAGACGATGCCGTACGAGCCGGTTAAAACTGAGCTTGATACACCGGTTCAACCTTTAGTTGCCGCGACCAGTCCCCAAGTTCCCCGTTTAGTCGAAGAAAAATCGCCAGTCCAAAGGACAAACGCACAAGAAAAGTCACCCGCATCAACTGAGGCTGTGTCGTCAGGACGGGAGGGCTCTCGCTTGCGCTACTGGTCGAGCATTGCCATTTCTGGCATTCTGCTCGGCTGTTTGGCCATTTTTCTCATCAATCTTTTTGCCCCAAGTTTTAATGGGCAAAACAATGCCAGTGCAGAAAATGAACCGGCCGCCATAGATACGAGCATGGTCGCGGCCGTTTTTGAGACTGCGACGCCAACAGAAGTTCCGCTTGAAGAAGTAGCTAACGATGAAGCAGATGCTGAGTCTCAAGTAGAAGAATTGCTTCCCACGAACACACCGGCCGCTATTGCCAAAGTCATCGGTGAAAACGGTGAACCACGCGATGCATGGACACCCACTCCCACACCAACCAATACCCCATCACCAACACCGACCATTGAACCAACACGCTTGGTTGACAACGGGAACACCAGCTTTCCGTTACCCGCTATTGCCAGCGGTGAGCGGTGGGTCGATGTGAACCTGACACTCCAAACGTTGACGGCCTATGAAGGCAATTCACCCGTTTTCCAAACGATCATCTCCTCTGGTAGACCGCCGTATTACACCGTGACGGGGCAGTTTAGAGTTTATTACCGGCTAGAAGAGCAAACGATGGACGGCCGTCGACTGGGATTTAACTATGTCACCCCCGGTGTCCCCCACGTTCAATACTTCTACGGTGATTTTGCAATCCACGGCGCTTACTGGCACAATGACTTTGGCACACCAGTTAGTCACGGCTGTGTAAATGTGACTCCCGCAGATGCAGAATGGCTGTATAATTGGATGTCGTACGGGACCCTAGTTAATGTACATTACTAACAGTCGCTAACGATGTACTGGACATGTTGGATTAGCCCTACTGAATTAACGTAACCCCTAACCCAAAACAGAAAATCGAAGCCAAAATAACTCATCAAGCAATTGATGAGCATTACAACGTGGGTGACTGAATTTTATACTCTTTGAGGAGAAGATTATGCCTTTAGACATCGTGCTTGGCGCACAATGGGGCGACGAAGGAAAAGGATCTATCACAGATCTGCTGGCAGAAAATGCCGACATGGTTGTTCGGTTTAGCGGAGGAGACAATGCGGGCCATACAGTTACTGTTGGCGACCAAACCTTCAAATTGCATCTCATCCCATCAGGAATCATTCATGATGACACGATGTGTTTGATTGGGAACGGTGTTGTTTTAAATCCGGCCGTTTTTCTGCGTGAACTCGCAGGATTAAAAGATCGGGGAATTGACATCGGCCCAGATCGCTTAAAAATTAGCCGGAACACCCACTTAATCACCCCTGCCCACATCGCACTCGACACAGCCAAAGAAGCGGCTCGTGGTGATGGCAAAATCGGCACCACGTTACGCGGGATTGGTCCAGCGTATCTTGACAAAATCGGCCGAGCCGGCGTGCGAGCCAACCTGCTCGAAGACCCAGAGCAACTGGCTGACACAATTCAGGCTCATGTAGCCAGTCACAACGAAACGCTGACAAAAATTTATGGTGCAGAACCTTTAGATGCCGATGCAATTGCAACTGAATTTCTTGAGCATGCGCGTAAAATCGCCCCTTACCTAGCCGATGGCTCGGTTATGGTTGATAAGGCGCTAAAAGCAGACCAGTTGGTTTTGGCAGAAGGCGCTCAAGGGACAATGCTTGACGTGGATCACGGAACCTATCCCTTTGTGACCAGTTCATCCCCCACAACAGGCGGTGTAATTACCGGTTTAGGGATTGGGCCCGGCCACTTGCGCAATATTTTGGGTGTAGCCAAAGCGTTTAGCAGTCGGGTGGGTAGCGGCCCATTCCCATCGGAACTATTTGGTGATGATGCGGTTCGCCTGCGCGGTACCGGCGCAAACCCTTGGGATGAGTTTGGCACAACCACCGGCCGGCCGCGTCGTGTGGGTTGGCTAGATTTGGTCGTGCTTGAACATGCAGTACGCATCAACGGGCTAACTGAAATCACGCTAACCAAGCTAGATATTTTGAGTGGGCTTGAAGAAATTCCAGTATGTGTGGCGTACGAAAAAGATGGCCAACGGATTGAACATTTGCCACTTGACCTGCCATCATTAGAAAAATGCACACCGGTTTATGAAGTTCTGCCCGGATGGAGCGAAGACATTATGCAGGCCCGTACACCGGCCGAGCTTCCTGAAAACGCCATCAAATATGTACAGTTTGTTGAATCGTATTTGGGTGTAACCGTCAACCGGGCATCAGTTGGGCCGGAACGAGATCAAAATGTAGATTTTTAATCTGCAATCAAGTGATAACAATGAAGTAAAAAGTTACGCCTAGCAAAACAGAAAACTTTGAACTTTTTCAGAATCCCAGTCTTTAACAAAGGCTGGGATTTTTTTGTTCACGATTATTTATCGCCTTTCCGTCTACTTTAGTACTAACTAATAGAGCCTTAGCCCTACTGGTAGTACAGAAAAACCATATTGTTCGATCAAATCGCCTTCTAAAATGACCCAAAGTGGTGCTCATAGGGCATCAAATCTGGACTCATTACAAGCCTTTTTGGCTTAAAAAATTTGGTTTTCCTAAACAGGACAAGGCATTATGAAAAATCGATCATCAAAATCAAACTCTCTAGCAATACAATTCCGCAACACAACCAAGCAAAAAGGGTTTTTCGTCTGCTTAATTTTAATCCTCACATTAAGCGCAGTTTACCTATTTTCTACCGATCTAGGTGTTCAACCGGTTTATGCAGGTTCAACGCTAACACCAACATCGCCGCCAACAAACACCCCAGAAGCAACCGCTACACCGATTCCACCAACAAACACCCCGACTGTGCCGTCTCCGGCCGATACAGAAGTGCCAACCAACACACCTGTACCGCCACCCCCGACCAGCACGCCACGCCCAAGTAGCGGAGGGTCAAACAACCAACCGCCTACAGAAGTGCCAACTGTTGTACCCACCGCCACCAATCTGCCGGTTCAAGAAATTCCAGAACTCGGTGTTGGGGACAATATCAACTTCCTTTTAATTACCGCCATCGGAATCATGATCTTGTTGATGTGGCTTGGCTCATTAATCACCAAAGCAAACCAAAACGCTTAAAATGAAATCAAAAAAACTGCATACGATGTAC
>JAHDGV010000043.1:0-7165 GCA_020631655.1 Chloroflexota bacterium | reverse complement strand
GAAGTTGAAATCCTTTCACACAATATTGAACAATTTAATTTATCAGAGCCCTTAGGGATTGCACCGGCACCGGCCGGTGTTTTGCGTTCGCCAGACGGGCAAATTCTAGGCGGGTCATTTGAGCCAGCAACCAAGTCGGCCGATCAAGCAAACGCGCACATCTCAGTCGAAGAAATCGGAATCATGGCGGGTGTTAAATACGCTCGGGTAACGTTTTATCCGATCCTACCTGATCAAAATCAGCAATCAGCCACTGTTACAACCGAAATTCATGCCAAAATTAAATTTGTGCCAGATGAAAACCCAGAGGCTGAAACAACCAGTTCTAAATTTGTACCACAGACAGCAACTCCAGAAGCAATTATTGAGGTTGCTGAAAAAGGGATTGTGATTTTAGATTATCAATCCCTTCTTGCACTAGGGGCATCAGTTGTCAACAAATCACCGGAAAATTGGCAGCTGCACAAAAACGGCACAGCGGTACCAATGCATTTTGTTGGGGACAATGATGCAACATTCGAAGCAAACGAATATTTCCTTTTTTATAATGATGGAGCTTTTAGCAGATGGACCGATGTTAGTGCGTTTACCCTCTCTCATTTAAATGAAATTGGAGCACGGATGCCGATCAGCTTCCCCGTAGCAACATCAGCATCAGCTGCTGATTTAACCCAAACAATATTGCTAGAGGAAGATTTACTCTACACCCCCAATTGCTTTTGTGGTCAACTGCCGGCCGGTCACAATGGGGATCGCTGGACGTGGCAAGAGCTAAAGTCTCCCGGAACAAATTCAACGACCATTCCATTTACTCTAGAGGATTTTGATACCAATGAGTCTGCCGAAGTGACGATCCACATGATCGGCTTTACAGATATGACGGTGAACAATGACCACGGACTTTCTGTAGAGCTCAACGGGCAGTCGCTTGGCACTTTAATTTGGGATGGGAAAACGGCCCACTCAGAAACCTTAACGATTCCGGCCGGAAAACTCACCGCCAGCAACGAGCTACTACTTACTCTTGATCAAGGGGCTGGTGCAATTGATGGGGTCTGGCTCGATGCAGTCGAAGTCAATTACACCAAAGGTAACGATCAACTTAATTTAGGATCCCAAACAGCTTTTCAAGCTTTCTCTGCCAACGGCAAGCTGACGTTGCAACCCGCCTCATCAAACAAGTTGTGGGGAATAAATGTGAGCGACGTAGCAAATCCTGAAATGATTGTATCTGGGCTAAACAGCAATCAGTCTTTTACTTTAGACGTACCGGTTAACGCTCAACAAGCTGTGGTATTTAGCTTTGAGGATGATTTGATTCAACCCACATCAGTCAGATCACCACATGGCATCTCAACGGCCGAAGGGGATTACATCCTCATCGCCCCTGATGCATTCCACGCAGGGCTCGACGGCTTGGTAAACCTCCGAACCGAGCAGGGCTTATCAGTCGTTCTCGCTTCACTGGAAGGGATATACGATCAGTTTGGCAACGGCAACGCGGTACCCGGGAGCATAGAGGCCTATTTGCAAAACGCATACGACAACTGGGCCATTCAACCTAAATATGTTGTTCTCGTCGGTGACGGGACTTACGATCCCAAATTAAATTTGGAGAACTCCAAACCCACCATCCTGCCAATTAATTTTGCCAATGTGGACCCTTGGGCCGGTGAAATCGCATCTGACAACCGGTATGTTTTGCTTGATGGGGATGATGCTTTGCCCGATGTAGCAATCGGCCGTTTGCCAGTGAATTCAACAGATGAACTAGCTACTGTAGTCTCGAAAATTGTAGATTACCCAACTAAAAATCTAGCATGGCGCAACAACATCACATTTATTGCGGACAACACAGATTCGGCCGGTGATTTTACGCTGATGGGAGACACTATCAGTCATCTAATCGAATCAACTCGATACCAAATCAGCAGGTTTGAGTTTGATGGAGACGATGAAACATTACCGTCAATCAAGAGCGGTGTTTTCTCTAATTGGGGAAGCGGGCAAGGTCATCTAGTCTACGCTGGCCATTCGACCGTGCACCAATGGGCCGACGAAAGCTTTGTCCACATCAGCCAGGTTGAAGAGTTGCAGAACAGAACAAAGCAACCGATTGTTTTGCAAATGACCTGCTTTACAGGCTCATACCAAATGCCGGGGCTAGACTCATTTGATGAAGCGATGGTCCGTTACGAAAACGGTGGCGGTGTAGCGGTTTGGGGCTCAACAGGCCTCGGAGTTGCAACCGGGCATGATTCGCTGATTGAAGGGTACTTTGAAACCTTAAAAAATCATGAAACAACCAAATTAGGAGACGCGGTCATGGCTGGAAAGCTTGAATTAATGACTCACAAGCCATCAAATGTCGATTTGTTAGACACGTTTAACTTGCTTGGAGATCCAGCCTTGCTCATCAGCCCGCCCGATGGTGCGATAGTCTCTTATTTACCGATTATTCAACGGTAACCTTGGCTTAAAAACTAAAAGCAAAAATGGCCACTCCCAGACAACGTAAAGCAAGAAACCGCCGTAGACGGCAGTCAGTTACTGAAAACGTGATCAGGAACATGAGCATCCTGACCGCGTTTTTTGTCTTGTTTGTCATTTTGTCTAATGTGGCCCGTCAGACAGAAAGTGATCAATCACTTGTCAAAGAATCGTGGGAGCAGTTACAAGTTTTAGTTGCTGATTTTTTGCCACAACAAACAGAACTGCTAGTAGTCGAGGTTGGCTCAGATATTCCAGAATCAGCTTTCCCGCAAATATCTAACGGCCAAACAGACCTAATGGACCCCGCGGCCGAGCTACCCCAGCCCGGAGATGGGTTTGTGGCGGAGGAGTACTTAGCGGCCGTTGAGGCGAAAGATTCTGAAGCATTAAAGCCGTTGGCCGAAGTCCCCATAGACAGCGAAAAAGCTGAGCCAATGCCAGAAAATGAAGTTAAAGCGGTGGATATTCCAGCTGAGCAACCGCCGGAGCTCATCATCAGTCAAGAGCTCCCGGGTGAGTTTTTAGACGAACAAACACCTCTAGCTCTCTCGCAACAGGCTGAGATAGAAGAAGTTGCACCCCCTGCAGTTCCACTGGCAGAAAAAAGCGGGCCGGTTTTTGGCAAATTATCGATCCCAGAACACGAAGAAGGGTTCCAGACTAAACGCATCCCGTTAATAGGAAACAATTGGAGTTTGTTAGATCTAGATGATGACGTAGGGATTCTAGAAGGAACGGGTCAGTTCCCGGGTGATGAGTACAGCATGGTGTTTGCGGCCCATGTCACTACGGTTTGGCCCATTCGAGGGCCTTTTGGCAAGCTTCATCGCACCAGCTTGGGGGATGAGATTCGGTATGACGATGGGGAAAACATCTACGTTTACAAAATCTCTCGCTACATCTACGCACACCCCAGCCGGGCCGACCTGCTCTTTCAGCAGGATGGGAATCAAATCATCCTCGTCACATGCAACGGTTATAACTTCGTCTCCGATAACTTTGACAAGCGGCTAATCACCTATGCAACGCTTGATCGGGTTATCCCGATTTCTACATTTGAAGACCTCGTTTCAGACTAAATCTTTTAAATAACCTGCTGAAAAATCCCCCTGCAAGCCTACTTTTTCTTACGAAAAATCTTCCGGTAAAAACTAAAAAGCAAGCTGTTTTTTCCGTTTATTCACACCTTGGTACCATGTTTTTTGGACAGAATACGGTATGCTGTGTGTAAACGGTTTTACACCTCTGTTTTTAAAAATAATACGGAAACCCATTTCCCCAGCCAGAACAGTCTTAAATCAATTTGGGGATGGAAATTAGGAAAAAATGAAACTTTATTTTAGAACACAACATACCAGATTCATATTAGGGATCCTCTTTTTGAGCGCGTTAGCCCTGTTTTTGATCCCTGCAACCAACCAAACATCTGCTAGTTCTAATCATTTGGCTATGAGCCAAACAGATGAATATTGTGCACCTTTCGAAAATGGTGGCTTTGAGAACGGAATTATGCCGTGGATCACATCCGGCCAGTTTGAAATCACGGCCGGCCGCACAGGTCAGGGGTTGGCCATCATCACCCCTTACGCTCGCCAAAAAATTGATGCAGAACCGAACAAAGACTTTACCATCAGCCTGTACGCCAAAACCGAAGGTGAATTCGGATCAAATTGGACCGGTATCGGTGTTGACTACCTAGACGGTGTTACCGAATTAGCTGACACCGTAACACAGATCACAGAACCAATCGGCGATTACACCTTGATTGAAATTAGCGGCACCACGCCCGCGAATACATCGGCCATTCGGCTGTGGCTCTACTCTGGCAACGGTGTGACACTGTTTGTTGACGACATCGAAATCGAATGGATTGATTGTTCAACAACACCTCCGCCCCCAATCCCGACACAAACACCCGAACCAACGGCTGTTCCAACAGCAACACCGGTTCCACCAACTCCCGTACCAACTCCAACACCGGAACGGCCAGAGAATCTTGAATCTATCATGATTTTTGATGATGCAGTTTCAAGCGATTGGTATCTGGGCTCATGGGGGGTTGTTTCATTAAATCCATTGGCAAAAGAACCGATTTTTGAAGGGGAAAATTCTTTGGAAGTCAGTTTGGCCAACGGCTCAGGCACCGCATTTTTTGAGGCTAAAAGCCCAATCCCAGCCCCAAGCCTGTACTCTGTAAACTTTATGGTCAGCGGTGTAGATGCTCCAACTCAAACGTTTGAAGTGCAATTAATGAATAAATCATTCCAGCCGCTCAGCAGGTCAACGGTAACAGTAACTGCTGGGGAATGGTCAGAAATCAATGTAACTTATAGCAGCTTGCCGGCCGATCAAACCATCCAATACATCGCAATTACCAACAGTGTATCGTCAGCGCCATTTTACTTGGACAATGTGTTTATCGGGCAAAACATGGATGCCATAGAGGGTCCAGAATTGTTAGATACGCAGATTTTCCTCCCAGCCATCATCAGATAGCAGGAAGAAAAAAAGGTGGACAAAGCTAAAAAAAAGCTCGGGAAAAACCCGAGCTTTTTTTATTTCTATATTAACTTTCGACCGTTTAAGCCACAGACGAAGCCCGATTGTAGACTTGCTGAATCTGATCTCGTAACTGCTCCACATCATCTTGGTATTTCAAAATCACGCCTAGCGTATCTTCAATGATGGCTTCGTCTAATGCCTGCTGGTCTAGGGCTACCAAAGCGCTCACCCAATCAATCGATTCTGCAACACCGGGAACCTTGTATAAGTCTTCGCCGCGCAGTTCCTGCACAAAGGCTGTCACCTGCCGTGCCAGCTGATTAGACGCCTGAGGAACTTTGGTAGACACAATTTCAAGCTCTTTTTGGAACGATGGATAATCGATCCAGAAATAGATGCAGCGGCGTTTTAAGGCATCATGTAATTCGCGGGTCCGGTTCGATGTCAGAATTACAAACGGCCGGTTCTTCGCTTTCACAGTCCCGATCTCTGGAATCGTCACTTGAAAATCTGAAAGAATCTCGAGCAAAAACGCCTCAAACTCCTCATCACTCCGGTCAACCTCATCAATCAGAAGCACCTGCGATTTTTCGGCCGACTCTTCGATGGCCCGCAACAGCGGCCGTCGCAATAAAAACTTCTCACCAAACAGCTCATCCTCAGCAAAAGTCTGATTCTGCGCCTCCATGGTGCGGATATGCATGATCTGCCGTGTGTAGTTCCACTCATACACGGCCTGACTTACATCCAGCCCTTCATAACACTGCAAACGAATCAGATTCGTATCCAACATGCTGGCAATTACTTTCGCAATTTCTGTTTTGCCTACCCCTGGTTCACCTTCTAAAAACAGCGGTTTACCCAATTTCATAGAAAGATAAACGGCCGTTACCAAACTCCGTTCAGCTACATATTCTTGGTCGTACAAAGCTTGTTGTAATTCTTCAATTGAGGAGTAAGTCATAAGGTTGTTTTGGGGAAATAGTTGTTAGTTTAGTTTGCGCGCTCGGCCGCGTTCTGGAACATCTTCAAGCATGCCACCCATGCCCATATTTACGATATCCATTTTGGTCAAATAATCGCCCACAAGAATCCGTGGAATAACAAGGTCTACAATATTTTTCTTGGGTGAGCGAGCACATCCCGGTGTGCCTACAATTTGAACCGATCGACCGGTGCTGTCATGGCGGGCCAACATCAGCAAATTGCCAGGGTCTACCGGGGCACCAAAACAGGTCACCCGGCCGCCAGCGCGCTCAACCGCACGCGGTGCTATATCGTGCCGATCCATGATCGCCGTCTCGCCAGCCAAAATGATCATATCAATCTCTCTCTCAATCATTTCTTCGATTTCATTGGCCAGATTCAGCTCTCCGGTTACATCTTCAAGTGGAATAAATTTTACCTCATCTAAGGAGGAACCCCACGCTTCAAGGCGCGTACGCATAGCTTTTTCAAACCCTTTGACAATGCGATCAGCGGCCGAGGGGGAGCCTGAGAGGATCATCCCGACTTTTTTAGGCAATAACGGCTCAATTCTGACGATGGGTGTTTGCATCCCCCCAGAATGATTGATTGTCTCCGCTTGGCCGATACGCTCAGCCTCACGCACAATGTTTTCAGACACACCGTACGAAATCATTTTTAGGGTTGCCACCATCTGCTTCGGCCGAACCACGCTGTTGGCTTCAACCGTTGCCAGCGTCACCGCATCTAGCAAATTAACCTGTGACAACCGCCCAATGTCTATACGCAAAACACCCAATGTCTCAGCATGCAAATTTGAACGGCCGGTTGTCGGTTTTGTGACCCGAACGTTATCTCCAGCCGAGGCTTGGGCGATGCGCAATGCGGCACTATTTTCATCAATGTCATCAGCTGAAAGCTCCGCCACATAGACTGTCTCCCGCCCCAGCCTTGCCAAGGCCTCCACATCTTCGGCCGAGAGCGGCCGGCCTTTCCGGAAAAGCCGCTTTCCGTCCGGGCCAGAAATATTATGACCCAGCACTTTGCCCACAGCATGGTCCAACTTTACAGCACCAAATTTCATACCGTCGTACTATACCGCTGAAAATTTAAATGCAAAGCTAGTCTAAGGCCAACCAAACAAAACTGTTCCTATTACTTAATCCGGATTGATTCAACACACAGTATCTTTGAAAATATTAAG
>JAHDGV010000460.1 GCA_020631655.1 Chloroflexota bacterium | reverse complement strand
TACGGCTGTTTGTCCCCGGCCGGATCGCCATCATTTTAAACACCCTTTTGGCCCGTTTTGACGTTTCGGCCGAGCAAACCGATCAGCTGTTGCCGGAGCTAAACGAAGCGATTTCCCGCTTGCTGGTCGGATCAGTCGGCCTAGCCGCCCTCATCGCCTTTTTAGTTGGGATCGGCTTTAGCATGCTGGTTTGGTGGGCGATTATTCAACCGATCCGCAACATGGCCGAGAGCAGTCAGCGCATCGCCAACGGCCGGTACGATGAACGGGTTGAACTCCCCCATCGGGCGGGTGAAGCGATCACCCAGCTCGCTATCAACTTTAACCAGATGGCTGAAACGCTCGAGTCAGTTGAGGAGCAACGGGTCCGGCTGATGGGGAATGTCACACACGAATTGCGCACCCCGCTATCGAGCCTCAGCGGCTATGTTGAAGGGCTCGGAGATGGGGTTTTTCAGCCGGATGAAAAGCTCATCGGCTCAATGAAAAAGCAAATCGGCCGAATGAATAGGCTGGTTGATGAAACGCAAGAGCTGTCCCAAGCGGAGTCGGGCGCTATCGCTCTCAATTTAGAATCGATCAACGTAACAGACACCATCAATCAGGTGATCTATCAGCTGTCGCCGCAGGCTGATGCAAAACAGCACACCGTCACGTTTCAAGAACCTGAGCAGGATGTGTATGTCACGGCCGACTATGATCGCTTGATCCAAATTTTGCTCAATTTGTTGGCCAACGCCATCGGTTACACCCCACCCAACGGCCAGATTGAGTTTGGTGTATCGACCGATGATGCTTGGTGCACAATCACGGTCAAAGACAATGGGATCGGCATTGCTGAAAAGGATCTGCCATTTGTGTTTGAACGCTTTTATCGGGTAGATCAATCTCGCTCACGTGAGCACGGTGGTAGCGGCGTAGGGCTCACCATCTCACGCAATTTAGCCCGACAGATGGGGGGAGAGCTGACGGCCGGAAGTCACTCAGAGTCAGCGGGGGCAACTTTTAAACTTGTACTACCCTGTACCTCATAAAAATATAATCTTTCAAAGGAACCCCTATGGACCAATCAGAACTCATTCACTTCATTAAAAACACAGAAAAGATGGTTTTACCCGGCCGGGTTGGATCGCTTTTTCAGCGGGCCGAAATGCTGGCCAAACTCCCTCTCAGATGGCAAAAATTCATCGTAGAGCTGGGATCAAAAAACGATCCATTTATCGGGTTTATTGTTGAGCCGTACAGCTTTTTTCTTTCCTATGAAATCACCGATCTTGAGAAGGCCAAATCCTATCTGCCTCCCGATTATGAACTTGTGCCGTGCGCCATGTTTGAGGATAGCGAACCAAAATATTGCGCCATTTTAGGCGCCTTCAACGTGCACACCAGCGTCTTTTGGGGAAGCCGCATCGAGCTGTATGTGATCGCTCAAAACACAAAAACCGGGCTCCTTTCTTGGATCATTTGTGACTACGAATCAAACACAATCAGCTATGATCCTGGCCAAGGGTTTTCAGGGGCCAGCACAAAACATTCGGTGGTCACAACCTCTTATGCGGGGGAAGTGATTGTTGATATCGAATCGGCCGAGTCTGCCAACAAAATCGATCTTGTTGCTGATTTAAATGCGGGCAAGCGTCAACCCCTCAACCAACAATTATGGGTAGAAGGAAACCTATCTGTCGATTACGGTGGTGAGCTTGAAGAGGAAGACTCAACCCCATTTGGCTTAATCTTTGACCCACGTGAGATGGCGCACGGGGTTGATATTCCGCTCGACAAAGTCACAATTCATCACAACACATTTGGCAAAGGGATGATTGCAGAAAAACCGTTTGAAACGCTTTGCTTCCAGTTTGCCCAGCATTTCCTAACCACCAGTTATCCCATCGTGAGCACGATCAAAAACGAGGCTGATTTGGAGCTTGCCATTCGAAATTTTAATGCCAAACTAAAGGAAGGATAGGGAGCAGAATCAGTCAAAAGGAGGATGAAGAATTATGTTTATTGCGATCACAAAAGTTCAGCTAAAACCAGGGGCGGTCGATGCGGTTAAAGAACTGTTTGCGGAAACCAATCCGGCGCTGGTTGCAGACCAGCCGGACTGGATCGAAGCGAAATTTACGGCCGATCATTCTACCAACCAAGTCACCGTTTTGGCGTTTTGGAAGAATGCAGAGTCCTACAAAACGTTTAGTGCCAGCGATAATTTTAGGCAGACGATGGGCCGGTTTGCCCCCCATTTTGCTGGCCCACCCGAAGTGTCGCTGAACGAAATTCTGTTTGAGATGTAGTCTTGTTCTCGATTACCCCCAATGCCTGCATCGCCTCGTGGGTGGTGAAATGGAGATGGGATTCATCAAAATGATTCCAAAACTCACTCTGCTTCAGCTGATCCAACACCGGCCCCTTCACCGCCGCAAGGTGAAGAGTCACCCCTGCATCGGCCAACTGTACCTGCAACGCTTCTAGCGTCTCAACTGCGCTGGCATCGATAAAATTGACGGCCGTGCAAATCAGCACAAAGTCGGTCACCTCCGGCCGGTCTGCGATCCGCCCCAACACACAATCTTCCAAATATTTGGTGTTCGCAAAATAGAGACTCTGATCAATTCGCATGGCGATCACGGCCGGCCACGTTTGCACCTCGTGGCGTAGCACGTTTCGGTAAATCTCAGACTCACCCACCCGGCCGACAACGGCCACATGCGGCCGACTGGTGCGCCAGATAAAGAGCAAAATTGAAACGGCAACCCCATACAAAATTCCCGTTTCAACACCCACCATCAGCACCGCCCCAAACGTCACCCACCAAGCCACACCATCGGCCCGATTGTAGCGCCAGACCCGCACGGCCGTTTTGAAATCAACCATGTTGGCGACCGCCACCAAAATAATCGCGGCCAGCATGGCGTTGGGCAGATGGCTAAACAGCGGGGTCAAAAATAGCACGGTCACGGCTACTAATCCGGCCGTGATGATTGACGCCATCCCTGAACGAGAGCCGGCCGCAAAGTTGACGACTGAGCGGGAAATTCCACCAGTCACCGGATAGCCACCGGTAAACGCGGCCCCCACATTGGCTAAGCCCAATCCAATCAACTCTTGATCTGGGTCGATTTTTTCGCGCCGTTTGCTAGCAAGTGACTTAGCCACCGAAACGCTTTCCATATAACCCACCAAACTGATGGCCAGCGCGATCGGCAAAAGTGCCTGAAACATTTCTAGATTCAGGGATGGCATCGTTAAGGGGGGCAATCCGGCCGGGACTGCGCCTACAACCTGCACCCCAAACGCTGTGTCTAAGCCAAGCAAGCTAACCAACAGGACTCCCACAACTATGATCACCAGCGGCCCCAGTTTCCCCCATAGCCCAGTCACCTTTTGCTTAAAAATCAGCAGGATGATGATTCCCAATCCCCCCAACCCCAGCGTGGCCCAGTTGAGCTGAGCCAGATGCTGTAGCAGATAAATCACCTGCTCGTAAAAGAATTCAAATCGTGGCACTTTGATCCCCAGCAGGCTTTTGAGCTGACTGAATCCGATCAAAATAGCGGCCGCGCTGGTAAACGCTGACAGCACAGGATGGCTCAAAAAGTTGACCAAAAAGCCTACCCGCAACAGCCCCATCACCGTTTGGATAATACCCACCATCAAAGCCAACGTGATTGCGAGGGAAACCGCTTGCCCCGCATCCCCGTTGGCGAGAGGTCCGATCCCAGCCGCGACCAGCAAAGATACCATCGCCACCGGCCCCACCGCCAAGCTTCGGCTGGTGCCCAGCAGTCCGTAAATCACCAGCGGCAGAATGCTGGCATACAGCCCCACTTGGGGTGGCAGTCCGGCCAGCAGGGCATAGGCCATGCTCTGCGGCACCAGCATGATCGCGACGATTAATCCTGCCACAAGATCATTCTGAAAATCATCTCGCGTGTAGTTTTGGCTCCACTCAAGAGCTGGCAAGTAGCGGCGGCATCCGGCCAGATTGGGTTTGGGTGCTGTTGAATTCATGCTTCCAGCTTACTGCTGGAACGTAAACCTAGATTGTTCAAACTGTAAAACTTTTGTGTAG
>JAHDGV010000459.1 GCA_020631655.1 Chloroflexota bacterium | reverse complement strand
CCTTCATACTGATCAAATATCTCCATAAAGCCCGCCTCATACTCATCATAGGTAGCTCGATCATGAATTGTAATTTGGCTAATAATGTAAACGGTCATCGATTTCTCCTTCGATTATTTGACTCTATTTTGTCACGAATCCGCTCACCATCAACCAAGTGGTCGATGTATCAACCGAATGGTTGATATGAAATCATCCGAACACCTGAATGGGGTTTATGCCAACGATGGATTACGGAAACCCAGATCTGATTTACTATTTCATCAACGTTCAAACAAATTGAGCGACACAAATTACAAACATCAACTGCGGTCTGATAACTGATGAATGGATGTCAGACCCAGATAATTAGGAGATTAAAATGAACAGCAAATTGATGAGATCAGAAAGCAACGGACAAGTTTTAGGTGTAGCGGCCGGATTGGCTAAATACTTCGATATGGATGTCACCATCGTACGCCTCCTCTTTGTTCTTTTCACCCTTATGGGCGGCCCCGGAATCCTCGCATACATTATCTTGGCGATTATTATGCCAGAAGAGGGGTCAGCTCACGCAGACCGAGCAACTCACGTTGACCTTGGAGAAAAAGGGCCAATGGCAGCTGCATAACAGCAACTAATCCTTTAAGCCAAAACGGGCTAGCAATCAAAATGATTGTCTAGCCCGTTTTTTGTTTACACACTATATTTCAACGTATGAAAGGCATGAGCAATATGAAAGCAATCATCTGGACCAACTATGGACCTCCCGGAGTTTTACAGCTACAAGAAGTGGAAAAGCCCACCCCCAAAGACAATGAATTACTGATCAAAACCCATGCAGCCACCGCTTTTGCAGGGGATTGCGAGTTTAGGCGCTTGGACCTTTCAATTTTTTTGCGCATCCCGCTTCGACTGTATTCAGGCATTTTCAAACCAACTCGGATCCCGATTTTGGGACAAGAGCTTGCAGGAGAAGTTGTAGCGGCCGGAAAAAATGTCACACAGTTTAAAGCCGGAGATCAAATTTTCGCTTCGGCCGGTTTTAGCTTTGGGGCCTATGCAGAATTTGTCTGTCTGCCAGAATCAAATGCGATTGCGCTAAGGCCAGAATCGGTCAGTTATGAGGAAGCGGCCGCGATCCCGACCGGTGGATGCGAGGCACTCACTTATCTGCGTCAGGGTAAGATCCAAAAAGGGGAGACGATTTTGGTAAACGGCGCAGGAGGGAGCATCGGGACATTTGTGGTGCAACTAGCGAAACATTTTGGCGCACACGTCACGGCCGTCGATCATGGTGACAAACTCGATATGCTGCGTTCAATCGGGGCTGACGACGTCATCGATTACACCCAAGAAGATTTTGCTGACAGAGCTGAAAAATATGATCTGATTTTCGATTCGGTTGGTAAAAATTCGTTTTCCAGATGTGTGAGCGCTTTAAAACCAACCGGCCGCTATTTGTTGGCCAGCCCCAATCCCACAACCCGCTTTTTAGGGGGCAGAGTTTCTAGGCGGACCGACAAAAAGGTCATCATTTTAGCCGTTGAGCCCACTCAACAGGATCTGACCTACTTAGCTCAACTGGTAGCAGATGGCACGCTCAAAGTTGTCATTGATAAACGGTATCCTTTAGAAAAAACGGCCGACGCCCACGCCTATGTTGAAACGGGGCAAAAGAAAGGTCATGTGGTGATCTCTATTCCACACGTTTAAATTTGCAACACAAATAGACTTTCAACAGATTTTCAGGAGCCACCGGCCGAATAAACTACAATCATGCCTGAAACTTTCAGACAGGAACAAACATGACCTCTCAGGCAATCCCCTATATCGTTTTACTCGGTTTCATGTACGGCTCAACCATGATCGCATCCCGTTTCAGCGTTGGCCAGTACGAGCCACTCACCTACGTCGGACTGCGCCTAACCATGGCCGCTATCGCCCACATAGTCATTTACACCGTCTCGCAACAAAAAAATTGGCCCAAAGATCGCTGGCTCTGGATCCACGCAATTGTTTTGGGCGTGATCGGCACCGCCATTCCGATGAGTGGCATGGTGATGTCACTCCAGTATCTTTCCAGCGGAATCACATCGATCCTCATTACGATCGGCCCGGCGATTACCGTTTTGTTTGCCCACTTTTTTCTTGATGATGAGAAGCTCACGTGGCGTACCTCAATCGGTATTGGGTTGGCCTTGGCCGGGGCGATTTTACTCGCCCTGCGCGGCGAAACCGGACTAGCAGACACAACAACGGGCAGTTGGCTCGGCTACATGCTCGTCATTGTCCCCCTCATCGTGGGGAGCGGAAGCACCATTTACGCTCGCAAATACATGAAAACGTTTGACTCGTTTGATGTCGCCAGTATTCGCATGTTTGCGGCCGCTATCATGGTCCTCCCCCTCTCATTTTTATTGGTGGGATTTGACCTAAGCGGCGTCACAAACGTGGGGTACGGCGCACTGGTTTACGCGGCCGTCATGGGAACCTTTGGCGGGATGATGCTCGCCTTCTACAACATCAAACGCTTTGGGGCCACAGCCTCATCCATGACGGCTTACGTCGTCCCCATTGTGGCTAACATCGGCGGCATCCTTTTGCTAGATGAGATCTTTACGCGCGGCATGTTGTTCGGCACCGCCCTCATCGTCGTCGGCATATTTATCATTAATCGCCGCCAAAGCTCAGCCCCGGCCGCCCAGCCTGCCACACAACCCCGTTAGCTGATAAAATAGATAAGCCAGCCTGCTAATAAACCCACTCAAGGAGCATTTTTAAAATGTCAAAACCAACCGTTCTAATCACCTCCGCCTCTGGACGCATCGGCCGTGAACTAATCGCCCGTCTTGCCCAAGACGGCACATTCAACATTCGTGCTTGCACCTACAGCGATGGAAAAGCTGACTTTCTAAAATCACTCGGAGCCGATGAGGTTATCAAATTTGACCTCAAAGATTCAGCCACATGGGGCCCTGCGCTTGACGGTGTTTCGGCCGTGTATTCCGCATCGCTTGACCCACTGCTCGAAGGGCATCTGGCCTTCAGCAAAGAGCTTGGCAAATACAAAGATCAGATCAACCACGTGGTCCGCATTAGCTGTATGGGAGCAGACACCAATACCGCCTCATACGACCCCAACAAGCACTCGTCGCGGGCCGGTGCCTCGATTCCGCTGATGCTGCAACACTACTGGTGGGGTGAAAAATCGCTGATTGATGCAGGTTTAAACGTCACCGTTTTGCGGAACAATTTCTTCATGAACCATCTGCTTAAAACCGATAGTGACAACATTTTGAACGAAGGTTGGTTCAGCAATCCGCTTGGCGAGGCTCGGAACTCGTTTGTGGCTACGCGTGACATCGCAGAGGCGGCGGCCGTCATCCTAACCGAAGGGCCGAAGCGCCATGCCAATAAGTTTTATGATATTACCGGCCCAGAGCCGCAAACAATGGCCGAAATCGCGGCCGACCTCGGCCGGGCGATGGACAAAGAATTGGAATATCGGGCACAGTCGATGGTTGATTTTGAAAACGATTTTGGGAGCACCCGTGCAGAGTTTTTCGAGTATTTGGTGAACGGTTTTTACACCCGGTGTAGCCCTGATTTCTACAACATCACCGGCCATAAACCGACCAGCTACTATGATTACTTGACCACCAAAGGGGCAAGTGGTGAAACTGGACTTGAAGAACTGTGGCAGGGCAACCTGTGGAAAAAGGGAGAGGATGCGATGAAAGCGGCGGCCGAGGTGAAGCTCGACGATTAACCATTTAGCCAAAGGGATCATGCCAATGCACCTCCTATGAAAATTGGACTGGAATCTAGCGCTAGGTTTAGCGCTGGATTCCTGCCTTCGCAGGAATGACGAGTCTTTGCCAAGGTAATGTTGGCAATAAATAAGCGGGGAGCCAGAGTTCATCTGATTTATTGACACAAAAACAGTTTAGAGCTAAACTATTTTTGTGTCTGACATTGATTTAAAGTCTTTCGTCGAAACGCGGAGGCGAAATCCAGAGCTACTGGCTTGGTTTCGCTTTATTCGTCTGATCAAAAAGACGATGCCGCAAATGGACGTACAGTTTAAAGAGTGGAATCTGA
>JAHDGV010000458.1 GCA_020631655.1 Chloroflexota bacterium | reverse complement strand
TCGACTGTACAACCCTGTCATCGGGTGACGTTGACGTGATCAACACCACGGTTCAATTGTTGTTGCCATGTTTAGATGAGGTAACTCTGATCGCGAGCATCGGTACCGACCGTATCTCTGTTAGCCCAGACACCGAAACCTTGGCTGAACAAGGTGGTCTAAACATCGAATTGTGGAATGGTCTATTCGTCAAGAAAGGGACCCCACAAGAGATCAAAGATCAAATCGCAGAGTATGCTAAAACGGCCGTAGAAGGTGAAGCGGCTCAAGAGCTTGCGGCGACAACCGGCGCAACTGTCTATTGGATGCCGGCCGATGAATCTGAAGCATTGATCAATGCTCACTGGGACATCATTGCTGACATGCTTGACCGCATGGGCGGCTAGCTCAAATTAGTATGAAGTGTGAAGTAACAAGAGCTAAGTTGGCTTGTTACTTCATACTTTTTACTTGTTACTTTTTCTGATGGATGATTCACCTGAAAAAATAGAACCGGGTACCGGTGTCTTGTACGGCATCATGGCGGGGATTAGCATTCTGCTTTTGATCCTGCTTCCGTTTCAAACTGATTCTGCACCAGATGGTCAAGGGTGGTGGACCGCTCCGGCACTGATGCCTACGATTAGCCTCGTATTTTTTGCTGGCACGGCCGTTTATCTATTTGTTCAAAATTTGCTTGCCGCCAGACGCAGTAATGCAGAAATTGACCAAGCCGCTGTCCGTGCGGAGCTGTTTGAATGGCTCCGCCCGCTTGAATACTTTATTTACTACGGCATCTATATCTGGCTTCTGGGCCTAGTGGGGTATTTCCTATCAAGCGCCATTTTTGCCGTAGGGATCGCTATGCGCGTTGGCTTACGTGAACGGAAATGGGTGTATTTCTCAATTCTGTTTGCCCTTGCTCTTACCGCTTTATTCCGCTGGGGATTAAATATCTTTTTCCCTGCACCTGCCCTGTTTGAGATTATGCCCGGTGGGTTACGCACGTTCTTGATTCGCAACTTTTAAATCTTTTTGTAGCACAGGCATCTTGCCTGTGATTTTAGAACAGGCAGGATGCCTGTTTTACAAAACATTATGGAAAATGTACTTTTAGGGCTAGATCAGCTGTTGCAATTTAACGTTCTGCTGGCTCTAGTCATCGGTTCGATTGGCGGGATTATTCTCGGCGCGATTCCGGGTGTTGGCCCGGCCGTGGGAATCGCCATCTTGCTCCCCATCACCTTTTCAATGGAGCCACTGGTCGGCCTAACGCTCCTATTGGGCATCTACGCCGCCTCGATGTATAGCGGCGCAATCCCATCCATTTTAATCAACACACCCGGCACGGCCGTGGCGGTGCTCGCCACCTATGACGGCTATCCGATGACCCAGCGAGGGGAGGGGCGAAGAGCCTTGACCATGGCCTACACCTCTTCGTTTTTTGGTGGCGTCTTTAGCGTTCTGGTCTTAATGGTATTGGCTCTCCCTTTGGCAAACTTCGCCCGCCGTTTTGGCTCAGCCGAATTTGCGATGGCCGCCCTGTTTGCCATGATCGTGGTGATTTTTGCCCACCGCAAAAAAGCGGTTGCGGCCGCCATGACCCTCGCTCTCGGACTGTTCTTTGCTAGCATGGGGATCGAGTTCGCTTTTACGACTCAGCGATATACCTTTGGCCAGCTTTGGCTGTTCAACGGCATCCCGCTCATCCCGATGGTGCTGGGGCTTTTTGCGATGTCGCAAGGGCTTACCCTGCTCATCGATGATCATCAAGAATCAACCTTGCCCAAGCTCACCGGTAGCCTGTGGGACGGGGTCAAAGAAGCTTTTAGCTATCCGCGCGTGTTGCTGATGTCCTCATCCTTTGGGGTGTTTATGGGGATTTTGCCCGGCGTGGGTGAATTTATGGCGCAGTTCTTCAGCTACTCCTCAGCCCAACGGATGTCTAAAACGCCCGAACTATTTGGCAATGGGGCTCCTGAAGGATTGATTGCGTCAGAGTCGGCCGACAATGCGGTTCCGGCCGCGGCGCTGATCCCGCTACTGGCGCTTGGTATTCCGGGTGAAGCCCTAACTGCGATGATGCTGTCGGTCTTTTACGTGCACAACGTTGTCCCTGGACCGTTGCTGTTTGAAACTCGGCCGGAATTTGTGATGGGGCTCTTCTTGAGCATGTTGTTTACCAACTTTGTCATCATGGGCTTCATGCTCGTTTCGACCAAGTGGTTGGTAAAAATCACCATCATCAATCCGAAATTTATCGGCGTAGTCGTTCTGACACTCAGCTTGATCGGCACCTACACCAGCAACTACTCGCTGACCGACCCGCTGATCGCGCTCTTCTTCGCATTTTTGGGCTACATCCTGAATCGATTAGACATCCCATCGGTCCCGATTGTGCTGGGACTGGTTCTGGGGCCAATTTTTGAAGCCCGTGTGCGCCAGGCGCTAGGCGGTGCAGGTGGAGACATTACAGTCTTTTTCACCCGGCCGATTTCGCTCGGCCTGATCGTCTTCATGATCCTCACCATCGCCGTGTTCTTGTGGAGTGCTCGACAGCAAGAAAAGTCGAATATTCCGGTTTAGGGGCGTATTGTGTGATGCGTGTTACGTAATACGCATCACGCGATACGAGCCTTTTTTCTTTACCAATGTCCAATTTCGATTTCGACATCCTCATCATCGGTGGCGGCTTTGCTGGTGTGACGGCCGCGCGTGAGTTAAGCGATGGCAAACGCAAAATCGCCCTGCTTGAAGCGAAAGACCGGTTGGGCGGCCGAGCGTGGTTCCAAGAATGGCGCGATTATTCGATCAAGATTGGGGTGCATAATCGAGAAATTTACTAATGAGTGATCAATTTTTACCAGAAAAAGCAGAGGTTGTAGTTGTCGGCGGTGGTATCATCGGCGCTTCTACACTCTATCATCTTGCCAAAGCCGGTGTTGAGGACTCGGTGCTGGTTGAACGCAAAAAGATCGGGTCCGGAACTACGTGGCATGCAGCTGGCATAGTGGGGCAATTGCGTGGATCTAAGGTTGAAACTGATCTGGCAATCTACACAACCAACCTCTTTAAATCCCTGCAAGAAGAGACAGGTCAAGGGACAGGCTATAAGCAAAATGGAACGATTAACGCTGCTTTAGATCCGGTCACGCTTGAAATCCACCAGCGGCGTGTGAGCCATGCGAAGCGGATGGGGGTTGAAGCCCGTATGCTTTCGCCGGAAGAGTTGGGTGAGTTTTGGCCCCTGCTTAATTTAGACGGGATCATCGCGGCGAGTTATGTTCCTTCAAACGGGCAGGTGAGCGCCCTTGATACAACCCAAGCCCTAATCAAAGGGGCCAAACAGCGGGGAGCATCTGTTTATGAAGAGACGGCCGTGACACAGGTGCTGGTCAAAAACGGCCGGGTAATTGGTGTTGAGACGGAGAGAGGGGTCATCGCGACTAAAAATGTGGTATTGGCCTGTGGCATGTGGACCCACAAATTGGCCAAAGATCACGGTGTTGCAGTCCCGCTGCATGCGGCCGAGCATTTTTACATCGTCACTGATCGCATTCCTGATTTATCCCCTGATATACCAATTTTGGTGGTTAGCGCAGAACGGAGCTACTGGAAAGAAGAAACCGGAAAACTACTGATCGGCGGGTTTGAGGCCAAAGCCAAAGCGTGGCCAAGGCAAGAGATCCCCGCAAACTTTGAGTTTGATGAAATTCCGTTTGACATGGAACATGTTGAGCCGCTTTTAGAACAAGCCTTTGCGCGTGTCCCGGCTCTCAACTCAATGGGAATTCAGCTCATGTTTTGCGGGCCAGAAAGCTTTACGCCTGACGGCCGACATTACATGGGGCCGAGCAGTGAGGTTGATGGGTTGTTTGTGGCGGCCGGGTTTAACTCAGAAGGCATCTTGTCTTCTGGTGGGGCTGGCTACATCATGGCGAGCTGGGTTAAAGACAAGTTGCCGGCTAAAGGGATGAGCGGTTTGCACATCCAACGTGCACATCCGTTTCAAGCCAATACACATTATCTAAAAGAACGAGTCACTGAATCCCTTGGTTTGCATATGACGATTCATTGGCCCGGCCATCACGTTCATACCGCTCGTG
>JAHDGV010000457.1 GCA_020631655.1 Chloroflexota bacterium | reverse complement strand
ACAAAACGGCCCGCATCATGGATGTGGGCTGTGGCACCGGCCGGGTCGGGCAACTGTTGGCCGGATTAGGCTACACAAACATCGAAGGAGGGGATTTCTCTCCAGACATGGTCGCTATCGCTTACGCACTTAACGCTTACGTTCAGTTGCACACCATCGACCTGACCGGCCCCATCCCACTAGAAACTGCCGCGTATGATGCGGCCATTTGCATCGGCGTCTACTCCTCACGATTCAATGAGTATTTCTTTCCAGAGATGCTTCGTATCCTCAAACCAAACGCACCATTTGTGATCTCAATCCGGCCGCATTATTTTGAGGGTGACGTTAAGCCACAATTGGATAAACTAGGTGCACAAGAAAAAATTATCGATCTGGCCCATTCAGAACAACCTTATATGATCGGCCAAGACGCTAACGCCCACTATATAACTTTTAGGAAGAGGTAAACATGTCTGAAATTAACACTCTCATCTCCCACTTTTACGCCAATGCCCCCGCTTTTAAAGCGCGGTTAGATGATGCGGGATTAACCCCGGCCGATATTCAAACCCGCGAAGATTTGGTCAAAATCCCCATCATGCGCAAAGACGACCTGATCGCCAAACAGGCGGAAAATCCACCGTTTGGCGGCTTTCTGGCGTGTGAGATGAGTGATTTGCAGGCGGTGTACCAGTCCCCCGGCCCCATCCATGAACCGATGCCACACGGCAAAGACATTGGCAATTGGGGCGTCGCCCTGAAAGGAGCTGGCTGGCAACCGGGTGAAGTTTCGATTGTCGCCTTGGGCTATCACATGACACCGGCCGGAGCCTCGCTCCACAGCGCGGTTAATGCGGCCGGTGGCGTTGTTATTCCCGGTGGAATCGGCAACCAAGAGCAACAGTTGCAAGCAATGGTCGCCTTTGGCTGTACCGGCTATTTGGGATTGGGCAGTTACCTAAACGCACTACTCGACAAAGCGGCCGAGCTGGGATATGAACTCAAACTCAACAAAGCGTTTTTGCTGGCTGAGCCACTGCCCCCTGCGCTCCGCACAAAACTTGAGGGGATGGGGATCAGCGTGTTCCAAGCATACGGCACGGCCGAATGTGGCAACTTGGGGTATGACACCCCTGCCATGAACGGCTGGCACGTCCCAGACAACGTCATCCTCGACATCTGCGATATTAGCACCGGCGAACCGTTGCCAGACGGACAAACGGGTGAAGTAGTTGTCACCCTCTTCAATGAAAAATATGCCGCCACCGTTCGCTTTGGCGTAGGCGACCTGTCCGCCATCATCCCAGAATCACGCACAGACGGCGGTCCACTGCGCATCGCTGGCTGGCAAGGACGTTTGGCCGGATCAGCCACCAAAGTTCGGGGGATGTTCTTGCATCCGGTCCAACTTTCAAGCTTCATGAAGCGGTTTGAAGGTGAAATCAAAGGCTTTCAAGCGGTGGTTACACGCGAAGATCATCGGGATAACTTGGCAATCGAAATCGTGCCATCAAGCGGTGCGCAGGCTGACTTGGCCGGCCGCATCCAAACGGCCGCTCGTGAGAACATCAAGTTCAAACTCGCTGTCAACGAAGTGTCTGAGCTCCAGGGTGATGGTCCGATCCGTGACGAGCGGGACTGGAGTGAGTAGAAAGTATGAAGTGAGAAGTGTAAAGTCGCGCAGACTTCCCACTTCTCACTTTTTACTTCATACTTCAGACTAAAATTGCTAACTCCTGACCTAATTTCAACCGCATGGTGGTTTGCGGCCGAAGCCCACGGCGACCAGCTCGTACCCGGCACAGACCTGCCCTACATGACCCACATCGGCAATGTGATGCTGGAGGTCAACGCGGCCGTGGAAAACAGCTACATCGAGCTACCCGATTTGGCCGTTTTATGCGCCATCCTGCATGATGTGATCGAAGATACCCCAGTGGCGGTAGACAATGTAGAAGCGCTGTTTGGGCCACAAGTGACGGCCGGTGTACTTGCCTTGACCAAAGACAAGTCGATGCCAACCAAACAGGAGCAAATGGTTGATAGCTTAACCCGCATTCAAAAACAGCCGCACGCCGTTTGGTGTGTCAAGATGGCTGATCGCATCAGCAATTTGCGCAAGCCACCGGCCCATTGGAGCCGAGAAAAAGCATTGGCCTATCAGGCAGAAGCCCAAATGATTTATGATGCGCTCCACCCAGCAAACGACTATTTGGCAGATCGATTAGCAGACAAAATTGACAGGTACGAAAAACATCTATCGTAGGGGCTAGATGCCCGAGAACAGGAAAAGATCTACATCTTAGATCAAGTAGGGAATCTCGCCCTTGGCATGGCAACAACATTCCCTACAACCCATTACCATTCCCAACATCGGGTGAGTTAATCTAACCTGATTGGAGGCTTCGCCTTAGCAATCAGACGATTATCTGCACCCCTACAGTTGATTTCGATTGAAACTACCATCTGAATTCACCTTCATCCAACGTGGTTGGCTAAATTGCAACAGCATCCTCATTCAGGGGGATGGCTCGCCTGCGCTGATTGATAGCGGCCATTTGCGTTACGTGGATGAAACCCTTGATCTCATTCGAAAGGCGGGTGTTGAGCCAGAAACAATCCGGCAAATTGGGGTAACCCACTGCCACTGTGATCATCATGGGGCAAACAAAACAATCAAAGCATTGTCGGGGGCAACAATCGGGATGGGGCCGCTCACGGCTGAGTGGTTCGGCCGGAACGAACGCTATTTGACATGGTTCGAACAGCTCACACAAGAAGCGGATGTGGTTCCGGCCGATGAGATTTACAACGAAGGAGACATCGTCACATTCTCAGGCATCCCCTTTGAAATACTATCTTTGCCCGGTCACGCGCCAGATTCGATAGGCTTTTATCAACCGGACAGCCGTGTGCTCATCGGTGCGGATGCGATGTGGGAAAACGATTTAGGGGTGCTACACACGGCCGTGCATGGCCCCGCCATCCTTGATGATGCGGAGATGGCGGTGCGCAAAATTATGGCGCTTGATCCGGCCGTAGTTATTCCCGGACACGGAAATTTAATCACCGACGTGCAAGAAAATGGGCAGAAAATTCTCAAACGAATCGACAGTTTTCGGAACGAACCCGGCCGTGCGGCTTGGCACATCACACGCCGGTTTATTATGTATGGTATCCTGACCCTTCAACCGATTTCGCGCGAAAAATATATCAGCATTGCGATTACAGACGGTTGGGCTCGCCAATATTTACCAGATATCAACCAAACGCTAGATGAACCGATTGCGGAAAGCAATCTGGCTGATCTATTTAATTTGGTAATCGATGAATTTATCGGCCGAGGACTCGTCGTCGAAAAAGAAGGCTCCTTGACCTGTCTCGTAGCAAAATGACCATTTCCATCCCATCTTTTACCCACACAGTTGGCTGGCACTGTTCTTCAACCAGCGTTTCAAACGTTGCAAAGTTTTACGGCGTCCCGATGTCGGAGGCGATGGCGTTTGGCTTGGGGGCAGGATTGGGTTTTCAGTATTGGGACAAACCCGGGGGCTCTCCCAGATACAGCTTTAACGGCCGATCGTCTGCCCTGGAAACAAAATTTTTCAATCATATCGGCCGCCCTGCACACTGGGCTGAAGAATGGTCACCGCAAAAGATGGCAGATGCCATTGCTGACGGTCGGCCGGTGATGTGTGTGACTGACATTTATGGCCTCCCCTACTATCAGCCCCAAGTCCATTTTCCCGGCCACGGTGTGGTCGTAACCGCCATTGACCTCGACTCAGAGCAAGTCTCTATCGCCGACATCGCTTCACCCGATCTGCTGACTGTACATTGGGATCACCTCAAAGCGGCGATGAGTGAAAACCAGCCGCCGATGATTGTGCCCAATCAATGGATTGCACCTGAACCGTTTGACGCGAGCGTCATCAATGCGGAGTCGATCACGGCCGCACTTAAAACCACGGCCGAATCGCTACTCAGCACCGAAAGCGAAGATGAGGGTCTGCACCTCATGCCCCGCATGATCGACGACATCACCACCAAATGGGCGGCCGAAGAAGAGTTCGCTTGGACGGCCCGTTTTGGATATCAGGCGATTG
>JAHDGV010000456.1 GCA_020631655.1 Chloroflexota bacterium | reverse complement strand
TCGGCCGGTGATTTAATTTTGGGAATGCCGGTAATTTGACGGCGGTTTTCAGGGTTGACGGAAACCAAGAGTTTTCGTTGGCTAAAAATAAACCACCATGCAGGCTGATCATAATCGGTGGGTGCGGCCGCTTCGGCATTAAAGTTGAGCATATGGATCTAGATAAATAAGATTTATTACGGATAGGCTGTTCCTGGACCAGGATAGCCGGGGCCAGGCGTTGCGGGGTCAGGCGTACCGCTTCCTGTTCCACCAAGTCCGTCAGACGTTGGGGTGGGTTCTTCGGTTGGTTCTTCTTCCCCAGAAATAGTTGGTGTAGGGGTTTCTGCTCCATCTGTCCCAGCTTGTGTCGCTGTGGCAGTAGGGGTAAATGTTGCGGTTGGTGGTGAAGCCGCCTGCGTGCTCGTTGCGGTGGGCGTCATCGTCGGCCGGGTTTCATTGGTTTGATCTGGCGTTGGGGTTAATGCACGTGTGGGGACTGTGTTCTGTCCATTACCAGTGTTTGGCGTCGGGGTATCTTCTGGAGCGGTACCGTCAGAGCCGCTCGTATCACCGGCCGGTGTCCCAGTTGAAGCAGGTGGCGCGACCAATATATTGTTCCCTTGCCCCCCACGGCTGGCAATAATCGGATTTGGATCTAAGATGCGAACAATTTCCAAATGCCAAACAACTTCACTTTGCGGTTCTTTGGCACAGCCAACAGGCCCTTCATAACGACGCCAGATCCCTTCTACAGTTACAAATTCTTGGTTTGGCAAAATGTTAATGATCGATCCATGGCCGCTCATGTTCATTTCAAGCCCATCTGAAATCAAGAACCAATCAACCGATGGTCCCCGGCTACGGGCACAGCTTGCCTCGCGCAGAGGGATGTAGCGGCCGGAAACTTGAATAAACCGATCTACAAAAATAGAGGGATCAGAATTAAGCGTTTCGAAATTAACTGGAACCGACTGTTGATTGATCAACCCAATCAATGTAGGGGTAGGTTCAACTGGCCCAAAGGCACCATCATTCCGCTGACAAGCGAAAGTGAGGCAAACGCCCAAAAGTATCAAAATAGTTATAGGATGAAATCGGCTTTTCATAAATAAAAGTTGAATGTATCGGGGCCAATTAAGAATTGAATCTTGCAAGCACTCGATGGAATTATACATGCTGAGCCTCTGTCTGCATGCAAATTGTATATAAAAGATGCGTGTTGTTTTATATAAAAGTTGACTTAAACACTCCGTAATAGTCCTAGACGCTTAACTTTATGATATGTTTTGGTTATAAGATTGTATTAAATTTGAATTGAGAGCCATTCATAGTTGAAATTCAAATTTCAGAAAGTTATAATTCCCGGCTCCTAAGATTAAGATGGGGAAGTGGCGGAATTGGCAGACGCGCTTGACTTAGGATCATGTGCCGCAAGGCGTGAGGGTTCGAGTCCCTCCTTCCTCACTCGTTTACAGCTGATTGAAACATCAAAGCTGATTTATCAATCAGCCGCCATCAGTTTTAGAAAAGCGTTGCTTCTGCAACGTTTTTTTATATCTGGTAATCGAACATAAACTTTTGCATAAGGGTGCCTGACAACGAGCAGTAAAGAAAGAGGTGTAAAGTGACACTAACAGTAACCAAATCAGAAGATGAACAACGCCAGTTGGCGATGAGCATTACAGTTGATGAAAAGCGGGTTATGGGCGAAATGAAAAAAATCGCCAAAAACCTAGCAAAAAATATGCGGGTTCCGGGATTCCGTCCGGGGAAAGCTCCTTTTAGCGTTGTGTCTAAACGGGTTGGGGAAGAAAGCCTACGGGCCCAAGCGATTGAAGATATGCTCAACGAAGTTATCTTTGAAGCGATGCAACAGGAAGAAGTTGTACCCTACGCACGGCCGTCTCTGACTGACATGGAGCTGTCACCTGCGAAAATCGACATCGTTGTGCCACTTGAGCCAGTAGTTACCCTCGGTGACTACCGTTCATTACGCCGTAAATTAAAACAACCAAAGGTATCAAAAGAAGCTGTTCAAGAGGCAATCGATGCCTTTATTGATCGCAAAACAACAACCGAACCGGTAGAAGATCGCAAATCTAAAAAAGGTGATGTGGTTAAAGTAACCGGTACCGGTGTGTTTGATGAACCGGCCGAAGGTCAAGACGAACCAGAAGTCTTCTTCGATGAACAAGAAGGAACTGAATTTGTTCTGGACAAAGAAAAAACCTTCAAAGGGACCGACTTCGTTAAAAAGTTGAGCGGCAAAAACGTTGGAGACACGGCTAAATTTTCAATCACCTACCCAGATGATTACGAAATCACCGACTTTGCTAGCAAGAAAATCAACTTCGAGCTCGACATCATCGAACTAAGCAGTCGCACCGTACCAAAACTAACCGATGAGTTAGTTCAAGAAGACAACTACGACGATGTAAAAGACTTCAAAGCCAAAACCAAGAAAACACTCGAAGATCAAGCATTTGAAACCTTCCGTGGTGAAGTTCTTGATGAATGGATTGGCGATCTAAAAAAAGATGCGACCCTCGTATACCCACCAGGCGCAGTAGATGCAGAGCTAGATGACCGCTTAGAAGGGTTCAAACAGCAAATCTCATCTTACGGCTGGAAGTGGGAAGATTATATGAACATGCAGGGTGAGTCAGAAGACGGAATGAAAGAGATGTGGCGCGAGGATGCGACCACAAATCTAGAAAACGGCTTGTTGCTCCGTCAATTTATCTCTGACGAGTATTTGAAACTCGAGCAAGAAGAAGTAGATGCGCTGGTTGAAGAGCGTATGGAAAGCTTTGGCGAGTTAGAAGATGAGATGAAAGAGACGATGCGCGGCGTTTTATCAAGCGGTGAAAGCTTGCAACGCATGAGCAACGAGATCATGGTTCGCAAATCATACGAGCGGATCGATGCGATTTTAGCCGGAAAAGGGCCAGACCTAGAAGAGCTTAAAGCGGCGGCTGAAGCGGCCGAAGCCGAAGAAAACGCCGACGATTCAGAAGAAGTAGCTGAAGAAGCCTCAGAAGAGGTAGAAGAAGCGGCTGAGTAATTTCTAAGTCCTGATGAGATATTAACGCCCTACCTAATGTAACGTTTATATCTAGCGTGTAAAATTTAAAGCGTTGCCCATGATTGGGTAACGCTTTTTTGTTTAGGGGTATTATTTACCCCTGTTCCAGTCATTGTGTCACTGGTAGAATGGTGCTTAATTATTTAAGTGACTTTTACCCACCAATCACACGACAATCGGTTTATGCCGATTTTAAATTACAATTCATTCAGGCAAGCGGCTGAATCGCTATCGCGAATCAGCTTGAAGCAGAGAACGCCTGATTTAAAATAGGAGTAAGAAAGCGTGCATAACATGCTCCCCTCTTCAGTTATACCTTACGTTATTGAATCCACTCCGCGCGGCGAGCGGACAATGGATATTTATTCACTCTTGTTTAAAGAGCGCATTGTTTTCCTTGGCACCCCAATTAACGACCAAGTAGCCAATGCGATTGTGGCCCAGCTTCTTGTTTTATCGCGAGAAGATCCAGACAAACCGATCAGTTTTTATATTAACTCTCCCGGTGGTCAGGTGTATGCAGGTATGGCGATTTATGACACCATGCAACAGATTCCTAGCCCGGTTTCAACTGTAGCGGTTGGTTTCACAGCTAGCTTTGGTACGGTACTTTTGACGGCCGGTGAGCCAGGCATGCGCTACGCACTGCCAAACGCAACCATCCACATGCATCAACCTTTGGGTGGCGCACAGGGTCAAGCATCTGACATCCAGATTCAGGCTCAAGAGATTTTGCGTTTGCGGACTTCGTTGAACGGTATTTTGTCAAAACATACCAATCAACCGCTCGAAAAAATTGAAACGGACACCGACCGTGATATTTACATGAGTGCTACGGAAGCGATGGAATATGGTCTGATCGACCAAGTTCTAGAAAATCCGGCCGACGCTGGCAAATAATCAGTCAGCTCCCAAATAAAAATAAAGCCCGACTAGTTTTGCTAGTCGGGCTTTTTTGTTTTGGCATCTTATATGGGGGCGACTTAAGGAAAATAGTTATTGTTTAACCCAGCAAAATTCCCCCTCATCTGCCCTATCGGGCATCTTCTCCCCCAAGGGAGAA
>JAHDGV010000455.1:1213-4136 GCA_020631655.1 Chloroflexota bacterium | reverse complement strand
GGGGGTACGAATTTCAGGTTATGTTAATCCCCCAAAATCGATTGCCGATCTGCTTTTTTCAGGCTTTTAAACACCAGCTGATACGAGCTTTCGATCATGTCGAGCAACATCGGTTCAGGGATTGTGCCGTCAATCGTGACCGTGTTCCAATGCCGTTTGTTCATGTGGTAACCGGGCTTGACGGCAGCGAACATTTCCCGCAACGCAATCGCGTCATCCGGATCACATTTCAGGTTCATCCAAAGGGGATCAGCGTTCCAAGAGATAAACCCAAACATCTTTGAGCCGACTTTGAACACGGCCGCATCTTGTCCAAACGGATAGTCGAGCCAGGCACCCGGTTTTTTCATGAAAACCCTTTCCAACTCTTCGTAAGTCATAACCTTTCGCCCGTCGTCAACTGCTACGTCTACCACTGCCCTGCTTAATCCATTCTAAAATTGACAATAAATGGTGCGTGATCCGGTTCAGGGAACTTCTTATCGGTGGCAAATGCGATCGATTCATCATGAATAAGTTCGTTATGAATTTCTGACGATTGATAGAACGGTACCATCGCCTTAGAAATCATGATGTGATCGAGCAAATTGCCTTGCCCTTCATGGATGTGTGTGTAGCGCGCTTCGCTTGGGATCGACAAACTGCAGGGGACCATTTGTCTAAATCCAAGTTCTGGATTGCCGGTATTTTCTACACGGCCGATGATCGCCTCAACAGGGACCTCGCCGGGTTCAGAATTAAAGTCGCCGCACACAATTATTTTTGCATGGCGATCCACATCCAACAGTTCATCAATTAACATTCGCATTTCTAAAGCCTGCCCCACACGCTTCATCGATGACAGAAAATACCCTTCTGCCCAGCCCCCAACAGAAACATATGCAAATTCACTGCGGTCATATTGCCCCGGAATATTTGATGGCACGCGAGATTTTAAATGGACGTTCAGCACATGGATGTTCCCGAGCGGGTGAGCAATCGTGACGCATAAAATCGGCCGTTCCCACGAAACTTCTTTGGGTTCTGCCTCGGCCGGTTTGGCCGTAATGCGGCGATACAAAATGTCGTCCACCAATTCGTTGCGCACTTGGCGCACCTCAATGATGTCGTATTTTGAGACAACAACTAGATTGCGTTTATCGTACGCTTCATTTTTGCTCGTTTTGGTGTAGGCCATGTTCCAGCCGCCATATTTTGTCCCCTCTAGCAATTGGTTTAGCGCATGAAGCTGACGCGGCTCACCCTCACGTTCTTGCCCATGCACCTCCTGTAAACACAAGATGTCTGCGTCGATACGGGCCAACTGCGGCCGGATAATTTCAATCCGTTCTTCTAGGGTGGGTTGCCCCTCTGTTTCGTCCAAATTCTCAACGTTGAATGTAGCTACTCTCATGGTTTTTCTCCTGAATAAAATGTAGGCTTCAGATTGTTTAGGTAAGTCCCTTCGTCATCTGAATTGTAGTCTCGAACCCTTATTTTAGCGATACAAAACTATACACAAAAACAAAGTATAACTGCAGATTAAAGCAGAATTTGATGTTAGTCCTAAGCAAAAAAACTCGATTCTTCTCATGAAAACGTTTTATTTGTCATAACCATCCATCTGAGTCACCAAAATTTGACATTCTAAAAAAAACTACTTAAACTCAAAATCGGTTGCAACTATTAACCTACATGTTTACACACTAAAGCTACAAGACACCCCGCAACCAATTATTGTTATCCACAACTAAATATTGCAAGCCTGCAAGGAGCAGACCCTTATTATGTACTCATCTTACAAAGGGAAGATGGAAATCGCTGTCTGGCGCCGCTCAGACGGAAACTGGTATATCTCTCCACAAAATCTGTCACACGATGATCGTGGGGATACCAGACGCGTAGCAAATTTGGGAGGGCCTAATGACACTCCTGTCCCAGCCGACTACGACGGAGACGGAAAAGCAAACATTGCCGTTTGGAAACCGGCCACTGGTGAGTGGCAAATTCTCGATTACAACGGACAAGCACAGGTGACTTTCCAATGGGGGCAAGTCATGAACCGGGACGATACGCCGGTACCTGCTAACTATCGCCACACCAAAAGGGCACAACTAGCCGTTTTTCGTGAACGTTCCGACTGCGAATGGTGGATTTCTTCGGTTGATATCAAATCGTGGAGCGACCGGAACAAAGTCGAGAATTACAAATATCTGCTCGGAAAACCGGGAGACATCCCGATTCCGGCCGACTATAACAACGATGGTGTTGTTGAGATCGGAGTCTTCAACCCTTCTTCGTGCACATGGTCTTGGCGCACGCTTGATTCAAACAAGGTCCACACCCAAGTATTTGGCAAAACGGGCGACATGCCTTTCCCCGGGCAATATTTTGCGCCGAAGAAAACGATTCTGGCCTGCTATCGCCCATCTACTAAACAATGGATTATCGACGGGCAAGATCCGATCGATCTGCCTTGGGTGCAAGAAGGTGACAAGCCGGTTCCGGGTGATTATTCAAACGATGGAACCACAGATGTTGCCTTTTGGCGGCCGTCTGAAAGCGTTTGGCTGATTCATCAACCTGGTCAATCTGATCCAAAAGTGGTTAAGTGGGGCTTGCCCGGCGAAATGCCGGTGGCCGCAAATTACGACATGGATTCGTATGTTGATTTGCCTGAATCTGGGCACGGTGCGCGCCACGCCAAGTTTGTGCGCATGTTCCCAGATCTCCCAGCTCATAATGCTGACCCTGCGGCTTTGGCTCGCCTTGGCCAAAAAGGCGGCATCATGGAAGACAAACAGGAATTCGATATCGAAGGGACTCGTTTTCCACATCCGCTGGGTGACAATCAAAAAATCCCGGCCGCGTATACCTACTTCGGCCAATTTTTAGATCACGACATCACCTTTGATCCATCTTCACAGTTGGACAGCGTCAACGA
>JAHDGV010000455.1:0-1113 GCA_020631655.1 Chloroflexota bacterium | reverse complement strand
GTACTCAACAACGGCCGACGCTTCTATCTAAAGGATGAACGGTCTCTACTTGATCCAGATATGCCAATCGAGTTCTCGGTTGCCGCATACCGCTTTGGGCACAGCCAAGTGCGCCAGCATTACGCTTGGAACACTGAGTTTGGGCCAAAAGGAACCACCTTCCAAGGGACGATGGATCAGCTCTTCCGGTTCACCGGCGATCCTGTACCGCAGATCTGGAACATTGAATTTGAGCGCATGCTCGACGTTCTAAATCGGGGTGACACCACGGTAGAGAACAAAACGCGTAAGATCGACACCAAGCTGGCGGCCGAGTTGCTAGACATCCCTGGATTGCCAGCACCAACATCGTTGGCCGAGCGCAATCTAAAGCGTGGATTGGCATTTGAGTTGCCATCGGGCCAAACGGTGGCTCGCCACATGGGCATCCCTGTACTTAGACCAAACGAGTTACCGGCCGAAACGCGTGATGAACTTGATCGCTTAGGCTTGTTGGAAGAGACACCGCTCTGGTATTACATCCTGCTCGAGTCTGAAGTGCGCGAAAACGGTGACCGTTTGGGCGATGTAGGTGCACAAATCGTGGCCGATGTCATGATTGGTCTGGTTCAGCTCGATCCAGATTCGTACCTCAACTCGATGGAGCGTGACGCTGAAGGAAACATTGTTCCGTGGAAACCGCATCTGCCATCAGCAACGCCCGGCCACTTTACGCTAGCCGACCTTGTCAACATGGCTGGCTGGGTCCGCCAAGGTCAAGGGGGCCGTCGTCAGGTGCCACCGTTTGATCCAGCGAATCCTCCTCCAGTGATTGGTGGTGGCGATACGCTTCGCGATCAGCCATAGTTTTTTTGACCATGTCTTAAGGCTTTACAGGCCTGTCTGGAGATTTCTTCGGGCAGGCCTTTTTTGTTGCCTACAAAGTGGTTCAGAATAAAGAATTACCAAATAGCTTTTGGAAAGTTGCGCGTTGCCAAGTAAACTAGAGGCGCGACTAGCAGATCGCATAAATGAGCAAAATACGAGAGGATTGATGCAGGTAACATCCCCCACCTGTATCTTGCATTTTGTAAAACAACAACTATGAAAATCTACGCCATTGTTAACCAAAAA
>JAHDGV010000042.1:15275-24972 GCA_020631655.1 Chloroflexota bacterium | reverse complement strand
AAGGTGGATTCGGCCCGATCACTCAGTTGGCCGGTATGCGTGGTTTGATGGCTGATCCAAACGGCCGGATTATTCCGGTTCCGATCACCTCGAACTTCCGCCAAGGTTTGACCGCTCTCGAATACTTCATTTCGACACACGGTTCACGTAAGGGTCTAGCTGACACCGCTCTCCGTACTGCGGACGCTGGTTATCTAACCCGCCGGTTGGTAGACGTTGCTCAGGACCTGATCGTTTCAGGTGATGACTGTGGAACTGACAAAGGTATTTGGATCAAAACCGTAGACAACTTCGGTAAACAAACCCTTTCTGACCGTATCTACGGCCGTTGCGCGGCGCACAACGTTATCAACCCAGAAACGGGTGAGATCATGGTTGAAATCGGCGAGATGATCACTGACCAAATGTCAGAAGAGATTCAAAAAGTCGGTGTGGAAGATGTGTATGTCTTCTCGACCATGACGTGTGAAATGCGTCCAGGTATCTGCGCCAAATGTTACGGTATGGACCTTTCTAACGGTCAACCAGTTGAGATGGGTGTTGCGGTAGGTATTATCGCGGCTCAATCGATTGGTGAGCCGGGTACACAGCTGACCCTGCGGACGTTCCACACTGGTGGTACAGCGTCGGCCGGTGGTGACATTACACAGGGTCTCCCCCGTGTAGAAGAGCTGTTCGAAGCACGGCAAAAACCAAAAGGTGAAGCGATCCTAACTGAAATCGATGGTGTCGTTGATATTCAGATGGTGGACGGCGCGCGCCACATCTTTGTAACTAATCAGGAGATCATCGACGATGTTTATGAGTTACCTGAAGGCTTCAAAGCCAAAGTTAAAAAAGGTGACGAGATCGAAGTAGGCCACATCTTGGCTGAAAAAGGTGACGAAGTTCTAACCGCTCGCCATGCTGGTCGTGTGACCAAGAAAGGTAAAGAAGAGTTGATCGTGGCTTATGAGAATCGTGAAGAACATGATTATCAAATTCCGGCCGGATCAATTATGAAAGTGTCTGATGGTGAAACTGTTGCCGCTGGTGACCGTTTGACTGAAGGGTCTAAGAATCCACACAAGATTTTGGAAGTACAAGGTCGCGACAAAGTAACCGAGTACTTGCTCCGTGAGGTTCAGGAGGTATACCAACCACAGGGTCAGAACATTAACGACAAGCACTTTGAAGTGATTATTCGTAAGATGTTGAGCCGTGTAACGGTGACCAACCCAGGTGACACCGAGTTGCTACCAGGTACGCTGATTGAGACGTATGAATTCCAACGGATCAACGATGAGGTAACTGAGGAAGGCGGTCAACCGGCCGAAGCCAAGCAAGTTATCTTGGGTATCAGTAAAGCCTCTCTCGAGACTGAAAGCTTCTTGTCAGCGAGTTCGTTCCAGCACACCATCAAGGTATTGGCTGGTGCGGCGATCGCTGGTAAAGAGGACGCACTCGCTGGTTTGAAAGAGAATGTGATCATCGGTAAGCTGATTCCAGCTGGAACTGGCTACAAGACTGAGGAAGAGATTGAAGAAGTGGTTGAAGAGGAAATTCCATTCGACCCAGAAAACTTCGATCCAACCCGAATCTTGATCGACGATAACACCGATCCTGCGATTTTGGACTTGCTCGTACAAGGTGCGGCCGAGGCTAAAATGAAGAAAGAGCAGGAAACTGCGGCCGCAATGGAGATGTTCGAACGTGACATCGACAAAGCGCTGGCAGATGCTGGTTTAATCGACGGATTAGAAGACTTCTTGCTCCCAAGCGAGACGCCTGAAGCTCCGGCCGTTGAGCCAGATCCAGAACCAGAAAAACCTGTTGATCCACTTTCAACAGACGAGTACGACGATTCAAACTTCGACGAGTAAGTCGAGGCGCGACGAGATCGCTCGATAATTAGAAATAAGAAAGGTCATCCGGAAGGGTGGCCTTTTTTTATTTTGTTGCATCTGTTGCTTAGTGGCTGATGTCACGCGCTTTCTAAAAAAAGACCTCGGTGGTTTTCTTACAAAAGGGAATATTTTCTCGAGAGGTTAAACCACCGAGGTCTGCTGGTGTGCGGGGTGAGTTGAATGAATTCCAAACTAAAAGCTAAGAGCTAAGAGCCAAGAGCTTAACCCCATGATAAAATCGGCCGCATATGGAGAGATTTAGGCAGATTTTTAGATCGGTCGTGCTGGTCATGGGCTTCTTTGGTCTAAGCAAAATTACCGGTCTTATCCGGGGACGTTTGGTCGCAGGTCGATTTGGAGCCGGGGATGAGTTTGATGCATTTACGGCCGCAAATCAGTTGCCCGAGCTATTTTTTGTGCTGATTGCCGGTGGAGCTTTAGCCGCTGCCTTTATCCCCATTTACACAGATTATTTAAAAGATGAAAAACTGAAAGAGGCGCTAAAGCTAACCCACAGTACGCTGTCGTTGGTGCTTATCGTTCTAGGAACCCTTGCAGGCATTGGAGCACTATTTGCTGGCCCGATATCGACCGTTCTTGTGCCAGACTTTTCACCAGATAAGCAACAGCTAACGGCCGAACTGATGCGTATCATTCTGTTGCAGACGATGTTTTTCGGCGTTTCTGGTGTCATGTCCGCCTTTCTCAACGGCAACCAGCACTTTGCACTGCCTGCCTTGGCCTCTGTCGCGCTTGATATTGGCTATGTGATCGGTCTGTATTTGTTTGTAGATTTTATGGGACTGGGCATTCACGGGCTGGCATGGGGAACCGTCTTGGGGGCGATTATGCATATCGCTATTCAGATTCCAGCCTTGATCCAATATCGCTTTAGCTACCGGCCGACGCTTGACCTAAATCTGCCCGGGACTCAAGAACTCATCCGGCTGATGGGGCCACGTTTGCTAACCCTTGGCACCATTCAGTTTGCCGATCTTTTTATTGTCCGTTTTACCTCTGGTATGCCGTCTGGCTCCACCTCAGCTTACTTTTACGGCTATTTTGTGATGCAGTTGCCAGAAACGCTTTTTGGTACCGCAATTGCCCTTGTCGTCTTCCCAACGCTGGCCGAAATGTGGAATGCAGGCGACGTCGAAAGTATGAAGCGGACGGCCATGACGACATTAGGCATCATTTGGACCCTGACAATCCCCTCGGCCGTGGCCGTCTTTTTGCTGGGGCAACCGGCGATTGCACTGTTGCTGCAGGGTGGGGCGTTTGATGAAAATACGACCGCCATTGTCTATGGCATTCTGATCTTCTTTTCAGTGCGCATAGTCAGTGAGGCATCTTTAGAAATTTTGGCTCGGCTACTTTACGCACAGCACGACACTTATCGGCCGATGTACGCCTACTTTGTCTGGCTTGTGATTCAAGTCGGGGTAGCTTATCTTCTGCAAGAATCGATGGGGGTTCAAGGGTTGGCATTGGCAAGCACCATCGCGTTTACCGTGCTCTCTGTCATTTTGTGGGGGATCAGCCGTTGGAAACTTGGACCGTTGGGTGAGGGTGTTGCACTAAAAAGTGCTGGTCGTGCGTTGGTTGCGGCCGGTGTTATGGCGGGCGCCATCGTCTTAGTTGGGCAATTTATCAGCTCTACATTTTTGTATTTGGGGATCGGTGGGCTCGTTGGGGGATTGGTTTATATCGGGGTGACGATGTTGCTGGGCGGCCGAGAAATTCCCGATGCGATCGCGTTGGTACGCAATCGCTAATTAGGCCAAGATAATATCTTCTTTTGTAATTGGTCGCTTAACCGGCAGAATTTGTTTTGGCAATACCAAGCTAAACGTTGTCCCTTCACCCACAATGCTCGAGACTGAGATGGAGCCACTCAAGATCGTAGCGAGCTTTGAGCTAATGGCAAGCCCTAATCCTGAGCCATCGAACGAACGAGATTGCCCGTTTTCTGCCTGCCGGAATGGAAGAAATATTTGCTGTTGAGCATGCTCTGGAATGCCTACACCGGTATCAATGATAGAGAAGTTGATTGTGTCTTTGTCGACTTCTTCAATTTTCAGGGTGATGGTTCCATCGAATGTGAATTTGGCCGCGTTGCTCAACAAATTGAGCATAATTTGGGTCAGTTTAAACTCATCGCTTACAAAGTGGACGCCACCATCGCAGCCGTTTTCGATAACTAGTTCGTTATTTTGCTTTAGAACGGCCGGTTCTATTGTAATGAGCAGTTTGTTGATAAAGGCTTCCATGTTGATGGGTGCCAGATGAATCGTGGTCTGGTTGGCCTCGAGCTTCGAAATATCAAGAATGTCGTTAATGATTTGGAGCAGATGGCGGCCGGAAGTATGGATTTTACTGACATCATCCACCACTATTTCATCGATGGTGTTGAACATTTCAGCTTCTTCCATGATCCCTTCGCTGTACCCGATAATCGCATTTAGTGGGGTGCGTAGCTCATGGCTCATGCTGGCTAAAAATTCGTCTTTAATACGCGACATCTGGATAAGATGGGTGTTCATGTCTGAAATTTCGGCCGTTCTTTGTGAAACGCGTTCCTCTAGCAATAACCGCTCTTGTTCCAGAAGATTATTTGTGTAGGACAATTCTTTAGTGCGTTGATTAACCCGTTCATCCAGCTCTTTGTTCACTACGTTTAGGTCAATAACTGCGTTTTCAAGATTCCGGGTTGTGAGCCACGATATAAGCGCTAAAGCAAAATAACTAATGATCCCAAACGCATTGGGGGACTGATCGGTAACGATAGCCAGTATGCTTGAAACGACGCTGACAATGGCCGCCACCAGAAAGCTGAAATTTGGATTTAGAATCAATCCGGCCATCACAATCGGAATAGCCAGTGGAATCATGTTGCGTCCCCAAACCGTTTGGGTCGGGTCGTCTGCAAAGAACAGCAGAGCGATCAAAATCATTAAAAATGCAGATGCCGCATGTTTAACGGAGTAGTAGGTGTTGACGTAGTAGAGGGTTATGTTGCTGACAGCAGAGAGGGCGATGATGATAAATGTGAGCTGAGCTTCATCCCCTTCAAGTGATCTTCCCGATTGATTTCCCCAGTTGGTGAGCATGCTGAGCAATGAAATGGCGACAAATGCCAACAGAATAACATTCAACGTTCGGCCGCGTCGGTTCCATTCCCCCTCGTCGTTGCGAACTTCGACGAGACTTTTGGCATACAAAATTATCGGATTGATGTTTTGTTTAAGCATGTTAAATCGAGAACTCTAATAGGTTTTCGGGATTAATATCTAGCTCTTTTGCCAGCATAAGCACACACATAATTGTTGAGCGTACAACCAAAGTTGGGCTGTACAAGCACTTTGCCATCCAGAGAGGTGGATAAGGCAGATGCATGTTTTGCACAAGCCAATCAAGCCCTAAGCTTAAGGCCTCGTCCGGCACAAAATGTCCCCGTTTTTTCCAGATCATTAAAGACTGCAAGCAATAAGCAGTTTCTTCGGCCGTGGTTGATTGGTGTCCCCATCCCCCATTTGCTTTTTGCGTGTCCAACATCCATTGGATCGCATCTTCGGCCAAATATGGATCAAGATCAACAAGCGCAATGATGGCGTGCGAGGTCACGTAATAAGGTGAGGTGTGCCACTTATCGATCCAATATTTATGGTCAATCCGTTCTTCGTTTAGGAAGGTCAGAATTTTTTGAACTGTTTCGTGATCTTTGCCGTAACCCGCTTCGAGTAGCGCAAACAAAACATGGATGTTTGTGCTAACCGATGAATGTGCTTCGTAATCAAAGGTGCAGTAATGGTTCTCACGTTCAAAGCGGAGAATATCTTCGAGCGGAACATCATATCCGGCTCGGGTGAGCAAGCTGTACGCGATCGCGGTGTCATCAGCATCTTTTGGCGAATAGTATTCGCTAAAGCCGATACCTGCTCCATCGCACCAGTGTTCATAAATATTTTTGAGGTGGCCACTAAACGCTTTTTGAATTCCGGTGTACTCAGAAAGATCAACCAAACTCAGATTCCACATGACCCAAGCCTGCTCAAACAAGTCAAACGGCGAGAAGTTAGCCACTCCGTTATTCCAAATAGAGCGGATATAGTTGATGGCTTGCGGATCGTTTGGCTTGAGCTGGATTAGATAATACGCTGTAGCAGATGGGCTGAGAGCCACGGAGCCGTTTGCTTCAAGCAGATCATCAACGGCCAAAATGTTTTGTCCGTCATTGCCCGCCATCTCGGCCGAAAACGCCATACTAACTTCACGGTTAATCAGGCTGTTTGGTGCAAGGCTGAGCTTGTGGGCGCGTGCTTTGCGTAGCGGCCCCAAAAACTCATTGTCGATTGGGGGCAACAACCCGGTATCAATCGCCTCAGCGATCAAGGTCGGCAGAATCATTTCGAAGCCTACCGTTGGCCCTGAAAGGTCATGGTGCAACATTTCTAAGTGCTCATGGAGAGCAAAGAGTCCGCGTGCAACACGATCTCGATCCCGAATATCGCCGTTTTTGCGCAGGGCGATCACCGCGGCCAAGGTGCACAGCACCCGATCATGATGGTAAACCGGCCGGTTCATCCCCCAGCTTCCGTTTGAAAGCTGATTGATGCGTAGCCACTCTAGTGCCTTGTTGGCGATTTCTGGGAGTTGATCACCCAGCATCGCAACCCAAGCGGTATCATAAGCCGTGATCGTGTTATGACCTGGCCCGGTCTCTAACAGGAGAGATTCAACCTGATCGATCAATAGGGACTCCTTAGAAAATTGAGCATAATGTTTTGGTGGTTCTGGTTCAGACGGTTTTTCCGCAGAATCTTCAATTTGGACTTGTGGTAGTGGATGCCAAATCCCAAGCTCTTTAGATCGTACACCCACACCTAGGGTTGATCCTTTGTTCAGGTGATAGAACCTGCGCAAAGATTCCCAGCTTTTTTCTTGATCTTCTTCTTGAATGTTGTACATGCTGTTTGTTGCTGTACGGTGGAAGATATGATCGTAAAGAATATTTCGGAATTGCGCCTCATCCATATAAGGAGAAGGGGCAACGGTGAAGTAAAGGCTTTCCCGGCCGCTGGAGATCAGTGGTACATCAAATACGCGCGGTTTGGATGAACTGATATACAGATCAATTGGATCAATTGAATCCCCGTAGTAAAGCTCTACCAGTCTGTTTTTGTCTGGGATAGTTCCAGTTCTCAAATACTCATCAACTGAATATTTTGCGACAGTGTTGATCGCATCGTGCGCACAAATTCCCCAGAACAGCCTGTTTTGCGTATGTCCGGCCGTTTGCTCTTTTATCGTTTTAATCTTGTTTTCTAGGCTCTCAAGAACATCTGCTTCGAACTCTTTTTGATAGTCTCCATAGAAGCCAACTTTTACATTGCTTGATTTATATAGATCAAGGTATTGTGGATCAACCGTAAGCTGTTCAATGGCATGAATGGCCATTTTAGCGTAGTTTTTGCTCCGCTTTTTTAAGATGTGTGGGCTCAGAATCGGCATGATTAAAGTGTCTATGCCGTGATCAAAAAACATCTTGATAATTTCAATTGTCCGAACGTTGATGGTTTCCAAATAGTCTTGGGAGAAATCTTCGTTGCGAGTGTGGTGCTCAAGCATATACCAACGTCTCGTTCCGTTGATAACCCACACCCCAACCTTGGTTCCTGCTTCTCTGACTAATTCTTTTATATCAGTGGTTGATAATTCTTGGAATTCTTTTAAGTGCATATGACTATGTATTTTCTCATACGGTACTTCACGTGTTTCCAAAGGCCGTCAGATGAAAACGGATGATTGAGAAAAGATATTGGTGATTAATTCACTAATTTTAGGGAACTTTTGATTTTTCATATATAGGAGAGTAGTTATGTAGAGCCCGCCTCGAGTATTACAGTCACATTTATTCCTGCAAAATAGACTGCAATCTGGGGTAAAAAACTAAATTTGTTAGAATAAACCCGTGAGAAAAGCGTTAATGCTGATTAGGAGGATTGAGATGTTTAAAGGTAAAAACGTTTTGTTAAGGGCCATTACTCGCGAAGACATGAGGGTGCAATGCGAGTTTGAAAATGACCCTGAAATTTGGTATTGGGACGGATATTTCCCTAAACCGACCAAGCTTGAGACGGTCATGGGTTATTTTGATGAGAGTGTGACTAAGGATGATCCAAATTCAGTCTCTTGGGCAATCGATTTGGATGATAGCTATATCGGATACTGTAGTTTGAGCGGTTTTGATCCAACAAGCAGGCACTGTGAGCTTCAGGTTGAGATTGGGGATAAGGCCCACTGGGGCAAGGGGATCGGCCGGGAAGTGGTCGAAATCCTAACCGACTACGCATTTACCCACCGAAACATGAATCGGGTCTGGCTCAAAACGCACAGTAAAAACGAAAGAGCGATTCGATGCTACTTATCGTGCGGGTTCATTGAGGAAGGCCGCCTTCGGCAACATGTGTGGCTGAAGGGAGAATATGTCGACAAGGTTTTTATGGGGCTGTTGAGATCAGAGCAGGCCGATTAGCCGCTGTTTGATTTTTGTTCCTATAAACCGTTACGGTCGTAAAATCCGTTGGTTTTGTGGGCTCCATCGCAGAACGGCTTGTTTGCTGAGTCACCACAGCGGCAAAGGGCTGTTTTGTCTCCACGGAAGATTTGAGTGTCCGTTTGATCGCGAATCTCAAAGTTGCCTTGGAGTAACAACGGCCCGGGAGCCATCACTATTGTGAGAGGCCCGTTTGCCTCGAAAGTGGCGGTTTCGGCCGCATTATCATGCACCGTACTTTCTGCCACAAAGCGCGCTTTACGGTGACTGTTGTCGCAAAATGGCTTGTTTGCTGATTCCCCGCACCTGCATAACGTCATGCGAGACTCCTCTGCAATCAGCTCACCGCCCATCTTGGTTAGCTTTAGCTCTCCGCGAATTCGATATTCACCCGACTCAGTGATGATTATGGTGTTTGTTTCATCAGGTTGCTCCCCGGTGCCACCGTGTCGCACATATTTAAGTGCGCCAGATGGGCAATGTTCGATCACTTTAGCCACTGTGTCGGCATCCGCATTGTCCGGCTGCGCCCACGGCCGTTGAGATGTGTCGAAAACATCTTTGAGCCGTTTGCCACATTCCGCAACATGAATGCACCTGCGTAGATCAAACGTTACATCTAAATCTTTTCCACGATACGTTTTGTCACCCATAATTTCCTCAAATGATTAAATCGAACTAGAAAATTTAATTCTAGCCTGTTGGCGGTATCATTCAAGTCAATTTTTCAGGGTCTTTTTGGTAATGGATGCGATGCCAAGCCACCTTTTGGCACTCAGTGCAAAAAACCTTTCTACGTGGTTCACCAGCTCCCTTCCACCTTACACCCCCCATTTCCCAGATAGATTTTGTGTTTCCGCATTGGCAGGTCGCCTTCCAGTTTCTTGACTCCGCCTCAATCGATTCGGCCCGTCTGGGCAAAATTGTTGTGATGAACCGTTGGGTTCTGGACATCATCGCTTTTTTCATCTCATACACTCCTAAATCTATTCAAAAAAAATCCGGTCAATATCACTAAAAACGATACGGAGAAATTAAGTCAAAGTCGCGTCATAGTGCAGGATTTTTTCAATGATAGCTTCTCTGTCATCGGTAATGGCAAGATGATTTTGGTAACGTTTCCCTTCTGCTAGCTGGAACAGGAGTGGGTAGATTGGCTTTTGCTTATTCCAGAACCGTTCCCCAAAAAAGATCATTGGACTTGGATAGCCAAAGACTTCGTAGTGGTTCTGGGTTGCGTCTTGGAAAACCTCTT
>JAHDGV010000042.1:11448-15175 GCA_020631655.1 Chloroflexota bacterium | reverse complement strand
CTTGGATAGCCAAAGACTTCGTAGTGGTTCTGGGTTGCGTCTTGGAAAACCTCTTGGATTGTCCCGGCGCTACCGGGGGAGAAGATAACGCCGTTTTTGGCGATGGCGAGTAGGCCGTCTTCTCGCACGCTATTGGCAAAATATTTGGCGATGTGGGTCGCAAAGCCGGTGGGTGGCTCGTGGCCGTATAGCCATGTGGGGATGCCTAAACTCATGCAGGCTGATTCTGACGTGATTGGGTATTTCTCTTTAACGGCAAACGTTGTGTCTAGCCATTTGTCTTTGGGTTTATAGAGTGGTGCTTGGGCCAGCATGGAGACCGCATCAACGAGTTCCGCATCCGGCCGTTGTGCGAACCATGCCCCAACGTGTGTGGCTTCCATCGCGCCGGGGCCGCCGCCGCTGGTGGGCAAAAAACCGGCCTTCGCTAGGTCACGCCCTAAGCGAGCCACTTCTAGATAATTGGGGTCATCTCGGAGCATTGAGTGGCCGCCCATGATGGCAACCACTTTCTTGCCAACCAAAAACTCCTGCAATGCATCGGTGATCGCGTGGTCGTGCAACCGGCGGGCCAGCGTCACCATAATGTCTTTGGCTTCAGCTTTCCCTTCTAGCACAAACTGATTGTACGTTTTGCCGTCAACCGTCTCGTCGTAGCTGGCGGGATTCCCCGGCCGGTATGCGCCCAGCAACTCTTCCGGCGTGTATAGTTCACCCCGATACGGATCAAATGGCAAATCGGGCAAGCGGGGGAACACCATCGGCTCTTCGAGCAGGGCCATCACCGCAGGGTTGCATTTACAGCCAAGCAGGATGTTGTTTTTTAGCGTTGCCCCTTGAAGCTCATCTGTGACTTGTGTCAGGTCTAATCCCTGAAAAACCGCTTTGGTCAGATCTTTAGATGTTTTTAGATGGGTGCGCAGGCTTTCGAGAGAACCGAAATCAACATGTTTCATATTTGTAGCACAGACATCCTGTCTGTGAAAAAAGACAGGCAGGATGCCTGCTTTACAATAGTCTATTGAATCAACCCCATCTCTTTCCCTTTTAGGGCGGCTTGAGTGCGGTCACGAACCCCCATTTTACCCAAAACATTGGTGATATGGTTTTTAACAGTTCCTTCTGTTAAGAAAAGCGCGGCCGCAATTTCTTTATTGCTGGCACCTTGCCCCAGATGCTGCAGAATTTCAAGCTCACGTTTTGACAGTGGCTCAACCAAATCTTGCTGGGATGGAGTGGCTGGTGCTGTGGGTTGTCTGGTGAATTCGGCCAATACCTTGGCCGCTACGGATGGTTGCAAAAACGAATTGCCTGAGGCGGTGGTGCGGATCGCTTCAACAAGTTTGTCAGACGACACATCTTTGAGCAGATAACCCGCTGCACCTGCCCGGAGCGCATCAAACACAGAATCGTCGTCATCAAACGTGGTTAGCACAATAATGCGGCTGGCTGGATGCTCAGCCACAATTCGTTTGGTTGCGGCAACACCGCCCAGTTCCGGCATCCGTAGATCCATCAAGATGACATCAGGTTTGAGTTCGGCCGTTTTTTCGATGGCGTCTAAGCCATTTTCAGCTTCTCCAATCACCTCGATGTCATCCCAGACAGAAAGCAGGGTGCTTAACCCCTCGCGGAAAAGTTTTTGATCATCAACTAAAAGGCATTTAATCATGTGGGCACCGATACGTTTAGGGTAAAGCCCCCGTTGGGCTGGGTTTCAATTTGCATGTTTCCTTCTAGGATGTGGACCCGTTCACGAATTCCCATCAGCCCAAATCCATTTTGAGTGTCGGCCGCCCCTTTGCCGTTGTCGCTCACTTCTATTTGAACCTGATTGCTAGATTCGTAATTAAGCCGAACTTCGGCCGTGGTTGCGTTTGAGTGTCTGCGAATGTTGGTCAGTGCTTCCTGCACAATCCGATAAAGGGCCAAGGTTGTGTTGGGTGTTAAGGGGCGGGGATCAGCTTCCACGACAAGCTGGGTATCAATTCCGGCCGATTGGTTTTCACGGATCAATTTCTGGATCGCATCTGGTAATGGCTGGTTGTTGAGCGGGTTTTCGCGCAGTTGCACGACTGACTGACGCACGGCCGTTAGCCCTTCTTTCGCCAAGTTTTGTGCTTTGTTGATGGCATCTAGGGCTTTGTCAGGATTTTTGTCGAGAACAACTTTTGCCGCTTCTAACTGCACATTGACTACAGTCAGATAGTGGCCCAAATTGTCATGGATTTCTCGGGCAATTCGGTTCCGCTCTTGGGTGGTGGCAAGCTCTTCTGCTTGCACAGCATATTCTCCCAACTGCCGGTTGGCATCTTCTAGTTCTAGCGTTAATTCTTCTGCTTTTTCTCTAGCCTTGTCAGCTCTTAACATTAGTCGCGAAAAGACGATGACAAACAAAATGGCCGGTATAAAAAATGCGGCCGAGGTGAGTCCAGATAGTCCATCTTCTAAAATAAATGGACCAGATGCCCCTAGCAGGGTCAAAATATAAATGGCCCAGCGGCCGACTGAATTGAGCGCTTGCTCTGCCATGCCAACCAAAGGGAGCAGTATGATCCACAAGAATCCTGGTTCAGCTAAAAAGTTGATGGCTAGCCCCAAAGCCATTGCACCAAATGTAAAGCTATAAACCGATACCGGCTTTTTCCAATCGATTAAATAATCATCCGAAATGCTGATGGCCAAATAAAGGATGCTTAACACAATGACGGCGATGTTCCGTGGTGCTGTGAGTGTCCAATTCGGGCTTTGCCAAACAAAGTACAGATACAACAGGATTGGAAAGGCGATTGTGGCTGAAATGAGCCCGGTTTGGGGATGTGCTAAAACGGAGCGAAGCTTTTTCATAGCGTTATACATAAGATGGATCTTTTGCGAGTTCGTCGCTGTTCGACGTTTTGTAAATGCGAACCCATCTTGCGATGACAATGCTACCGATTATCCCCGGAGCGGCCCAAACTGTCCAAGCCCAATTTGGGTTCAAAAACTGGGTGAGTGTCTGCACGCTGAAGGCGGTCATCAGGGCGATGTATGAACCAAGCATTCGCTCAATATGGTAAACGAGCCACCAGTTTTTGGCCGTTGGTGGATTCAAAAATGAGACCAAGTCTTTGTATGCATCTTGGGTTAGTAGGATGCCAAACACAATGCCCAAAATGGCAAAAGCGGCCGGCATTTCAGTAAACGTCCCGATCAAACTGCCTACGCCCCAGCCTGCAAAACAAATCCCGCCAACTAGGCCGATTGCGGCGGCCAACCAGTCGATGATACCGGCCGGTTCAAATTTACGATACATGACTCGGTAGCCTGAAAATGCGGCATAAAAGCTAAGAAGCGTGATGAGGGCCAAAAAGAAGTTGAAAAACTTGAGGAGTAACAAACCACCTGAGGCACAAGTAAGCATCATGGCCCAAAAGTAAAACAGACCGGTCCGGTTATGTAATTTACTCCCTTTTCTGGCAAACATTGGGATAGTCCCAACGATGATGGCTGATACCGAGGCGGCAACGTGCAAAATTACTGTGTAAAAAGCCCAAGAGTTTTGAAATACCGGTGCGATCCAATCAAACATGATGTTCTCCTAAAAATCAAAATAGAACTTTCTGCAGGGAGCCCTGAGCTTGTCGAAGGGTGATCTCGCATATGCTGAACATATGTGGAGCGAAAGTTCTGAAAATAACGAAACTGATGTCTGAAGAATACTGAATTGGCCGGTCATGTTTGATGT
>JAHDGV010000042.1:2905-11348 GCA_020631655.1 Chloroflexota bacterium | reverse complement strand
TTTGATCGCTTTGGCGCGGCTGAATGGCAAGACGGTAAATGGGCAACCTATTTTGATTTGAGTTTTGCTGAAACGGTGTGGGTGTTGTTTGCTCCATTTTTGATTTATTCGAGCGTGGCTTTGCTGTTGCTGGTGTGGGATGCTGATCGATTTAGCCAGTTTTGGGCTGTTCGCTTTGGGATCTACACCGGGCTGATTTTAACAGTCCAATTTTCGATGCAGGTAGCATTGTCTAGCGAGTTGGCTATTGGTTTTGTGCTTGGGGTAGTGTCTATCGTTCCGCTTCTGATCGGATATGTGATTAGCCGTGATGGGATCCATTATCTTTGGCGCAACTGGGCGGAGCAGTGGGTAAAAATCACGACCGGCGTGATTGTGTTGCTTTTGCCTGTGGGGCTTTATTTTGGGGGAGCGACCCTAATTATTGCGATTTTGTGTGCGGCCGTGTTGGCCTGCCCCGTCATCGCCATCGTGACCTCGTATCGGCTATGGGTTCATATCGAGCGTGAGTCGGCGCAAATAATGTTTGTAAAACTGCTATCCTTTTTGGGGTGGGGTGGCGCATGGGGAACGGCCGGGTTTATTGCGATTAATCGGGTTTTGGACCTATATTCTCAGCTCCCAGATACGCCTCCTGACTGCTATGTAGCAACGGCATCTGCAAACGGGCATCCGGCATTAGTGGGCGGGCAAACGATCACGCTGGCCGACGGCCGAAAAGTTATGATCAGTCGTCAATTACAAATTCTGAAAGTAGGGGAGCTGGTTCTGCGTCATGTTGCCCCAAAATTTCATCGTGGGATTCGGATCGTGTACGACTGGGCAGGGCCGAAACTTGCTCAGCGTGTGCGTAGCCCGTGGGTGGCTGACATCGGCTATCTGTTTTTCAAACCGTTTGAATGGCTTACCATGCTCATTTTAAACCTTTGGCTACCGGAGCAGGCAGGCAAAGTAGACCAAATTTATTTAGGCAGGCCAAACCTTGACTAGGTTCAGTCGATTTGGGCGATTAAACATTTTTCGCTCACGTGGATACCGTAGGGCGTTTTGGACGTAGCGCACCCCATCAATTTCCACATCTCGGTTGATGTGGGTGTGGCCAAATACATGCACACTTGAGCCGACTTGGCGCAGTTGATCTTCGATTTTTGTTGAGCCAGAAACCATCGGGAGACTTTTAAAAAACAAAACAGAGGGTGGGGGAATCAGATCTAATCTTGGGACAAAGTGGGAAAACGTGATGACCGGCCGATCATACCTTTTTAGATGCGGCTTGTTCATTTCTAGAAACCTGTCTATCGGAGCCGTTTCACCAGCCCAATTACACAGATGAAAATCGCTCCAGCCGTTAAGCTCCTCAGCGGTTGGATCCCCGGCCGGATAAAAGCCTGCTTCATACCAACTAAACAGAGGGATGATCCAAGCCCCATCCACAAAAAATGGGGCAGTATGAATGCCTAACTTTTTGCAAACTGCTAAAATTTGATCAAATTTATAAAACGAATCCTGATGATCTTTGGCCACCCATAACTCATGGTTGCCCGGCACAAAAAACAGATGTTTGAACTTGGTGGATAAGGTTTGCAAGGTCGATTCAATAACACTTAATTTGTTAGAGATGTCCCCTGCGATAATTAGCGAATCTTTCTGATAGTCATTTTGGTCGATTTGATCGACCAACTCTCTGTTTTCTCTGTTGTCGGCGTGGAGGTCTGAAATAGCAAAAATAGACATAGTGATCTTTGGATTGGGTGAGTATAAATAAAACTGGCGGAAGGAAAAGGTTAAAACACATGAAAAAATATGATTTGATCATTGTCGGGTGTGGAGCGATGGGAGCGGCCGCCGTGTATCAGGCTGCCAAGCGGGGAGTGAGCGTTTTAGGGATTGACCGGTTTAATCCACCACATGAGATGGGTTCGAGCCATGCAGAGACCCGTTTTACCCGTTTGGGCGTTGGCGAAGGGCCCCAGTATGCGCCGCTTGTCGCTCGGTCACACGAGATTTGGCGCGAACTTGAAGCGGCAAGTGGTGAGGTAGTTTTCTATCAAGAAGGATTGATGATTGTGGCCCCCAAAGGTGAAATGCTTAAAGAAGAGCATAATCACTGGGAGAATTTTGTGGAGCGTTCGGCCGAGGTTGCGGCCGAAATCGGGGTTGATTTTGAGATTCTACAGCCAGAGGAGGTTCGGGCTCGGTATCCAAAAATCAAGATTGCAGATACAGACTATGCGGGATTTGAACCCACAGGCGGCCACGTGATGGCTGAAGTTGCGGTTGATGTTCAGTTGAAGTTGGCTCAGCAGCTTGGGGCTGACTTTTTGCCGAACAGCCCTGTGACTGCCATCCGTCAAAACAACAGTGATGCAGACGGCCGAAAAACGGTCACGGTGACAGCGGGTGATCAGACATTTTTGGCCGATCAGGTTTTAGTATCGGCCGGAGCCTGGGTCAATGATTTTTTGCCAACGCAACAGCACAAAAACTTTCGGGTCACTCGCCAAATCGTATTTTGGTTCGAGGTGGATGACCCGGCCGAATATCACCCTGAAAAACTGCCAGGCGTGCTATGGGTAGGTCAGCGATTAGAAGACTATTTTGCCGCTTTTACACTGCCGCCTGGCTCAAAACCAGGGCTAAAGGTTTTGACCGAGCAGTATGATGTGGTGACCGATGCCCATCAAATTGAACGAGAAGTGTCAAAGGAAGAGATTGAATCATTTTATCAAAAATTTGGCACTCAAAAGATTGCGGGGCTGACCCCCAACTGTTTGAAGGCGAGTGTTTGTATTTACACTCACACTCCTGACGATCATTTCATCATCGATTGGCATCCTGACTATGATCAAAATGTGATGGTCGTGTCAGCTTGTTCAAGCCACGGCTTTAAACATTCGGCCGCAATTGGCGAGGCGGTTGTGCAAAAAATGTGCGAAGGAAAGAGTGAAATCCCGTTAACACCGTTTGCTTGGGAGCGTTTGAACGGGTAAAGTCATTGACATAACACGGCTAAGTGCTGTTTTTCACAAACAATAAACTTAGATTCAAGAAGCCAGCAATCTCACAAATTTTCTAAACCCATTTGAATATGAGCACAGTTGCAGACGTAATCATTCAAAAAATCGCCGATGCGGGAGTCGACACGATTTTTGGTTTGCCGGGCGGCGAAAATGTTCACATCATGGATGCGATTCGAGCGCACGGAATTGAGTTTGTGCTGGTCCATAATGAAAGTTCAGCCGTGTACATGGCATCGGCTTATGCTCGCATTACTGGGCAGATTGGGGTTGCCGTTACCACATTAGGGCCCGGCATTTTAAATGCGGCGGCCGGTGTGGGTCATGCATTTTTAGATCGGGCACCCGTTATTGTGCTTTCGGCCCAAATGTGGGAGCAGATTTTGCCCGGCCACACCCATCAAGTTTTGGATCAAGCAGCGATCATGTCACCGATGACGAAGGCTTCCTTTTCGCTGTCGGCCGAAAATGTACACGACACGATGAAACATGCGTTGCGCCTAACCCGCATTGGGTCACCCGGCCCCGTGCATCTGCAGGTAAGCAAACAGGTTTGTGAACATGAGGCGGCCCCGCCCCGCATGAAACTGCTTTCCTCCGCCCTCGATCAACAGATTGAACTCAAACCAAGCCATGCTGAGCTGGTCAAAAGTCAGCAGGCGATATCAAAGGCTAAGCGGCCGGTTATTTTGGTGGGACTGGGACTTGAACCCCAACGGCCGTACGCAGAATTAAAAGAGCTGGCCGAAGCACTCAATGCACCCACAATCACAACGCCCAAAGCCAAAGGGGCACTCCCGGCCGATCATCCATTGGCCGTTGGCACGTTGGGGCTAACCCGCACCGACCCAGCGTATGAGGTTTTGGCTGAGGCTGATTTGGTTTTGGGGATTGGTTTTGACGTAGTGGAACTTGTTCTGCCGTGGGATCAGACTCAGGCGAAAAATTTGATTTGGATGGCGCCTTGGGCCAATGTAGATCCGGTATTGCCAGCCATTGCAGAACTCGTTGGGTCGATGCGGCACGCTATGCTCCAACTAACTGACTCTGGCGGTACGGTTGATTTTGGATGGGGAGCTGAAAGGGTGAGGCAGTTTAAAGCCAAGCAGGCACAAATCGAGCTGGCATCCCCTGCACCTGGCCGAATGCGGCCGCAGGATGTGTTGCAAGCGGTTAAATCTGCTGTACCACATGATACGCTGGTGACCACAGATGTTGGTTCCCACAAAATTTTGGCCAGTTTAGAATGGCCCGCTCATGTTCCCAACAGCTTTTTCTTATCGAACGGGCTTTCGTGCATGGGATACGGGGTGCCAGCCGCAATTGCGGCTAGCTTAGCTCACAAACGGCAGCCAGTTGTCGCATTTACCGGCGATGGCGGCTTTGCTATGATCAGCGGTGAACTAAATTTGATTAACGAGCTGGGGACTCCCGTAATCATCGTTATTATGAACGACGAGGCTCTTGATTTAATCAGGTCTGCTCAAAACCGGGCAGGCAAGTCAACCTTTGGGACTGAGTTTACAAATCCAGATTTTCAAAAGATTGCAGAAGCCTACAGCATTCCGTTTCAGCAGGTATCAACGGCCGAGTCTTGTGCCGCCGCTGTTGAGCAAGCTATTGCACAAAACACCCCGATCATCATTGAAGCCCTAATCGACCCCGTTAGCTACCCTACAACCCCTCAAGCCTAAGGCAGGCTGGTCATAAATCCTGACAAAATTGAAAGTAGAATCGTGGCGGTGATGCATACGGCCGCACATTTTGAGTTTTGGACAGTTTTTTTGTTTAGCATAAGTTCCTTTGAGTGCATAGATTGATATTGGTAAAGTGTCGGCTGAGTTAGTTGAGTAACGCATCTTACGGCTTAGCAGACCTCGGAGGTTTTTCTTCTCAAGAGTCGCAATTTTCTCAGGAGGGGAAACCTCCGAGGTCTTTGTCGACAAAGCACCTAAGATAAGTTACTGATTCTTCAGCTTGATTTCATTTTAGACCTAAAAACTTTAGATCGTAATCACGTTTTTAATAGATGACACAAGGAGATTATTCCTAAACATTGTGGCAAAAACATGTCATCAGCTGGCAAGTTTTGTGAGTAGTCTGCAAGCAATCTGAACGGAGTCTGGGAGCACGTCAGGAAACGTCCAACGTTTTGGCATAATCGACAATGAGTATGTTAAATTTCTCCAATAAGATATACGGTTGTTCAACCCGAAGATGAGCGGGTATGATTCAACAAAAGTTGTTCGCAGTGTTAACATCAAAAAATAACCGGCCGACGCAACACCTATGCACCTACAGCGCAAAAAAAAATTAGTTAGGAAGAAGAATTTAGACTGCGTAATTTATCCCCTAATCGGGGTTTTTAATTGGCCATCCGCGTCATTTTATTGATGTGGTCCAATCGATGGATCGAGAACCTGTTCCATCAAAGTCTTAAAATCTGGAGGATTTAGAAGATGAAGTTAACAAAATCATTGATCTTTATGATCGGAATCAGCCTTGTGCTGATACTCGCAGCCTGTGCAGCCCCCGAAACTGGAACCGGTGGCGCAGCAGACTGTGGTGGAGAAGTTACCGCTACAGACGATGGTGGATTTTCAATCCCTGAAGCCATCGAGGGATGCTACAACGTAGGGTTTGTTTACATTGGACCACATGATGATGGTGGTTGGACCCAAGCACATGACCTCGGCCGTCAATATGTTCAAGAGAACGTAGAAGGTGTACACACCGCTTATGTTGAGCTTGTACCAGAAGGTGCTGACGCAGAGCAGGTTATCCGCTCTTTGGCACGTAAAAATTTCGACGTTATTTTCACCACATCATTTGGTTATATGGACGCATCTGAATTGGTTGCTGACGAATTCCCAGATGTTGACATCATCCACGTTTCTGGATTCAAATCAAACGAAGCGAACTTCGGAAACTTGTTTGGTGCAATGGAAACGATGAAATACATCAACGGTATGATCGCTGGTTCTCGCGCAATGGCTGACAACAATCCAAAATTGGGTTACATGCCAACCTTCCCGATTCCTGAAGAATTGCGTCTAGGAAATGCATTCGCACTCGGTGCTGCTGTAACTTGCCCAGACTGTACGATCGACATCCGTTGGATCGGTAGCTGGCACGACCCAATCCTTGAGCAAGACGCTGCAAAATCTTTGTTTGACGCTGGTGCTCAAGTTGTAATGAACGGTGCTGACACCCAAGCTGCAGCTCAAGCTGCTCCTGAAGGCAAATGGGGCGTAAACTACAACTACATCAACGCTTGTGGCGATGAGAAATGTTTGACCTCTGCTTATTGGAACTGGGGTGTTGTTTACGCTGACATCGTAGAAAAATCAAAAGCTGGTGAATGGACCGGTGGCTGGGAATACTTCGATGCTGACTCAGGCGCGATGGGCTTGTGGGGCTTGGAAGAAGGTCAAGAGCTAACCGCTGGAATGGCCGGTTTGCCAGAAGCTGATCTAGAAATGATCCGTGACGTACATGCAAAAGCATTGGCCGGTGAATTTGACCGCTTCGACGTATTTGCTGGACCAATCTTCGACAACCAAGGTAACCAAATTTTGGCCGAAGGTGAAACCCTCGAACAAATCGACCTAGATGGCTTTAGCCAGTTTGGTAGCCCATGTGGTACTTGTATGTACTGGTGGAACGAGAACTTCAACGCTGAATTGCCAGACCTGTAGTCAAGTTAGAAGTCTAAAGTGACAAGGTAGAAGATTAGAGTCGCCAGTGACAAGTAAAAACTAGTTGCTGGCGACTTTTTGCTTATTACTTCATACTTGACACTAAAATCGCTATGCATATCGATGACGTTCTCTTAAATGATTGGCACCCTATTGCTGAGGTGTCTGATCTTGAAAAACAAAATCCGCTTCCGGCCCGATTGCTGGGAATGGATCTGGTAATCTGGAAAAGTGGCGAGTCTATTATGGTGTGGCAGGATCTATGCATTCATCGGGGAACAAAACTATCGATGGGATGGCTTGATGACGGCTGTTTGGTTTGCCCTTATCACGGCTGGAACTATGCTGACGACGGCCGGTGTGTCAAAATACCTGCCCATCCTGACCAAACGCCCCCAGAAAAAGCCAAAGCCAATGTATTTAAGCATCAAATAAAATACGGTTTAATCTGGGTCACTCAGGGCAATCCTGAGCATGATATTCCAGTCTTTGAAGAGTGGGAGACTGAGGGATTTAGAAACATTCCTTCAGGCCCTTATCATTTTGATGCGGCCGCGCCCCGCATGGTTGAAAACTTTTTGGATGTAGCCCATTTCCCTTTTGTGCACGAAGGCTCTTTGGGGGATCGAGATTTTCCAGAGATTGGCGACTATGAAGCCCTGATTACGGAAGAGGGGGTTGTGGCAGACGGGATCGAGTTTTGGCAACCTAATCCAGACGGCACTGGGGTGGGATCGATGGTGACATACACCTATAAAGTTTTCCGGCCGTTTATCGCCTATTTTGTTAAATCCAGAGGACCGAGCTTTGCGGCTATGTATGCGGTGTGCCCCATTGATGAAAAAACATCGAAGGGATGGGTGCTGATGTCGATGAATTACGGCTTTGAGACACCAGAAAAGGAAATTATCGCTTTTCAGGATATTGTTACGGGGGAGGATATCCCCGTGGTAGAATCCCAGCGGCCGGAATTGTTGCCCTTAGACTTGCAAGAAGAATTGCACCTACGCAGTGATCGAACCGCCATTGCCTATCGCAAATATTTAAAGCAGATGGGTGTCACTTTTGGTACAAGCTAAATCAGCTTAATCAGCACGCTCCCTGCGGTCGCTTTCAGCTAATCAGCTATTATGACCAAGCCGAATCAGTCGCAGTTTTGATCAACCGGCTGAAATGCTGATAAAGCTGAAATGCCGATAAGGCTAACAACGAGAAGAAGATGGAAGAAAAAGAAGCTTTAGCCGTAGACATGCGGAACATTACGATTAAGTTTCCGGGTGTCTTGGCCAATGACAATGTCAACCTGACGCTTAAAAAAGGGGAGATTCATGCCCTGTTGGGGGAAAACGGAGCAGGTAAAAGCACGCTCATGAACTGCTTGGCTGGAATCAATCGGCCGAACAGCGGGGAGATTTGGGTGGATGGCCAACTGCAATCATTCTCGTCACCAAAAGATGCAATTAAATCTGGAATCGGCATGGTGCATCAGCATTTTATGTTGGTTCCAACCCAAACGGTGACCGAAAATATTTTGCTTGGTTTAGACAACGTAGGGTTCTTCATGAACATGCGTAAGTTTGAGCAAGAGATCCGGGAGCTGGCGGAACAATACAGCCTCCACGTGGATCCAGAAGCTTACATCTGGCAACTATCTGTCGGTGAGCAACAGCGGGTTGAAATCTTGAAAATGCTCTACCGCGGTGCCAACATCCTGATTATGGATGAGCC
>JAHDGV010000042.1:0-2805 GCA_020631655.1 Chloroflexota bacterium | reverse complement strand
GAAAATGAGCCGGGGGATGTGGTGCTTGATGTGCAGGGGGTCTCGGCTTTGAATAAGCGTGGCGTTCAAGCGCTTCGAGACATTTCTCTCCAAGTGCGGGCCGGCGAGATTTTAGGGATGGCCGGTGTTAGCGGCAATGGGCAAAGCGAGTTGGCCGAAGTGATTACCGGCCTGCGGGAGTGTACAGGCTCGATTAAAGTGAATGGGGAAGAAATGGCAAATGCCCATCCCTTAAAAGCGATTGAGGGTGGTGTGGCTCACATCCCTGAAGACCGAAACAAGGTTGGGAGCTCGCCTAACCTGTCGATTACAGAAAATACCATCATCAAAGATTATAAAGATGATCCGATTGGGGATGGGTGGCAGATTAACTTTCTAAAGGCGGCCGAGCGGGCAACCGGACTAAAAGAAAAGTATGACATTTTGGCTCCAAATGTTGAGACGATGGCACGTAAGCTAAGCGGTGGAAACCTGCAAAAAGTGATTTTGGCTCGCGAAATTACCACTGGACCAAAACTGATGATCGCGGTTCAACCGACCCGTGGGTTGGACATTGGTGCCATCGAATCGATCCAGAATTTGCTTTTAGAGCAGCGTAAAAATGGAACTGCAATTCTGCTCATTTCTGAGGAGTTAGATGAGCTTGTTTCTTTGAGTGATCGTTTGTCAGTGATTCATGACGGCAAGATTATGGGCACAATTGAGGATGTTGAAAATGCCAATATCGAAGAGATCGGGCTGATGATGACAGGGGAGGCGGTTTCCTAACCCGAAGCTGGAAAAAAGATGAGATTAGAGATTGAAAAAAGAGTTGATGATCTGCCGTGGTGGGCTCCGGCCGCACTGTCCGTCGGGGCCGTTGTGCTGGCCTTCCTTGTTGGCGGCATCATTTTTAAAATGATTGGCGGGGAGCCGATCCGCGTATTTGGATTTTTCATCCGCAACACCTTTGGTAGCTGGCCCGCTTTTTCTGACACATTAGTTAAAGCCACACCGCTGATTTTCACCGGCCTCGCCTGTACCGTGGCTTTTAAAATGAAGATGTGGAATATCGGGGCGGAAGGCCAACTGTTCATGGGGGCTTGGTTTGCCAGCTTCGTTGTTCTCTTCCCGCTTGTTGGGCCAGAAACATCTCGCTGGATCGTTATCCCGCTCATGATGGTGTTTGGCATGGTTGGGGGCGGCATTTATGGCTTTATTCCTGGCTGGCTCAAAGCCCGTTACAACGTCAACGAAATCATCACCACGCTTATGCTGAACTATGTAGCATTTGAATGGGTCAACTACTGGATTTTTGACCAGTGGAGTGATGCTGGTTTTCAAATGTCACCCACATTTGCCAAGAATGCTTGGTTGCCGCGCCTAACTGATTATGCTCGACAAGTTCGCGCATTTTCAGGGATCACGTTGCATCTGGGTGTGATTGTTGCGCTTGTGGCCGTGGTGATTGTTTGGTGGCTGTTGACAAAAAGTAAGTGGGGATTTGAGGTCAAGCTGATCGGAGATAATCCTGAAGCGGCCCGCTACTCGGGCGTACACATCAAGCGGAACATCGTTTTGGCGCTGATGGTTTCAGGCGCGTTGGCCGGACTAGCCGGAATGATCGAGATTTCAGGCGTGGTTCACCGGCTCCAACAGCAAATTTCCCCCGGCTATGGTTTTACCGGCATTATTGTGGCTTGGCTGGCTAAGCTAAATCCAGTGGCTGTCATTCTTGTTTCGATTTTGTTTGGGGCGCTGATCATCGCCAGCCGCGAGGTTCAACCGGCCGGTATTTCTCAAATGCTTCAGGGGCTTATCCTCTTTTTCATTATTAGTAGCGAGGTGTTTACTCGCTACAAAGTTAAGCTGGTGCGCAATAGCACGGCCGTTGTGGGGGCAGACTAGCTATGGATCCGATAATTATTCTACACGCCGGTATCGCAACTGGAACAGTGCTTTTGTTTGCTTGCGTCGGTGCGATCTTTAACGAGCGGGCCGGTATCCTAAACTTGGGTGTCGAAGGGATGATGCTTATCGGCGCGATGGCCGGTTACTCTGTGGCACTTTCTAGCGGTAGCGCTTGGTTGGGGATGATCGTGGCATTTATTGCAGGTGGCCTTTTGAGCGTCGCTCATGCGGTTGTCACAATTCACTTTCAAGCTGATCAAGTTGTTAGTGGGCTTTCTCTCACCTTTTTAGGCACTGGCTTGTCAACCGTTTTGGGTGAGGGCTTATCGAGCCAGATTGCCCCCACGATTCCTGATATAACCATTCCATTGCTTGGGCAAATTCCGTTTATTGGCCCCATCTTTTTTGCAGATCACAGCCCGCTGGTCTTTGTCGGCTATCTGCTAATTCCGGCGGCGTGGTACTACATTTTCCGCACCCGGCCGGGAATGACTCTTCGGGCCATCGGCGAAAAACCAGAGGCGGCCGATGTGCTTGGGATCAATGTGTACCGCCAGCGCTATGCCTACGTGATTTTTGGCGGATGCATGGCCGGTTTGGCTGGCGGAATTATCAGCCTTTCAGTTTCTCCTGGTTGGTACAGCGTACAAACCACATCGGGTCAAGGTTGGATTGCGGTTGGCTTGGTGATCTTTGCGCAGTGGAACCCGGTACGTGCGGCCATTGGAAGCTATTTGTTTGGTGCGTTACGTCGTGGCATTTTAGATTTACAAGGTCCTGCTACACTATTTGGATTCGACAACCCTCTATTTATCAATGCGAACCTGGGCTTTTTCTTGAAGATGTTGCCCTTTATTCTAATTATTTTGGCGTTGGTCATCGGATCGAATCAAGCTAGACGCAAGCGTTTAGGAT
>JAHDGV010000454.1 GCA_020631655.1 Chloroflexota bacterium | reverse complement strand
TGACTGTGCAACAAGCCCTCAATTGGGCCATCTCCCAAATCGGCCGGACCGATGCCAAATACCTGCTCCAAGAGTTTCTAGAAGTATCTGCCGCGTGGCTATTGGCCCACGACGACGAGCCTGTCCCGGCCGACAAATTGTCCACATTTAAAAAGATGGTGGCCCAAGCGGCCGAAGATGTGCCGATTCCCTACCTATTGGGCCATGGCTGGTTTTACGGCCGACGGTTCAACGTTAGCCCGGCCGTCCTCATCCCCCGCCCCGAAACGGAAGAGCTGGTTGAATTGGGGTTAAAATTTCTCAAAGGCAAACAAAACCAATCTGTGATAGATGTGGGAACAGGGAGTGGCATCATCGGGATTACGCTGGCGCTTGAAACGGCCGAAGATCGGCACACAATTGTCGCAACCGATATTTCGGCCGAAGCATTGGCCGTTGCCGAGAAAAATCGGCAGTCGCTGAACACACATCTCACATTTGAGCAAGATGATCTACTGACCAATCAAAAAGGGGCTTTTGACCTCATCATCGCCAACCTGCCCTACATTGGAGAAACCGAAAAAAATGTGATGGGGGCCAGCGTGCTTAAACACGAGCCGCATCTGGCCCTGTTTAGTGACGACGATGGATTTGCCCATGTTGAGGCGCTTTTAACACAAGCCCAATCACGGCTTGCACCGACAGGAGCCATCTTGCTAGAAATTGGCTATGCGCAAGGCAAACGGGGACTAAAGCTCTGCCAACACTACTTTCCAAGTGCAGATAGCCAACTGGTGCAAGATTTGGCAGGCCAAGACCGAATGTTAGCCGTTTACACGTAGAGATTTTGCAGACGGGTGTCATTTAAGAAAATACCACGAATTACGGCCGAAAGTCCTATTTAGGTTAAAATACCGGCCGAATTTCGGTATGACTATTTCAACTCTTCGGCTAAACGGATCGGACAACGCACACGTGGCGCAAGGGGCAGATTTGCTCAAACAGGGTGAACCTGTCGTTTTCCCGACTGACACGGTGTACGGTGTAGGGACCAATCCGCTTTCAGCCACTGGGGTACGCAAAATCTACGGGGCAAAAATTCGCCCGCTAGACAAAGGAATTCCGATTTTATTGGCCGATATCAGCGATCTTGAAAAGGTTGCGGCCGACTTTCCCCAAATCGCTTGGGATTTGGCGGAGCAACACTGGCCGGGTGCGTTAACACTCATCGTGCCAAAAAATGATTTGCTACCGGCCGATATTTCACCCAATGCGGGCATCGCTGTCCGGATTCCCGATCATGATTTGTGTCGGACATTAATCCGCGAGGCGGGCGGTGCAGTAGCGGCGACCAGTGCCAATCTAAGCGGTGAGCCACCGGCTCAAACGGCGGCCGAAGCGTTAGAACAGCTCGATGGCCGTGTGGCAGCCGTCCTCGATGGCGGCCCTGTTCCCGGCGGGTTGCCATCAACCATTGTGTCGCTGATGGGTGATCAACCAGCCGTCATTCGCCAAGGTCCAGTGGAAATAGTTTCCACTAAAAGCTAAAATCCGAAAGCTAAAATAAAGACATGCAGTTTTTTCTTCAAATCGGTCTCATCTTAATTGCCATCATCGTATTTTTGGTGGCATACAGCCAAATACGACAGGGCGGTTCACGGGTCTATTCGCTAGAGCGTGAAGCGGTGTTACGCCGCGCCAGCGCCACGATGTTTGTGGGTGTCGGCATTTTGGTTTTGACCATCGCATGGCTCTACTACCTCAATCCCCCACCGATTTTTCAACCTGCCACCGAAGAAGAAGTCGCAGAAGCCGATGCGGCCGAGATCGTTGCGACAGCAACCCCAGTGATCGAAGAAGAAAATTTCAACCAGCTCCCCTTAATCGAAACGGTAACCCCGGTCCCAACTATCGACCCAAACCTGCCAACCGCTACCCCCACCCCCGTTGTCATCCGTGCGTTTGTCATAGACACCGGCGGAAACGGCCTGTACATGCGTGAGCAACCGGGGGGCGAAACAGTGCTTATTCTGGATGAAAATGAATTTGTGACTGTGTTGCAACAGGAAGGAACTCAACAATTTGACGGGTTTACATGGGTCAAGGTGCGCACCTTTTTGGGTGACGAGGGATGGGTTGCCGATGTCTTTCTAGAAATCGAAGGGCAAGGGCAGTAGAGGCTGTAGCCACATGCTAATTGGAATTGATGCGAGCAGAGCGGCAATTCAAAAACGGACCGGAACTGAAGCCTACGCCTATCATCTGATTCAACATTTAATTCCGCTCACGGCCGACAAACACCAGTTACGCCTTTATTTCAACCAACCGCCTGCTGAAAATTTATTTCCCTCGGCCGATCATGTCGAACAGACAATCATCCCCTTCAAAAGGATGTGGACCCACCTGCGTTTAGGTGCTGAGCTGATCGTTCGGCCGCCCGATTTGTTTTTTACCCCCGCTCACGTCATCCCCTATTCATGGTTTGGGCCTGCCATGGCCACAGTTCACGATCTAGGCTATGAGCATTTTCCAGAATCCCACACGGCAGAGCAGGTCCGCTATTTGCGCTGGAGCACCCGACACAATGCGAAACGAAGCAAAATCGTTTTGGCAGATTCGTTGGCAACCAAGCAGGATCTAATCGATTTTTACGGAACCTCGGCCGACAAAATCCAAGTCGTCTACCCCGGCATCGATCCCCAATTGTTAGATGAGGCGCCAACGGCCGAGCCGCTTAAGCGAGAATGTCCCTATCTGCTGTTTTTAAGCACGATTCAGCCCCGCAAAAACGTCGGCCGGATCATCGAGGCCTTTGTTAGCGTTGCAGGCCAAATCCCGCATGATTTGGTTTTGGCAGGGCAGACGGGCTGGCAAGCTGATAGCATACTGGCCCAAATTGAGGCACTACCGGAACCAGTCAAATCTCGCATTGTCCGGCCGGGGTTTGTAGCCGACGACGAAAAAGCCAGCCTGATCAAAGGGGCATCTGCGTTTGTCTATCCATCCTTAAATGAAGGGTTTGGGTTCCCCCTGCTCGAGGCCAATGCATGTGGCACGCCCGTCATTACAGCCAACACCAGCTCGCTGGCTGAGTTAGCACAGACGGGCGGTGCGCTGGCGATTGATCCGCAAAACACGGCCGGTCTGGCCCAAGCCATCCTGCAAGTTTTGAATGATGAGGGGTTGCGCAACCAACTGATTGCCGAAGGGACAAAAAATCTTGAACGCTTTAGTTGGCAAACTGCGGCCGAGCAGGTTCTCAGCTTGATGGAAACAAAAATCGGATAGGGGTCGAAGGGGGCGGATTCAAATTACTTTCGAAGAGAAAAAGTGCTACCGCCCCCTTCGACCCCTACACCGCAACAATTCACAATACACATGAACACACCACAAAAACCACTCGCAATCGTAACCGGCGTCGGCCGGAAAATCGGCATTGGGGCCGCCATCGCCCAAAGCTTGGCGCAAGATGGCTGGACCGTGGCAATCACCCACTGGCATCCGTATGACGCGAGCATGCCCTGGCAGAGCGGGCCAGACGAACCGGCCGAAATTTTGGGACAGATCCGCCAGGTTGCACCTGATTCGATCAGTATCGAAGCAGATTTGTCTGACCCAGCAACGCCTGCCCAGCTATTTGACCAAGTTGAGCAGGCACTTGGCCCGGCCGATGCACTTGTTTTGTCCCACTGCATGTCGATTGACAGTGACATTTTGACAACGACCCTGGAAAGTTTTGACGCCCACTTTGCCATCAATACTCGGTCAACTTGGCTAATGGTGCGGGAGTTTGGGCAACGGTTTAAGGGGGAACACGGCTCCGGCCGAATTGTAAGCCTGACCAGCGATCACACGGCCGGAAATTTACCCTACGGGGCCAGCAAAGGGGCGATGGATCGGATCGTGCTGGCGGCCTCTCATGAGTTTAAACAGTTAGGCATTACGGCCAATGTGATTAATCCCGGCCCTGTAGACACCGGCTGGATGGATGATGGGATCAAAGAATGGGCGGTGCAGGCGACGCCGCTCGGCCGGTTGGGAACCAGTCAGGATAGTGCTAATCTGGTTCGTTTTTTGTGCTCGGCCGAGGGAGGCTGGATCAACGGGCAGTTGCTCATGAGCAACGGAGGGATTCAGTAAAGTTGCAAGTATGAAGTGATAAGTATGAAGTG
>JAHDGV010000453.1 GCA_020631655.1 Chloroflexota bacterium | reverse complement strand
TTATTCAACCGTGACCTGAATAATATCGCCATCATCGTTCTCATCGAGCACTGTGATCGTCACATTCTCATGTGTGAGTGATTCGCCAGGGCGCAACGGAACACTATCGCGCATGAGATCGCTAGGCACATGTGTTAGGACTCTAATCGGGCCCGCACCAGAAAAGTTTCCGGCATCTACAAGATAGACAAGTGCGCCGCGCTGAACCATGGTTGAATCGTATCCTGTGCGCAGGCGGCTCTCGACCACAAGCATTGATGTACGGCTGAGTGGGACCATGTGCGCTTTTATCCCATCTGGTTGCTCAATCGCAGACAGCGCAATGGTTGCTTCGCCCGCCGTTTGGCAGGTAATTTGCTCATCATCGATCCAGCCGAGTTGCCAGCGCTCGATGGCAAATAGCTCGGGAGCGGAGCCACTAATTAAGCCCATCAGGCTGTACGGGCCAACGAATCGGTGCCATCCTCCCCCGGCATCTCCGTCGAAGGCATAGAGATCGGGTAGAGTCATGTTATGCCCCAGCTCATGATTGAGCCAAAGCCCACCCCAATTAAGTAGGTCGTTCCCAGAGGTCACGCCACTGCTAATTTCTACCCCATCTGCGAAAAGTCCCTGACCGGGGACGGGGAACTGAGAAGCAGGCCCTTTGAAAAGAGCTTCAGCATCAGGATTGGCCATCACAATGACTGTATCGGCCGTAGAAAAGTCAACTTCTGCATCGGCTAAATCGATCGCTTCTTGAAGAAAATCGCGATGGCCGAAGAATGAATTAATGGCCGTGCCATAGTGGGCTGATGGTTGGCTAAGGCGTAGCCAAGTTAGGTGTGGTTGAAGGTTCAGATCCATGCGTCCATAAGATACCTGACTGAAGTAGTCGGATGAGGAGGGGGACACAATATTAAACACTTCTTCCGGCATTCTATTGGTAGCGGGGACATCTTCAAAGTCAACGAATAGGACGGCCGCATTCACCGTGCCAACCGATTGCAACAGCCCTTCATAGCGAGGTACTCCGAGACCGACCCCCGTGAAGTTGGCCACTGGAAGGTAGCAATTATCGGCCGAAACCAAATCAGATGGCGGCAAGGGTGTTGGTGTTGGTGTCTGTGTCGGTTCAGGTGTATTCGTTGGTTCTGGCGTATCTGTCGGCACCGGTGTGTTGGTTGGCTCTGGCGTGTTTGTCGATGTTGGTTCAGGTGTATTGGTAGGCAGCGGTGTTGCGGTTGCTGGTGGCTCGGTTGGGGCAACTTCTGCAATTTCATTCGCTGGTTCAGATGGGTCTGGCTGTGCTTTTGTGCATGAAATTAGCGAGCCGATGAGCAAAATTAGGCAGATGGCCTTTATACGGGTGGTCATAATCTCTCCTTCGGGCGGTCACGCCATCGATAAGTTGAAAGTGAGTATACGGACCAAACGCCTCCGGAACGCCTCTGCATTCCTAAGCCTGCTAATTTACGTTGGTTAATTGAATGTTTTCAGGATACGGATAGGTCCCATCCGGCCAATGGTTGGTGGGATAGGTGTAGTCGGCCGATTCAAAAATCTCGATCACGGCCGGAATCGTCTGCTGAAGCTCATCTCGCGTGTACAGACGGATCTCATCCGTTTGCAAATCTTCAATATCGCCAAAATAAGCCGCTGTTGCTAGATAAACAAACTCCGTCACTTTACAACTGTCGTCACACGTTGGGTCGTTGTAAACGTAGTGCTGGTTTTCATCTGCAAACTTCCACGCTTGATAGAGTGTGCTGCTTACATCAGCCTGATCGCTGAACGTTGCTGGGAAGAGGCTGATCCAGCCCGCATTCATGATGATGTGATGGATTTCTTCTTGCGAGGCATCCCGTCGATCACCGGCCGGGTCGGTTTCGGCCGCGCTTAAATCTTGGCTTTGGCGCCCCTCGATGGCGGGTAGCAGGTGGGGCATCGCCAGCATAGAAATCCCGTTGCCCGTCATCAGCACAACCGGATCGTTGCTCTGCATCGCTTCGATGAGTCGTGGTTCGTCTACCTGACCATCCTCATCGTTGTCGAGCCATTCGGCCGCGACGTTGGCCGCATGCTGCAACTTTTCGGCCGGAACCTGATTGGTGCCACAAATGAGCAACGTATCAAAAACCAGCGCAGATTTGTCAAACGCGGGTGATTTACACGCAGGGGCAGGGTTTGCTTGCGCCCTAAATTCGGCCGGGGTCAGAAAGCGGTAGCCGATCAACCCAGCAATCACCAATATTCCAAGGCCAATTAAAATTCTTTTAACCAAACTGTTCATAACCATCCTTTTGCTGATAGGCATTATATCTACCAACAAAATTTGGAGGAAATGTGTAGCAGGCATGTAGAGGTCTGTTGTGTTTTGCACCGTGGGGAAGATGATTGTTTATTTCTTGTTGGCCGGTGGATGTGTTGCCTTAATCTTCTCTCAAAAAAATAGGTGTTTTTGCAGATGGTTGGTCTCATACCGGCCGAAGCGGCCGTGGCCTGATAGGGCTTCGGTTGAAAGCTCTGTTAGAAAGCTGAACAAGCTCCGATTAGTCACGAGCCGTAGGCAACTTTGTGCCAGCTAGACTAATCGGCCAACATCGCCGAGCCCAATCTATACCTCTTTCAATGTTCTGCTCATACGCTCAAGCGCTTCTACCAGAATAGGTCGTGGGCAGCCAATGTTAATGCGCATAAAACCAGCACCTGCACTGCCAAAAATGGCGCCATTGTTGAGCTTAACGTTCGCCTTTTTGCATAAAACATTGTGCAAATCGTCTGCCTCAAGCCCAAGCGCACGGCAGTCAACCCACAGCAGGTAGCTTGCTTCAGGCTTGTACAGGTTTAATTGTGGCAGATGCTCAGAAATGTACTCTTTCGCAAACCAGTAGTTTGCCTCGACATACGCCATCACATCATTGAGCCACGCCTCGCCGTGCGCATATGCAGCTTCAAGCGCAACTGCCCCCATCAAGTTAACCCCGCGAATGTTGTTTTTCAAAAATTGATTTTGTACTTTTGCTCGCAGGTCAGGGTTAGACACAATCACATTAGACGCTTTCAGGCCGGGCAGATTAAACGTTTTTGTTGGCGACGTACATACAAAATTGTTGTGCATTGTGTCTTCACAAGCTACACCAATGGTTGCTAAATTGCTCCATGGAAATGTCAGGTCAGCATGAATTTCGTCCGATGCAAAATAGGCGTTGTGCTCAGCACACAACTGTCCCATTCGCTTCAATTCATCATGTGTCCACACCCGTCCAACCGGGTTATGTGGATGGCACAACATAACCATTGTCGTTTTAGGATTGGCCACCTTTTGCTCAAAATCAGCCCAATCGATCTCATATCGATCTGCGTTCTCGATCAGCGGATTGTGCACAATAACACGCCCATTTCTTTCGATTAGATCATAAAATGGATGATAAATGGGAGTTTGTATCAGGACGCCGTCTCCGGGTTGTGTAAATGCCTGTAGGATGGCAGACAGCGATGGCTTGACCCCGGGTGAACTTAAAATCCATTCCTGCTTAATTGTCCAGTTGTGTCGTTTCTGCATCCAGCCCATGATGGCATCATAATACGATTGGGGCGGCATGGTATACCCAAATATGCCATGCTGGGCACGGGCAACAAGCGCATCGATTACAGCTTGCGGGCTACGAAAGTCCATATCTGCAACCCACAATTGAAGCTGATTATCAGGTGCAAGTATGTCGTCGCCACTGATGCGAGGTTGGGCAACCCCCTCTGGTGTAAATTCATAGTCCCATTTAGATGAGGCTGTACCTGTGCGGTTGATAATCTGATCTAATTCGGCAGATGTTGGCATGTTTTGTTCCTATTTTAATTTGTTGAGATATTTAAGGAGTTCCCCCCTTCTGTCCGTGTGGCAACTAAAGCGTTGAGTAAAGTTATACTCTCTGTGCTGGCCGACCAATGACAATAAATGATTCTATCCCATTTTTGTTTCGGCAAACAGACAGGAAGGTATAGGCGTTAACTATATTTGTCTGTAAAGACACTCTCAGAGCCTAGTAGCTTGCACAACGGCCGCTTCGACTGCAGTAGCCCGGGTGCAAGTCATGTTGGGCTGAATTGACAGACTGCTTAAGCACTGAACGTATTCTTAATCAGAAATGCGGGAAATTTTCTTAAGTTCATCAGAGACCCGTC
>JAHDGV010000452.1 GCA_020631655.1 Chloroflexota bacterium | reverse complement strand
AGGTGGCTTTGGCAAAGCACCTAGACATTCCGATTCAGCGGGTAAATGAAATTGTGCGAGGCAAACGGGATGTTACGCCTGAAACGGCATGGTTACTGTCTCAGGCTTTTGGGACTACGCCGCAGTTTTGGCTTAACCTGCAAATGAATCACGACTTGGCAAAAAACCGGCCGGAACGAGAAATCCCAGCACTTTCTTTTTAGAAATATTTATGTGATGGTGGTTTAGGGAAAATGCCTACCATTGCAATGCAAAATACCGCTTCAACAGCCAGAATAGATTGAGCGGTAAGTAAAAAAGGCTTATTAATTTTCTCAATCAAATTAACAAGGATCCCAAATGGAAATTAAAGATTTAGCAGGTTTAAGTGAGCCATTAACGCGACTTATTGAAGTTGTCTCAAAGGGCGTGGGGGCAGTTATGTCACCATATCTAATACGGAAGAATGCAGACGCAAAAGCACACGAAATACGAGTGATTTCCAATGCATTAAACGAAGTTGCACAACAATCTAAGCTCCCGGTGATTTACAAAGATGGTGAAATTGAGCTTTGGCAAAAACCGGAAGATAATACATTAATCCTTGAACAGAAGGCAATTGAAGACCGCTCTCAAAATCGATTAGATTATCAATCTCGAAAAGAACAAGCGAATATAGAAAGTGTAACTTCACGCGCTGCTATAGAACTTTCAAACGATGAATCTATTCCTAGCGAATCACCAGATGATGATTGGATCACACGATTTTTCAAGTCGGCTCAGGATGTGTCATCAGAAGAAATGCAAACTCTCTGGGGGCGAATACTGGCAGGCGAAATTCGTCAACCAGGTACATATTCATTACGGACTCTAGATTTTGTGAGAAATATGACAAAATCAGAGGCTGAATTGCTCCAGCGAATTGGAAAGTATGCGCTTGTTTGGAATACAGGTGCATTCATTGCCGTTCAAAATAAGGAGTGGTTAAGTACAAATTGTAACATTCAACAAGGAGTACAGTTTGCATTAGCCGAGGTTGATTTGATGTACCCAACGGATTTATCTGTAAGAACTTTTCGAGATCAAAATGTTAGTAGAGAAGATTTTTTCTTTGGCGACCACTCACTAATTGTCGAACGTGGTGAAATTTCTTCAGAAATCCTATTGCCCATTTGGAAATTCACGCATGTTGGAGCGGAATTGCTACCTCTTGTACCGAATCAATTTGATGATGCTTACTTAGAACAGCTTGGCCTCTTTTTCATTGGCAATGGTGGAAGGGCTTTCATTGGAAAAATTTTGGCAAGGCACAAAAATGGAGGAGTTGAACATAGTATTTTACGTGAGGTTACTACAAAATCTTGAGGTCAAGATTTCGAATTCGTATTTAATCGAGCTGTGTGGCTTTGGAACTAGAAAAGGATTTCCCCCTTCCTGAATGAGTATTTCTTAAGGAAATGACTTTACACATTTTTTAACCAAAAGCTTTGTCAAAATATAATTATCCAAACTTCTTCTTCCACTCATACAACTTATTAATCGCTTCAAGCGGCGTCATCGTAGTGATGTCCAGCTCCCCTAACTCATCCAAAATCGGGCTGGCTTCTGGAAACTGAGCCACCTGCTGAGCCTGCTTCAAATGGCTTAGCTCCACCGAAGTCATGACCGCATTCGCCTCTATATCATGCAAAATTTCATTGGCTCGTTGCACGTCGCTGGCGCTTACATCCCAACCAAAGATTGAGCAACGGTATTCCGGCAGCTCCGCCACGTGATTCCAAAATGATTTTTCGGTCGCCCTACGAATTAGAAATGTTCATCCAAAAATGTGAAATTTGGATCAAAATCTAGATTTATTTTAATTCGTAAGGTTAAAAAAATATACTTCGTAACTGGTTGCGTCTATTTTCCTGTTTTTTGGTCCAACATGGAGGGCTACATGAAAAAGCATCTCATCCTCATACTTTTTATATTTCTCCTGACAAGCTGCCTTCAAAGTCAAAATATTCCCCCTAATGTAAACTTTTTTGAACCCATTTCATTGTCACAAGGAAAAATGACTCAAGTTAATGGGCAGTGGATCATTTATGAAGAAGGGGCCGAAATGGAGTTTGAGGTCAATGGAGAGTGTCTTTTTAACCAAGAAGCCCACCCGTGTATGTGGCATGGTTTCATTTTAGAATACAACTATACTGGGAATGAGGTCGATGTAGAATGCAAATCGTCTCGAGATGTGTCGGTCAATGTGGGAACATCATTTGATCTCATCGAGGAGAATGCATTTACGGATACATACACGATTAAGTTAAGTGGTTCTGAAAATGTGTTTGTAAGTAATCAATTTATTACTGAGGATCCAAACCTTGATGAGGATATCGATAGAATTCAATCAGCTACAATTTGTGAAGTTGATGGGGTCCGAGCTTTCGCATTCGAACAGATATTCGTTTTCAGGCCTGATCAATAAGATAAATTTTGATTATCCAAACTTCTTTTTCCACTCGTAGAGCTTATTAATCGCCTCAAGCGGCGTCATCGTCGTGATGTCTAGCTCCCCTAACTCATCCAGAATCGGACTGGCTTCTGGAAACAGGGCGACCTGCTGAGCCTGCTTCAGGTGACTCGGCTCCACCGAAGTCGTGACCGCGTTGGCCTCCAAGTCCTGCAGAATCTCATTGGCCCGCTGTACCACATCACGCGGCATCCCGGCCAGCTGCGCCACGTGAATCCCAAACGATTTTTCGGCCGACCCTCTGACCAATTCATGCAAAAAGACAATATTCTCCCCCTCTTCCGCCACGGCGATGCTGTAGTTGACCACCTGCGGCAGTAACTCGGCCAAGCCGGTTAGCTCGTGGTAATGGGTGGCAAACAGTGTACGGGGCTTGAGGCGCGGGTGGTTGTGCAAATATTCGATGATGGCCCATGCGATAGACAGCCCATCGTAGGTGCTTGTGCCACGGCCGATCTCATCCAAAATGAGCAGGCTGCGATGGGTGGCGTGGTTCAAAATCTCGGCCGCTTCCACCATCTCAACCATAAAAGTAGAACGGCCCGCGTGTAGCTCGTCGTGCGCCCCGATGCGGGTGAAGATGCGGTCAACTAGCCCGATTTCAGCGCTGTCGGCCGGGACGAAGCTCCCCATCTGTGCCATCAGCGTGATCAGAGCCACTTGGCGCAAAATTGTACTTTTACCCGCCATGTTGGGGCCGGTAATTAGCTGGATCCGTTCCTCACTATCAAACAAAGTGGCGTTGGGCACAAAGCGTTCCAGCTCCAGCGACTGTTCGATCACCGGATGGCGCCCGGCCGCGATCGTGATGCCATCCTGCTCGTTGATTGTCGGCCGGACATACCCTTGATTGGCGGCCGTTTCTGCCAATCCAGCCGCTACATCCAACTGGGCCAACGTTTTGGCGGTTGCCAAAAGCCGATCCGCGAATCGGGCAATCTCTTGGCAAACCTCAACAAACAGCCTGCGCTCAATCTCAATCATCCGCTCTTCAGCGTTTAAGATCAGCGTTTCATACTCTTTTAACTCTGGGGTGATGTACCGTTCCGCGTTGGTCAGCGTTTGTTTGCGGATGTAATCCTCAGGGGCAAGATGGCTGTTGGCTCGGGTAATTTCGATGTAGTAGCCAAAGACTTTATTAAAGCCCACTTTCAGCGCCGTGATCCCGGTCCGTTCTTTTTCACGCGGTTCAAGATCAGCCACCCAATCCCGCGCATGGGCCGAGGCGTTAACCACCCCGTCCAGTTCGGCCGAAAATCCCGCCAGCATAAAGCCAGATTTGGCCGTGTTATTGGGGGCATCTTCAACAATCGCCTTACCGATCAAGTCGTTGACCTCATCAACCCAATCGAGGCTATCGATAAGCGTTTGTACGCTTGTAAATGCTTTTGTAGCAGACCCATCGTTGCTGACAAACAAGTTGCTGGCCACATGCTCCAAATCAGGCATCACGGCCAACGCTGTACGAATTTGGGCCACATCTCTCGGGGTCGCCCGGCCGGAGACCACTTTATTAGCCAGTCGCTCGAGGTCAGGCATCCCTTTTAAAACGCCGCGCAGTTCGGCCCGAAACAAGCCATCATTAAAAAAGCCTTCAACCTGATCAAGCCGTTCGTTGAGCGAGTCGATGCTGAGTAGCGGCCGGGTGACCCGATCCCGCAGAAGTCTGGCTC
>JAHDGV010000451.1 GCA_020631655.1 Chloroflexota bacterium | reverse complement strand
CTGGACCTGAGGTTGGCAACATGTAAGCGATCACGATTGGATCCCCTGCATCTACTTCAACACAACCAAGAGCGTCAGAACATTCGAGTTCGTCCATCATCTCTTCGGCTGCGTCTTCCACGACCTCGGCCGCATCTTCAACAACTTCTTCAACTGCATCTACAGCTTCTTCGGCCGTATCTACAACCGCATCTGCGGCATCTTCTACTACCTCTGTTCCACCACAAGCCGCGATGGCCGCTGCTAGCAACAGAAGAGTAAAAAATGTAAACAATCTTTTTAGGTTCATACCTTAAATTCTCCTCATAGATATTGATTGTTTGGATACACAAATAAAAACTTCCAATAGCAAGAGCTATAGAAAGGATTTAACGATTTTAAGTTGACAGGCCAAATATTAGAGTAGGTGTTGCTCCTGCACGCACAGGATAACTCTCAAGCCCATCGGATTAAATTATTAAGTTTTCGGTAATGGGGTCGTTCTTTACCGCATTGCGGTGAGGATATTCCTTCTTCTTCTCACCTACCAATTCAAAATGGTAGCTCACTTATTTTAGCGCATTATGTGCAAAAATTTAAGTGATTGATAACTGTAGGTTAATGAAATGTAAACAGACCGATGTTTTATGAGGCGAAGTTAGAGGTGTGCAAACTGGTTTTTATTGAAAATGCCTTCTTTATGAGTTGTGTATACAAACCGGCTGGCATGTTCTGGTGATGTCGGCCGAGCATATTGAATAGCAGATTCAGCTAGCACATCGGTTGAGTTAACTAGTGGGATGGTTAAGAAGTCATCTTGTAGGACGAGGGGAATTTCTGTGCAGGCTGCCAAAATAACTTCAGCACCCCGATCAACCAAAGACTGTGCATATTTTTCCATTTGCAAGCTAACAGAAAAATCTATGTTATTGGCCTTGATTTGATAAACAAGATCCATGCAATCGTTCTGATCAGCCCGGTCGAGTGTCAAGCAGTCAACGCCAGCATGGTCGAAATGGTCTTGATATAAATTGCTGTCAATGCAGCCGGTAGCTCCGAGTAATCCTACCCTTTTTAGGCCGGGCACTGTTTTAAGGCAGTGGTTCACACTTTCACGGATGATGCTGATAAACGGAATATTGATCGATTCGCGAATGTGGGTTTCGTACACGTGGGCCGTGTTACAAACCATAACCAAAAAGTCGGCCCCTGCACTTTCTAGTGCAAGTGCTGATTGAATTAACTCAGGTGCGCAAGATGGTCCTTTACCAGATAGGGCATTTTGTCGGTTAGGGATTTTTGCATTGCTGTTGATGATCACGTGCAGATGTTCTTGATCTGTTTCGGCCGCGGTCATGTTGATCAGCTTGGCATAAAAATCTAAAGTTGCTTTAGGCCCTAATCCACCAATAACGCCAACTGTTTGTTCTGGTTTGTTACTCATACATTTGCTCCTAAATTATCCGCTTACGTTGCTTAGAATCGTATCTTGATAGGCAAACAGTGCTGGGGAACCACCCGTGTGCACAAACAAAACATTTTCGCCCGCTTTAAAGTGGTTTTTGCGAATCAAATCGATCAAACCGGCCGCCGTTTTGCCGGTGTAAACAGGATCAAGCAAAATCCCTTCATGCCGTGCAAAAAGCTGTACCGCTTCGATCATCCCATCAGTCGGGAGTGAGTAGCCATCCCCTACGTACCCATCAAAAATATTAAACATCTCGCGTGGTACTCCACCGCGAATGCCTAGCATTTCGGCCGTCTGGCTTGCTAAGCCATGGTACTTTTCTTCCAGCGCGATTTTTTCGCCGCGTGTGCTGATGCCGGTTAGCGGAATGTTTGCATTGTTCCCGCTGAGCCCAACGGCCAACCCCGCATGGGTACCACCACTGCCGCTAGAGCAGACGATGTGGTCGAGTTTGAGCTGCATTTGATTGCACTGAGCCAGAATTTCTTCGGCACAGCCGGTGTATCCCAAACAGCCGATTTTGTTAGAGCCACCACCGGGGATGATGTAGCCTTTCCGGCCTGCTTTGGCTAAATCATCTGCCAGTGCCTGCATCTCGGCCTGTAGATCGGTTCCGGATTTAAAAACTTTTATTTTTTCAACACCCAATAGACGGAACAGCATATTGTTTCCGCTTGCATTTTCGTCGTAGCTGTCAGGGACCCGTTCTTCCAGCACAAGCTGGCATTTGAGTCCTTCTTTCACGGCCGCGGCTAACGTTAATCTGCAATGATTGGATTGTGGTGCTCCCACTGTTATGAGTGTATCGGCCCCTTTCTCAAGCGCATCGGCGACTAGAAACTCTAGCTTGCGCGTTTTGTTGCCACCGGCCGCCAATCCCAATAAATCATCACGTTTAACGTAAAGATTTGGGCCACCTAGATGTTTGGTTAAATTTGGCAAAGGTTCGATGGGTGTGTACCCGTGTGTGTACTGCCGACGGGGGAATCGTGCAAGATGCATAAGAGTTAGATTGTTCGCTAAGGGGTTGATTTAAACGGAGCTTAACACCCCGATTTGATTTATCCAATCGATTGTAGGCATGGCTTCTATAGAAATTATTAATAAGTATTGGGGGCTACCTCTGGTAGAAGCTTAGAAACTTTAATAATTAGGCAAAATGTCCTAGGACCCAAAAAGGCGCTCTCGAGCCCGAGAACGCCTTTTTATATACGAAAACTTTGTTTTTTTAGGCGACTTGATTAATCGCTGCCTCGAATGACTCAACAGTGCGATCAACGTTCATCAGTTTGTCTAGACCGAATAGACCGAGGCGGAAGGTTTGGAAATCATCTGGCTCATCAACGGCCAAAGGAACTCCGGCCGCGATTTGCATACCCACCGCGCTGAACTTGCTACCGTTTTTAATTGCAGGATCATCGGTATAGCTAACTACAACCCCGGGTGCTTGGAAGCCGGGAGCCGCCACGCTAGGGAATCCTTTGGATTCAAGAACGGAGCGAATCCGTTTGCCCAGCTCTTGTTGGCGTGCCATAACCTGCTCAAATCCACACTCTTCCGTTTCAGCCATTACATTGCGGAAGGTGGTCAACCCATCGGTTGGCATGGTTGCATGGTAAGCGTGGCCGCCGTTTACAAACGCCTGCATGATCTGATACCATTTTTTCAGATCGCAAGAAAAACTGCTGCTGGCAGTTGTTTCAAACAGATCGATGGCACGTTGACTCAGCATCACCAATCCGGCACAGGGAGTGCCCGACCATCCTTTTTGAGGCGCACTGCACAGCACGTCTACACCGGTCGCTTGCATGTCGACCCACATGGTGCCGCTGGCGATACAGTCGAGCACAAAAATGCCGCCAACGCTGTGAACGGCATCGGCCGCCGCTTTGATGTAATCATCGGGCAACATCATTCCCGCAGATGTTTCGACGTGGGGAGCGAACACAACGGCCGGTTTTTCAGCCTTGATCGTTGCGATCACTTCATCAATCGGGGCGGGGGCAAATGGAGCCTGATGCTCATCTTTGACCATTTTGGCTTTTAGCACAATTTCTTCGGCCGGGATGTTGCCCGCCTCGAAAATCTGGCTCCAACGATAGCTAAACCAGCCGTTGCGAATAACCATCACCTTTTGCCCTTGAGCATATTGGCGAGCAACCGCCTCCATGCCAAAGGTGCCGCTACCGGGAATAACCGAGACCCCATCGGCGTTATATACTTTTTTAAGCGTCGTATTGATGTCTCGCATAACCTGTTGGAATGATTGAGACATGTGATTGACCGCACGGTCGGTGTAAACGACGGAATATTCGAGGAGTCCATCGGGATCTACGTTTGGCAGTAAACCTGGCATTTTTTATCTCCTTTCGAGCCTTTGGTGGCCTAAATCTTTTAGAAATTTGCTTTTTAGATGGCTTGAAAATATTGTTTTTTTTTGCGTAAAATAGTTGCTGTGGAAGGATAATATAAATCGGAATAAGTGACAAAAGGGGGAGTCTGGATATGAAAAAGCTATCATATTAGAACTTTCATTTGCAAGGAACCCTGAGCTTGTCGAAGGGTGATCTCGCGGTGATGGACACATGAAAAGTAAAAGACCTATTTCTAAATCAAGGAGATGACGAAATCTAATGGGACAATATAGTTTGCAAGCATCGATCGATATTGAGGCACCGGCCGACATTGCGTACAACATCATTGCTGATTACGAAGATGATGAAAAAG
>JAHDGV010000450.1 GCA_020631655.1 Chloroflexota bacterium | reverse complement strand
CGCATGAAAAATGGACCGCCGGTCGCTTCGTAGGTGAAGGTCATCCCCGCTTCATCATAGTCGATAAACGTCTCATTGATCTTGCCAAAACCGGGAACATCACAAACCCGGCCGCCCACGCTGGCCCCTTCTGGCACTGCGGCCGCCGTATTGATGCCAGACTTGGGGACTCCGCTGGCCCAATGGCTGACGTTGGCGAAGTCGTGGGCGACAACTTGCCAAACCCGCTCAGCCGGAGCCTTGATGTGTAATGTGCTTGCTAATTTCATGCCCTAATCTTAGCTCGCTCAAAACTAGAGATCAGCGAAAAAGTGTGCCATCTGGTGCCAATTTACCCCTGAAACCAATCCCAATCCATGCTGGCCTTGTGTTCCACGGTCGGTTCATCCTGCAATTTTAAGCTGAGCTCCGCCACGCACTGCGCAAAGCGGATGCCCGACTCAAGCGCACCCTCGATCAAACCACCGTTGGTGAACGATGTCTCGGACGAAATAAATGCGAGTTTATTTTCCCACGCCTCACCCAAGTCTAGGTTTAGCCCGTAGTTCGGATGATGGGTCTGGGGTGCCTGATCGGCCGCTCCGGCTGTGAACGGCTCTTGGGTCCAATCTTGCAGATAGGTTTGGGTGGGATGGCGCGCCTCTTCCCCATAGATTTGTGCGATCTGGTCCAAAGCCGCTTCGATCAGCGCCTCTTTGCCAGCGGCCGCGCGTCGGCCCGCATCGATCCCCACAAAGCCAAACAGCGCACCAACCTCGGCCGATGCTGGGGATGCGTCGTGAATCTCAGCCAGCGGCCCACGGCGACTGATCGTTGTGCCGCACACACCTTTGGCGCGCCAAAACGGTTGATCGTACAAGGCAAAGAACTTCGCGTGACCCGCCATCCAAGTGGGGGTGTTGTGCAGGGCGTGCACGGCGGCCGGTGGCATCGCAGGCTCAATCGTCATTTCTCCGGCTAATCTGGGGGGGATGGCAACCGCAACTCGCTCGGCCCGCAGGGTAAATGGGCCGTCTGTATTTGTGCCAGACACCAGCACAACCCCATCTTGCTGGGTGATGGTGTCAACCGCATGATTTAGAAGCAGGTCGGCCGGGTCGAGCTGTTGGGCGATGGCGGTTGCCAGTTTGGAAATACCGCCATCGATCCGGTACGAGCCTTTCATTGGAGAGTCGATAGGTGCTTGACCCACTTTTCCGTCTGGCTGTTGGAACAAAACAATGCCGTCTGCATACTGCTCAAAATGGTCGATACCAAAGTGGTTGAGCAGGCTCATGACAACTGGCTGGCCGGGCCAAAACCACGACGGCCCCATCTCGCAAAATGCGCCGTTGTTATCGGGATGGGTCCATGCCCGGCCGCCAACGCGATCTCGCGCTTCGAGTAGTTTGACGTTGTGCCCAGCTTGGCCCACCTGCCAAGCCGCCATCAGTCCGCTAAGCCCTGCTCCAATCACAATGATGTTTTGTTTCATACCGCCTCTTGTTTTCTAAAGTATTTAGCAATTAATTATTGTCCCGTACAGTTTGCCATTTCTCCCCCTCATCCGTCCCTCTCGGGTACGCCCGTCCCAACTTTGTTGGGATATGAGCCAATATAATTGGCCTTTTCCCCGAGGGGAGAAGAAAAAGAGATTTGCAATGGCGGTTTTGGCTCCCTCTCCCAAATTTGGGAGAGGGTTGGGGTGAGGGTTTAAAAAACTGCTGGGTAGCAATCAGATGTCTAAAGATGAATGGATTTTACCCTATCTATCGGCCGGTAGATGATATCTTTATCGATTTTCTACGTTTCGTTCGCTGAAAAATGGGATAGACGAATTGACTGCCAAAGCGATGACAATAATTGTCCCGCCGATTAGCGTGGCAACACCGGGATTTTCTCCGATCACCAGCCAGACCAAAAATGGACTGAGCACCGCTTCGAGCAACAGCAATAGGCTGACCTCGGCCGCCGGGATGTAGCGGGGCCCGACGTACATGAGCGAGAAAGCGATAGGAAGCAGGATTCCCGCCAGCAACAGCGTGTATCCCCACTGTTCGGCTGAGAGCGCCAGCGAATCTGCAAACGGCAGGGCGTATAGCGCAGATAAAAATCCTCCCACAGCCACGGCGGGGACCATGTCGGCCCCATCAAAATAGCGGATGAGTGAAAAGTTGGTGGCCAGAATCACAGCGATGGCGAGAGCGGCTAGATTCCCGGCCGTGCTCGTGGCCCCACCCGAACTGCCCCACGCAATAATGCCGATGCCAACTAATACCACAGCCACCGTAATCCACGTTCGAGTTGGCACGTGCTCTTTGAGCAACAGCCACGCGAACAGGGCCGAAAAGGCTGGTGATGTGCTGACAATAAACAGGGCACTGGCTACCGAGGTGTTGGAGAGGGCGTAGACAAATAAAAAGGTGGAAAAACCGGTTGTGATCGAGACAATCACGCCGAGCCAGCCCATCTCATAAAATTTGTTAAAGAAATCCCCCCGATAATAGAATGCCAGAAAAATCGTCATGCTGATGCCAATGAGTAGGCCACGCCAGACTGATAGGGTCCACGATTCGGTGTTGATGAGGCGGACGAGCAGGCCGTCTGGCACAATGGCGATGACGCCGATGAGGGTGATGAGCAGTCCTTTTTGGTAGTCGGTGAGGTTTTGCATTGGGCGGAATCATCTCATCCAATTTCGGGCCGTGCAAACATTGTTGTAGGGGTCGAAGGGGGCGGGTTCAACCGGGCTAAGCAAAATCAAACTGGGTTCCGCCCCCTTCGACCCCTACCCGTGGCATGGCAACAATTTGCCAAGACGGCCAGAATATTATTTGCTTGTTGCAAACGCCTTTCGCACCGTCGGGGCGAGACATTCGCTGAAAGGTTCTGATCTCCGACAAATGGTTCATGCGAATGTCGTAGCCCCTACGAGAAACGTAATCACGCAGGGCCGATTTTTTGCACGGGGGTAAAATTACGGCATGGAAAAACAAACTCACCCATTCAGAAGATTGTGGCAACACGCCCAAGATCACCAAAAATCGGTCAATTGGGCCGTGGTTAACACCATCCTGTTTAAAATTTTTGACCTAACTCCGCCCCTGCTCATCGGCGCGGCCGTGGACGTGGTTGTCCAGCGGGAAGATTCGATGCTGGCCAACTTTGGGATCGTTGATCTGTGGACCCAGCTGTGGGTATTGGGGGCGATTACCGCCTTTTTCTGGATCGGTGAGTCGGTTTTTGACTACATCAACGAATGGCAGTGGCGCAATCTGGCCCAGAGCATTCAGCACGATCTGCGCCAAGATGCGTATGATCATGTGCAGGGGATTGAGCTGGCTTATTTTGAAGATTCGAGCATCGGTGGGCTGATGGCGATTTTGAATGACGACATCAACCAGCTGGAACGCTTTTTGAATCAAGGGGCTAATCGGATTATCGGCCTAATCATGACCCTGCTGGTGATCGGCGGGGCGTTTTTGTGGATCGCTCCGTCAGTGGCGTGGATGGCCATCCTGCCGATCCCGTTTGTGGCGTGGGGATCGATTCGGTTCACTTCGATTTTGGAGCCGCTGTACAAAGCGGTGCGCGAAAAAGCAGGGTTGCTCAACGGCCAGCTGGCCAATAATTTAGGTGGCATTGCTACGATCAAGAGCTTTACGGCCGAGAAATATGAGTCCGGCCGGATCCGAAAATTTAGCGACGACTATCGCCTCACCAATCGCTCTGCCATTAACTACAGCGCCATGTTTGTGCCGCTGATCCGCATGTTTATCATGGGCGGTTTTGTGGCGATGATCATTTACGGCGGCCGACTTGCGCTCGAGGGTGGCCTAAATGTCGGCCTTTACAGTGTCATGGTCTTTATGACCCAGCGTTTACTCTGGCCGCTCACCTCGCTAGGTGAAACGCTGGATACCTATCAGCGGGCGATCGCGTCAACCAATCGGGTGATGGATTTGCTTGAGAAAGAACCGCAAATCAAGACCGGATCAGTTGCTCTATCAACGGAGCAGGTAGCAGGGGATGTGGTATTTGAGGATGTGAGTTTTAACTATCAATCCAACGAATCTGCCAAAGTGGTTAAAGACTTCTCGATTAACATCCCGGCCGGGTCGATGGCGGCGTTTGTGGGGCCAACGGGTGCGGGCAAATCAACCTTGATCAAGCTGATTTTGCGTTTTTACGATGTGACCGGCGGCCGGA
>JAHDGV010000449.1 GCA_020631655.1 Chloroflexota bacterium | reverse complement strand
CGCATAATGGCCATGGTTGTTGCCAAGTCTCCCCATGCAAATTCTTCAATGGCAACTGCGCTTGTTACGGCCGAGTATTCACCCATCCCGCCAAATTCTTCAGGAATGCCAGTTTGCAAAAGGCCGATTTCCCAGCCCCCATTTACAACATCTGCAGGCAGTTTGCCCATCTCCTCAGCTTCGCGGAAGGTTTTCCGCACTTTCTCCTCTGCAAAGCGATGAATCGCATCGGTGAGCATCTGTTGCTCTTCGTCTAGTCGAAAATCGAGCATGGTGTCCTCATGGGTCTAGGTAATGGGTGTTTTAACAATTTAGTTAACTTACAACCGATCTGGGATCAGTTCTAAGCCAAGCTAACGCTTGGCCAACTTACTTATCGCTTGATAAGTAGCCGAAATTTACCAAATTTGACGCACCACGTCAACAAAAAAGCCCATGCCTGACAAGAATCAAACATGGGCTTTGGATGGGCTATTCGGTTTATCTATTTTATGACAACGGGTAAAAACAAGATGTCTGAATAATCGATAATCGATGCTTCGTTGGCAACTTTTATTGCTTGCACCTTTCCATCAATCAGTTGAAACTGATAAAGTGATATCGGAATATTTGAGCCATTTCCGGCCGATACAACCGCCACTTGATCTCCCATGCCAAATGTCAAAACAGACGGGTTGGCAAACACCTCTTTTTCATCGGCCGATGTTAGGATCGGATCGTAGGTACCCGCATCAACTGATTTAGATTCATACATTCCAAATTCTATCGCCTCGAAGGTGACATTGGCGTCGTTCGGCCGGCGATTTTCAAAATGGAGCGTAGAGCTATTTGCCGAGCCGTTTTCAGCCGTAACTGCTAGGTTTAGATAAGTGATACCAGATTTTCCAGCTTCATCTTCAGCAGGCACAACCAATCCGTAGCCCGCAATCCCGCCACCGTCTACATCATCACCGACAAAGGCCAAATAAACGTCGCTTTGGTTTAAGAAGTCAGTTTCATGCTCGGCTAAAACTTCCATCGTCTCAGCATCCAATACTTCGATATTATTGCTACCCAAGATTCCGCTTGCGCTAAATTCCATATCGCCAAACGCCAATGTGCCGTCCAAGAGCTGATCATTTAGCCGGATTCTCACCTTATCGGAACTGCTAGAAACAAACTGGGAAATGTTAATCAGGGGCTCACTACTGGTTCCCCCTTCTACAGAAGGAAGAAGTTCCATCTGCTCGTTATTCACAATTGCAAACAGGCCGTAGGGCTGATTAATCCCCCCATCCCCGCCGATGAGCAAGATAACTGAAGAGTTATCAGCAAAATTTAGCTCTGGCGTTTCAAGAAGCACATTAGAGCCATCACTCGATTTCACTTCGAATGTTGAGGTCGATGTGATGCTGGTTTCATATTCAGACATCATCTCGCCACTGCTTAAATTCTCACTTACTTGCGTTTCGTTCTGATAAATCGAGACGGATCTAAAAAATCCGGCCGGCTCTGGCACCAAGTTGCCCGCAAGTATTTTGAACGTACCCAGCTTTGCTGTTGGCAATTGCTGCCGAAACTCAATTTTAGGATCGGTGCTAAGCCCGTGGGCGAACAGCCAATAAACCGCATCTTTCTCTGTTGCAATTTCCATGCTTAAAACAGCATCAACCCTGTTAGACACAAACAGTTCGAGCGTGCCCGTCCCAACGGGTAACTCGAGAAGCCCGGGGCTTGATTCCCCAAACCGCATCGCGTTCCCAACAGGTTCTCCATTAAATTGGATGGTTATTGTTGGATCTGTGAGTTCCGAATTTAAGGCCAACAGATTAGCAACATAAACGTGTGAGCGCTCTTGTTCAATCTCTAAAAAGGCCCCTGACTGGCCGTTGACAATTGCATACACGGCGTGGCCATCAAACTGCTTATTTTTCGCCGCAACAAAAATTGCACTATCCCCGGCCGAAAGTTTAATCGGCGCTGGATTGATCAGTTCATCACCCGAGAGAGAATCTGTCACAGAAAGGTTCAAATCTCCGGCTGGAACAGCTACCTGATTTTGCCCAATCTGCCCAAACACTACATTAGTCTCAAGTGGAGCAACCAAATCGGAGAAAGTAACTAGATGGAAATCTCGGGTCATTTGCCCAAATTGCACCGTAGCATTTTCAGTTTGCTCAAAATTGGTTTGAATCGGTTCCGACAAGGTCAGCTGATTTTGTGATCCGCTGAAGATGACGGTGTAGTCTTTGTTTTTTACAAGATCGATTTCACGAGAAACAAGAACTGTCCCATCTTTTTCAACCTCGATCGTCCGTTTTCCGGCCCGCAAGTTAATGTAACCGGTTGAATCGCCATACTGCGCAAAGCTGTCAACAATGTCCCCATCAATTTTCAGCGTAACCGCCGTCTCTTCGGCCGTTGGGGCAAATGGGGCTAGATGGGCCACGTACAATCGGCCGACTTCAAGATCAAGCATCTCGCCCGCAGACCCATCAACAGTTTTAAACAGCTGATACGGTTGCTCAACCCCGTTCCCTGCCGCAAACAGGCTTACTCGTGACCCAGATGCTACATTAAACGGCTCAGGATCGATGATTGATTGCGGGCCGATATGAACGTCATAGTCGTGCAATCCGGCCGAAATTTGTTGGTAGTCAGGCTCTCCCAGTTGGCCGACATCAACACCGCTAAACGTGATCGACTGAGCCATTTCGTCGACCAAAGTTAAGCCATTATTGGGGCTTAGATCGGTCAAAAAGTTACCGAAGCGCAGAGCCCCATTATTGCCGTTCGGCACACTCAGATCATTCTCGATAAGGGTTAGTTTGTGTTCAACATTTTCCGCGCCGCCACCAGTAGCAATCAGTGTGTAAGACCGGTCTTTCTCAAGCTCAAAGCCGATTGTCGAAAGCACAATGTTCGATTCATTGCTCTTGACTTGGGCGGTGTAATATTTCGCCTCAACCTGAGTAGTCCCAGTTGAAGTCCCATACTCAACATCGGCAAACTGCACCGCACCGTCTAGCGACAAGTTGAGCTTGGTCCCGTCAATTTGACTGCTTAACGGGGATAGGTTGATAAAGTGCAAAAATCCTTCAAAACGTGGAAATTCTGGTGGAGAAACTAATTGATTAATTTTATAGAGGCTTTGGCAGTTTGAAAGCGGGTAAACGTCCATCGATTCGGCACTATCCCCGTACAAAATTAGGGTAACTAATTCGCCTTCGGCTACATCAAATGGCTTGATGTCGAAAAGGGTAAAGTCACCTGTCTGATCAACACCTTCAATCTTGATTTCACCGGGCTCAACTTCGAAATACGCCTGAGAGCCAAAGGCCAAGTTATCGACAACCATGACTTCCCCTTCATTAAAGCGGAAATCTAAAAGCAAATTATTCAGGTTCTCGTGGAAGCCAGAGGCATGGATAACTCGAACCTTTCCTTTTCCGGCCGAAATAGGGGCTGGGTCATCTGCAAACGTCCCATACTGAATAGGCTGTAAACCAGAGGTGCCGCCAGAGCCATAGGCCAAAACGGTATATTTCCCAGCTGTCGGCATATCGACCACGCTCTCAATAATCTGGCCTGTTGAACCGGTGATTGTGCCGGTGATGGTCCCGGGTGCCACCGCCAAGGAGGTGATTTCGGCCGGGCTGTTGCCACTAAAATACGTGTACTGCCAGCCGTTTTTTATTTGCCCATGAACGGTAAGCGACGTGTTTGTTTGGAAATCTGGATTAGAGACAAACAATCCAACCTGAAAAATCGCATCAGTTGTATTTGCAGGAGCAAAACATTGGTCAAATTCTTCAAGTTTCGCATCGGCCGTGGGTGCATGTAGCGTTTGGAGGGCATAGACACCTATTAGCGACAGAATTGCAACCACAGAAAACAGATAAATTTGTTTAAATTTGGGGGGTAAAATCATAATAATACTTCTGCTTTTCAGGGATTGAATAAAAAATAACCGAATGAAAAGCAGGTATCATTATTTATTTTTGATCTTAAGCCCCCACTTGCCCCACCACCGTTTTTTTCACGTTGCAACCAAAATCAAACCTTTTGTTTTCGAGCCTTGATTTTATTCACTAATGTTACGTAACAATAGACTTCGGAAGTTCCAAATTCTCAGGTAAAACCGGATCAGCTGACTGAAAACTTCCGAAGTCTTTACCCAAGACAGCGCTTAAGGTGAGTTATTCAGATGAACATT
>JAHDGV010000041.1 GCA_020631655.1 Chloroflexota bacterium | reverse complement strand
ACGAGCAGGTCAAACTGGGTTTGTTTCAGTTTTTCGATATCACGTTGCATGTTGAACTTTGAGCTGATGTTATTGGCTAGAGTAAATCAACCCTCCCCTAGCCCCTCCCGAGGGGAGGGGAACGGCCCAACACAGTTGGGCTTAATGCCAACGAAGTTGGCACTTCCTCCCCCCTCGGGGGAGGTTAGGTGGGGGAATCGCGTCACTTGAGCTAATAACTTATTTTTTGGTTGCAAATGCCATCAGGTGCCATCCAAACGGCCGAACAATGGCTTTGGGCAAAATATTAAATGCACCCACAAAAATCTTGTTATACAGAACCGCTTTAAATCCTTTGTGGAGCTTTGTTTTAACTGGAAATCTCTCGGGGATGATTTCCACATCATCAAAACCGGCCAAAAGCAATTTAAACTCTTTAATCGAATACGTCATAAAGACCGGAGCATCTTCATGTTCCAGATCAACTTTAACAATGTTTTTCATGAAGTTCAGCCAAGAAATGCGGTTATAAACCATAAAAATCACCTGGCCGCCCGGCTTTAAAACACGGTGAATTTCGCGGAGCATGGCCGGAACATCGGCCGTGTATTGGAGCACCCCATGACCATAAACCACATCAAAGCTGTTGTCGGCAAAAGTTAAATCTTGGCCGTTCATGACCCTGAACTCACCGGCAAGATTGCGGGCCGCAAAGTTCTTGCGGGCCAAATCTATCGACACCTCGGCCAAATCAACCCCGATCACGTTGGCCCCAGCACGGGCAAAGTGAACCAGATCGATCCCGGCCCCACAGCCAACTTCCAAAACGTCTTTGCCCGCATACGATGAAAAATCAACCACTTTGGGCAGGTAGTGGAGCTTGTCAAAGCGATACGCGTCGAGCTGATCAAAAAAGCCAATCGAACCGAGCGGCTCTGTGGCGATCTCAAGATCGTGAATGTGTTCGTTCCAGTAATCTCGCACTTCGATCAGTTTGGGATCGGTTAACTCTTTTTCAATTTCAGGGATGGCGATGCTCATGCTTTTGCTGTCTCCTTGCCCGCATTTTCTAGAACACTCTGTTGCCAAAGTTCAAAGACCATCAGAGACCACAAGCGGTGGCTGTGGTTGATTTTGCCGTCCATGTGTTCGTTTACCCAGCGGGTCACAGTTTCCGGTTTAAAGTAGTTTCTGCGGCTGACAGTCTCGGCCGAAAGTAAATCCATCATCAGGGGCTTAAGCGGCCCGCGTAGCCAATGTTTAATCGGGATGCTAAATCCTTCTTTTGGCTTGTTGAGCACTTCGGCCGGTAAACGATCGGCCATAATGCGGCGCAATATCGCTTTTGTTTCACCGTTGTTCATTTTTAGATGGGCGGGCAAATTCAGCCCAAACTCAACAATCCGATGGTCGAGTAGCGGCACTCTTGCTTCAATCGAGGCTGCCATGCTCATGCGATCTACTTTGGTCAAAATATTTTCAGCCATGTAAGTTTTGGTATCTACAAATTGCTGTTGGGCCAACGGGTCAAATCCGGCCGTCTCTGCCCAAGAAAAATGATTTCCTAGCGTTGTTTCAACCGGGGCTTCTGCAATATTTTTCAGCATATCGGGGCTATACAGCTCATATTTATTCTCGCGGTTCATAAACATCATCCAGCGAGTGTGTTGCAAGCTGTTGGGCAACGTCGCCCCTTCCACAAATCGCTTTGCCTTGTTGATGAATCCTTTCTTGGATGGCTGGGGAGGGATGGCGCCCAACATCGATGGCAGTATTTTTTGGCGAAGCACAGCCGGTAGATATTGATACGTTCGGGCAATGCTTTCAGCCACATAGGTGTCGTAGCCGCCAAACACCTCGTCCCCCCCGTCGCCAGACAGCACAACTTTCACATGCTGGCTTGCAATCTCTGAAACCAAGTAAGTTGGAAATATTGAAAAGTCCCCGAGCGGTTCATCGAGATGGCTAATAAGTTTATGGGCCAGATCCAAGATATTTGGTTGTAAAACTTCTTCATGGTGGATGGTTCCGTACTGTTGCGCCACCGCCCGAGCGTAGGGAAGCTCGTTATAGGTGGCCTCTTGAAATCCAATCGAAAAGGTTTGGGGAGAAACGGCCGAAGCTTCGCTCATGGTCGAAACAATTGCGCTTGAATCCAAGCCACCACTCAAAAATGCACCTAACGGAACGTCGCTGATCATGCGCATGCGAACCGAGTCCTGCAAAAGCCAAGTCAGTTTTTCAACCGCTTCTTGTTCGCTCAGCGATATCGGATCATGTTTGATATCCCAATATTTTTCTACACGGACTCGGCCGTCCTCAAAAATCAACCGATGGCCGGCCGGTAATTTGCGCACATGTTTAAAAATTGAATACGGTGACGGGATGTATTCCAGCGTCAAAAAATGATTCAGCGCAATCGGGTCAATATCGCGGGGGACATGTGGGTTGCTGATAACGGCTTTTAGTTCAGATCCAAAAACAAGCTGATCATTAAAGTAGCTGTAGTAGATCGGTTTGATTCCCACGCGATCCCGGGCAACCAGTAACCGACGGCGATTCGAGTCCCACAACGCAAAGCCAAACATCCCATTAAAATGGTCAACGCAATCATCCCCATACTCTTCATAAGCGTGGATGATGACTTCAGAATCTGACTTGGTTTTAAATTGATGGCCCCGTTTTTCCAGCTCAGCCCGAATCGGCTGAAAATTATAAATTTCCCCATTAAACACCAGCCAGACTGAACCATCCTCGTTCGAGATTGGCTGGTGACCAGTAGCTAAATCGATGATGCTCAAACGGCGCATGGCCAAAGCGGCATGTGCGTCAACATGGTATCCAGAGTCGTCTGGACCACGATGAGTCATCGAGTTATTCATTTGTTCTAAAGTGCTAAGCTGGTTGGATAAGTTGGAGTTATGGCTGGAGAAGCCACATATTCCACACATTAAATCTCCAGGCTACGCATCGCGTCCTTTTTTGAAACAAAATATGGGGTCTGCAACATCTCGTAGATGTTCCCGACGCGCTTAATGTAGCTTGCTGTGCTGTAGTATTCGTTGGCGTACTCTTTGGCTCGGGTTGCCATCAGCTTCATTTTCTCAGGATTATCTAGGTAAGATAGAACCCCATCAGCTAGCCCTTCAATAGTTGGATCAACTAAGACGGACATGCTTGGGTTAAACACCTGAGTATGTGCTTCTAAATTGGTGGCAATAATCGGCTTTTCGGCGTGCATGTAGCTGTACACTTTTAGGGGAACTGAGGTCCCTTCGATGCGAGATGACAACAGAATGTCGGCCGCATCCAAGAAAATCATCGCTTCTTCAGGAGAAACGATCCCTGTAAAGTGGACCCATTCTTCGAGCCCTTTTTCAGCCACAATTTCGCGCAACTCATCTACCTGATGCGGCTTCCCACCCACCATCACGTATTTAACGTTAGGATATTGATCTTTAACTTTTTCAACGCTTTTTACGACCAAATCCAATCCCTGGTAGCGTTCAAACGTACCGGTATAGACAACGGCCGTGCGCCCCTCGAGATTTAGATTTTCGCGAATTTCGGCCGGGGTTGGTAGCGTGTTCTCTACACCAAAACCGGTGTTAAAACTAACGGCCGTATTTTCGATATTAATATGACGTGCTTTCGGATTGGTCCTTTTAACAATGCTGGCCAATTCACTATCAATCGTGATAATCGCCTCGCTCGATTTGATCACCTGATCTTCAAGCCATACAAAAATCGGTTTAACGGGCCAAAAGTTACCCACACCAAAGCTTTCTAACTGCCGTGGCAAGCTAGAGTGCATGTCATAAAGATGGGGGATTTGAAAAAGTGGAGAAAGAAAGTAGGCAAAAAACGCAGCTTCTTCGTGCGTATGAATCACATCGTATCTGTTCTTAAAAAGCATCATCAATGCTTTGAAAAAGACGAGTAGGTCAAGGATAGGCTTTACCCAAGATGGGCCAATTTTAATCTGGTTAATAAAAGGCACCGGCCGGGTACGATGAATATTGATGTTAGGGATTTCAGGCGAACTTCCTAAATGATAGGTTACCAGGTCAACTTCGTGTCCTAGTTTTGATAATGCATTCACCCGTTGATATACGCTGATCGGTGTTCCACGTGGTTCAAAAAAAGGTTGTGGAGCAATCATTAATATTTTCATATCTCAAGTACCTTAACCTGCAAACGGCTAGTAACCGTGCGGTGATTCCACCACACAGCATCGACGATCTTTAGGATTGGGTGTCTTTTATGTTCGGAAGATGTGACCAGTATCGTTAAAGATAGACGTAGTTGTAAAATCGAACTAGGATCTTACGGTCCTGTGTTCTCCCTTCTTTCTTTGCCTGCATTCCTTGATACTGCTTTTTGAACTTAGCTTTATGGCAAAAGTGCATATGTACCCGTAACCACATTTCAACCAGTCGGCAACAAGTATAAATTTTTACCCTTACGACCATACTTTACAGCGTGCCCAGAAGGGTAAAAATACACTAAAAGTTCACGTTAAAGTTGATTAATCCAATCTGGTTCAGATTCATCTTCTAAACCAACATCTTCTAGATCAAGATCGGTAACAATGGTATCAAGAGGTTGTACTGATCCCGTTTCCACATAAGCAACTTGGTGCGTTTGCTCTTTGTCACCGTTATAGATAATTCCGACAAGGTTGGCGTTAACACGTTTGAGTCGTTTGATCGTTTCGTTGATGTGCTGGCGACGTGTTTTATTTACGAAAGCAACCACAACGGTTGAGTCCGCTAAACTACTTAAAATAGAAGGGTCTGTCACAGCCAAAACAGATGGAGCATCTATGACGATGTAATCGTATATCTCTAGCAGTTTGTCCAAGATTTCAACCATCTTGCGTGAACCGATAAGTTCGGCCGGAGATGGCGGGATGGGACCACTAGCGATCAAATCCAAACCAGGAACCAGTGAAGACTGTACAAACGGTTTCAAGAAACCTGCAAAATCTTCATGTTCTTCTGCTTGATAATCTAGCAACATGGTTGACAAACCATTTGATCGATCGATATTGAAAAGTTTATGTTGGGTAGGCCGACGCAAGTCACCATCGATAAGTAACACGCGGCTTCCGCCTTTGGCCCAAATCACGGCCGTATTTGCCGCAATCATACTTTTACCTTCACTCTGATTAGGGCTCAAAACGACCAAGCTTCGGTTATTTTTGTCAAGATTGGCAAACTTGATGCTGGTGCGTAAAGAGCGGAAGGTCTCAGAAGTTGGTGAAAGCGGTGACCTCACAGTGATGAGTGGGTCTTCGTCATTCAAGAAATCAAGTACCGGCAAAGAGATCAGCTTGGGCAAACCAAACAGCTCAAGCGCTTCATCCTGAGGTTTAATCGTATCGTCTAGATATTCGATCAAATAGGCCGTACTTGCTGACAAAACCAAAGCCACAACCATAGCGGTTGCTACTGCCATAAAGCTCCCAGTATCTACCGGGTAAGCAAAAGCAGGTTCAATAATACTAATCGCATTAATATCACCTTGCCCAGTTTGGTCTAAAAGAGATGCATAGTTGCTCTGCAACGTATTTCGCTTAGTTTCGAGGGCCGCAATTTCGTTCCGGATGTTTGCAATTTCGCGTGCGCTAAACTGTTCACCCAGCTCTTCACTTTTGGCCAAAATTTCTTCAACCGTTGCCTCAATTTGAACTTGTAAAAGATCCAACTGAGTATCAACAAAGTCGATACGCTCTTGCTCTTCTTCGGTCAGATTGCTTGGACTCAGCCGAATAAGCTGGGCCGCAAGTTCGTTGGCAACAATTTCAGATCGTTCTGGGATTGTGTCAACAACGGCAATTTCAATGAATTGAGTTTCAGGTACTGCATTTGCAAAATACTCTGGTAGCCAGGTGAGTCCCAACGTCTTTTTGGTTGCATCTTTAACTAAGTCTCTGGTCGCCATATCCGCATAGATGTCGGCCAACTGACGCGCCAAGAAAAACTGATTGGAGTTAGGATTTGGATCATTGATCGCTTCTTGCCCAACCATCAGCGTAGCTTTTGAGATATATTGAACCGGTTGCTGGCTAATGAAAAAATAGCTAGACGCACCAGCTAATACAACCGATAATGCAATTAGCCACCACCACCGTTGTAAAGGTGTAAGATAATTTTTGAGTTCCACTGGCTAAATTCCTTTTACTTTTTCTTCGATAATTGGTCCTAGGCTAATCTAAGTTAACTTTAGGAACAATCGATTTTTAGGTTCAGATTAGAAAATATCGTTGTTTTTCACACAAAGTTACTTTCTTTGATAGTTGAAAATCACTTTCGACCCATCTGGCTCTAAATTAATATTTAGTTCTTGTAACCGAGATAATGCGGAGCGTACAGATTCTTGTTTGTCTTGTGGACAGTATAGTAACAAAAATCCACCCCCACCTGCACCAGAAATCTTCCCGCCTATGGCACCGGCTTTACGAGCAGTTGAATACATTTCATCTAGCTCGGGATTGCTGACCTTTGAGGCCATCTGCTTTTTAAGTTCCCAACCTGTGTGGAGCAATTCACCAATGGCGTGAGGGTTTCCGTTCTCGAGCTCGGTTCTAGCAACAGAGACTAGTTTTTTCATTTCGGACAATATTTCGAGCCGATCGCCAATGTTTTGCTTTTGCTCTTTTAGAATATTATCCGCTTTTCGTGTGACACCGGTAAAAAATAGTAATGTATTAGTACTAAGGCGTCTCTCGGTAATTGGGTCCAATAGTACTTTTTCTTCGCACACTTGCCCGTTTTGGCAAAAGTTAAAGACCCGCAGACCGCCATATGCGGCGATGTATTGGTCTTGGACACCAATCGGTTTGCCTAAAACGTCAAGCTCAATTTTACACGCTTGTTCAGCTAATTCCCTAGCCGATACTAAATCCCCTTTTAAAGAGTGCATGGCGTGTAATGCTCCAACGGTAACGGTGCTGGATGAGCCTAGGCCAGAGCCTTGTGATGGGATATCTCCCATTGTTGTGATCTCAATCCCTCTGTTGATACCGGTTACGCTTAAAGACTCACGGATCAACTCGTGCTGAATTTCTGACACAGAGTCAACCATTTCGGTTCTGGTCCAACCAACACGGAGCTTTTTATCAAAACGGCTTTTTATGGTGACAAAAATATATTTATCAATGCTGGTTGAAAGAACACATCCACCATGTTGCAGATAGTAATCTTTAAAGTCGGTACCACCACCGAAATAGCTTACCCTTAAGGGTGTTTGAACAATAATCATTTAGGGTTTGGAAAATGGGTAATTAATATGCGCCGCGTTGCTTTAATACAGCAGGGATTGTTTTGATTAGGATTTGAAGGTCCAACCAAATAGTCCAGTTACGGATATAGTGCATATCAAGATTGACGCGGTCTTCGTACGAGATGTTTGAACGGCCGCTGACTTGCCACAAGCCAGTCATACCGGGCAATACGGTCAGTAGATTAGTGCTCCAATTTTTGTACATTTTTGTTTCTTCAGGCGAAATCATGCGAGGGCCAACGAGTGACATTTGACCCAAAAACACATTAATCAGCTGAGGAAGTTCGTCTAAGCTTGTCTTGCGCAAAAAGTTGCCTGCACTGGTTACGCGTGGATCATTTTTGAGCTTGTGATTTTGTTCTAGTTCCGCCTTTAGCTCAGGATGCTGGTCAAGGATTTCATCTCCGTTGACATGCATGGTCCTGAATTTGAAGGCATCAAATTGCCGGCCGTTTAGCCCCATCACCCGACGGCGATAAATGGCTGGCCCTTTTGAGTCGAGTCGAACCCACAAGATGATCACTGTAAACACGATAAGTAGTGGCAAGGCCAGCATCAGGAGAACCATGTAATCAACAATGCGTTTAAAGAACTTATCGATTCCGGTTAAGCGCGCTTTACGCACTTGCACCAATGGGGCAAACGCCATCTCTTTCACTTCAACACCGGTCGTGATAATTTCGAACAAACCGGAAGATAAACGCAGATTTAAGCGGTCAACCAATCCATATTTTTTGAACAGATCAACAATTTGCTCACGGTTAAGTGCACTAGTTGCAATGATCAATTCTTCAATGTCAAACGCTTCGATCAGGTGATCAAGTAGATCTAAGTTGCCCAGATACTTTAGATGCTCAAAAACTTGTTTGCCAAGCTCCCCATTTTGATCATCAACGAAACCAACAATATCTAACCCCGAGGTGTTCCATCTTGATAGCTGTGTAGCCAGTGAAATCGACTCTTCGTTGGTCCCGATGATCAATGTAGGGCTTAAAAAGTAGCCATAGTTGCGCAACGAATAGATAACCCGTCGCGATAAATATCGGCTAACTGAAATAAAAAGGATGTTTAAGACCCACGCGGCCGCTAACCAGCCCCGCGCAAACACAATTGATTGGTAGAAGAACCCAGCAACAATCATGATGAGCATCACAAAGCTGACCGACCTAAAAATAAGGCCGTACTCCTTCATGCCACCCAGTAAATTTTTACGGTTGTATAGGCCATGCCCAGCAAAAGTAAGCAACGTCAAAAGCAACACACTAAACTGCATTCTTAAGTAGAACGGTGTGTCTGGAATGATCTCTAGCTGAAATACCGATAGGCCTAAATCAAATCGAGTGATAAAGGCCAACCAAAATGCCAGAGACGCCATGCTCATATCTAAAACAAGCAAGCCAAATGACAGCAGAACCCACTGGCGACTGCGCATTAAAGGAGAAATAGAATATTCAATTTGTCGGGTGTTTAGAACCTCAAGAGAGCTGTCTCTGACCATCGATGATTCCATCATACACCTCCTTTAACCTAGACGATATCATCGTCCAGTCGTGATTTTTCTTCATGAATTCATAACCTGCCAAGCCAATGCGATCAGCATAGTTAGGGTTGTTTATCAATTCTAATGTTTTAAAGGCAAATTCTTCTGCGCTATCAGCGACGCAAAATTCTTCGCCCGGCTCTGCCATAATTGCTCGTGCAGATTGTGTTGTTGTAATTACTGGGGTGCCACAAGCCATTGCTTCTAAAACCTTATTTTGAATGCCTGCACCATAAACAACGGGTGCGACGGCAACAGTTGAACGGTGTAGATATGGTCGCATATCGTCTACCGTGCCCGTAATGATCACATTCGGGTTTTTGCCGAGTTCCTGAATCTCGGCCGAGGGGTCTTTGCCGACTACGTATACCTTAACATTTGGATTTTTATCCCAAATAATTGGCATAATATTTTCGACTAAATTTAACACCATCGTGACATTAGCGTGATAGCTCATTTTTCCCGTAACTACCAGAGTTTCAGGTTCGCGTTTGACGCTAAAATCAGGTTTAAAGTACTCTAAATTTACCCCGTTAGGTAATACGTAAATTTGCTTACTTTGTATCGGTTTAGGTGCGAGATTGGTTAGAGCCGACTTATCGACTTCAGATGTAACCAAAACTCGGTCAAACTGGCTAACTAACCAACCTTCATACTTTTTGGTCCGCTCCAAATCTAATTTGGTAATGAGGGTGCCAAAAAAGCTCTTTGATTGTTCTTGTGCCTGTTCGAACAGGTGCGAGATGCAGTCTACGCTATCCCACACAACCGGTACAGAATAGTTTTCTTTTGCGTAAAGGGCGAACTTCGATCCTCTCAAATGCTCTACGTGAATTACATCGAAAGAGTTCACATCTGGAATCTCATCAAATAGTTGAGGATTCCAAGAATAAAAACTTTGAAGAGGGTCGCTTGTAAACAATGCTTTCATGGAATTCAGCAAAGATTTCCAAGTTGGCATTTTTACAGATATGACCTGGTGGCAAAAATTAGCTAATTCATCGGCCGACGTTTGGTCAGCGTCATTGGCAATTAGCGTAGCCACCGTAACCTCATGCCCTATCTCTGTGAGAGATTTGATGATGTTGTACGGCCGTACCCGAATCAGGTTTGGCGCATACGGGACAATGAATAAGATTCTCATCCAACATCTCTCGAGATCAATTTATTACTGCCGGTTGATAGCGAGTTTGAGCTGTTGTATTTATCGGCGGCCGGTTCGATTAACTGCACAATCGCCAAGCCAGAAAAGACTAGGAATACCGCATCAACAGGGAGTCTGTAGCGGACCAACGCCCAAGACAACAGATGAATACAGGTGTAAAAGCCGATGAACAGATAGAGAAGCGTTTCTGGGCTTCGTAAATTAAAGCGCCATCTCTTTAAGCTGAGCCACAAACCGTAAATAATAAAGGGTAGCGCTACACCAAAACTCAAAACCCGAGATATGTTGCTGAGCAAACTAGATTCAGCTGAGGGCCAAAACGTGAAGTAAGTCACAATTCGACTTAGCGAAAGTCTTGCGTACCGAACTGGGTCATCAACGATAAATTGCATCGCCCGATCCATCAGTTCATCTTCTAGATCAGCCTCGCTCATTGAATGGAGTTCTTCTGGGATCAACTCTCGGTAGGTTTCACTTTCTAGAATCGAAATGAACTTTGTCCCATGAATAGGATGGTTGCCCCAGTAGAAAGCAAAACCAGCATTGGTGTTTAGCAACACAAACTGATCAAACCTGTAATAGTTAAACGCCGTAAGCGGCAAAATGGATCCCACAAGGATCAAACCGGCCACAACTAATTGCATCGTCTTTTGCCAACCACCGGTCCACCAGATCCACAAAAACATGAAGGGGACAAACAGGACAAATAGCTGACGCAACAGCACGGTAACTGCTAGACAGATTCCGAGCAATATCGCGTTTCTCCAATGAGATTCAGTTTCTGAAGAGTCGCTTAGTTTAAGGGCAAAGTAAAGTGAGCCTAAAATGGCGGTAATGTAAACCGGCTCGGTCATGAGGGCGGCCGAATAGTAGACAAAGTAGATGTAGATGGCTGACCAACCGGCCGCAATTAAACCTACCGTCTTGCTAAAAATCCGCTCACCAATTTTGTAGGTAAAGTATGGATGCAAGGTCCCCACGATTAGAACCTGAATGATACGAGCCACCAGAGGGGAGCGGCCCAATAATCCATAAACCCCAATTAAATAAGACGTGTACAAATAGCTCCAGTGGGCCGTTGGCTCACCAGGGGCGGTTACAGGCCACCAAGGATCACCAAACGTAAATCCGAAGCCATCTAATACTCTTAAAGATAAATAATGATATGAGAACTGATCATGAACGCCCGGCAGTGCTGTTACATGGTTACCAAAGTAGGCAACGCTACCTAGGCGCAACACAACCGAAACAATCAAAATAATGGGCAAATACAGATTGTCCATTTTGCGGTAAAGAATCTTTTTAACCATAGATTTGATCCCAGGCTTTGTATGTTTTTTGCCAATCGAAATTTTCCTCTACAGTCCTACGACCCTCGGCCGCTAGATTGTTTGCCTTCTCATTATCAGTTAGTAGCGCAATTGTGCTTTCTGCAAACTCTTCAGGAGTGTCTGAAATGATGATGTCGTTGTCTGGAGAGTATTTAATTCCTTCAGCGCCAATTGTGGTCGAGATAATGGGTAATCCCCATGACCAACCATCGATAATTTTGACGCGCATTCCCCCACCCGAATGGAGTGGGACGATAAATGCTGCTGTTTCTGCCAAATATGGAACCGGATCATCTACATATCCGGTTATTTCTAAGCTGTCTTGGTGATCTCCGTTCAGTAATTCTGAAGGAGGATCTTTACCAATAACGGTTAATTTTGCTTCCGGTACTTGCTCAATAATTTGCGGCCATACGTTTTTATAGAACCAAACCATCCCTTCTGCATTGGGAGGCCAGTGCAATCCGCCTAAAAACGTGACCCGTTTGCTGTCTTCAACCCGATCAATCGCATGTTTAGAATCTGGGTCAACACAAATTGGGATTGTGGGGCCGGTGATTAGATCAGCCTGCCCGTTTGGAATCCGGCGCAACGCCTGTCGATCCTCATCCGTTACCCAAACCACGTGGTCAAATTGGGCACACACGCTGATCTCGTATTCTGAAAGTTTTTCACCTTCAATGTCGAGCACCCACTTTTTGATTGGATTAGATGAATTCTGCCCCATTCTCTCCGGTACCAGATAAACAGCGTTGTGTTGATCAAGCACCATCTTTAGCTTTTTAGGAGAGCATTTTTGCGCCGCTAAAGCATAAGGGGCCATCCATAATTGGTCTGCATGAATGGCATCAAATGGGGTTTCTTTCACCAATGTTCTGAGCAAGTCGAACATATCTTGATCATAATCTCTAGTAATCAAGAACGGTGATCTTTGAACAAAACTCTGGATGAAAAATTTAATGTTCCGAAAGGTTGATCTTTGAATTGGAACTGTGTAGACGTTTGAGCAAAACGTGCCTAAATGATCTATTGCTTGCTGGCTGTCAGTTTCCCTTGAGAAGGCCACTAATGTGATATCGTGGCCAGCGGATGCAAGGTACTCCAAAACGTGTAGGCTACGAACTTTTGGACCAGCATCGGCCGGATATGGGACGAGTTGAGATAGAAACAATATGCGCATAATTACATGCTGGGTAGCTTTTGTAGAAGTTGCCTGTATTGAGATGCTAGGGCTAGCATTTTTTCTCGGTTGGTGTGTGATTTTTGTACTTGAGAGAGGGGGTACAAAAAGAGGCGAGGGATTGACGCAAGATACAAAATAACTTTATAAATTAACGCAACTGTTCGACCATGGTTTTTACTAAAGTAGAGGAGCTTGCTTTCATACAACCTTAAGAACATTTCAGTTTTTACTAGATTTGTACTTTGTCCCCCATAATGTGTAATTTGTGCGTGGGGTAGCCAATAAATGGGCCAGCCATCTTTTTGGATTCTTCTGCACAAATCAACCTCTTCCGAGTACATAAAATAATCTTCATCCATTCCGCCAATCTCTTGAATAATTGACTGACGAACAAGGATACAAGCCCCCATCAGTACATCTACTTCGCGGGGATCACTCAGCGACCAGCTATCCATGTCATAAATGCCAATGGCTTTGATGCGATCTAAGTGAAACAAACGCCATAGTTCCCGGCCGAGCGTTGGCCGTGGATAGCACGATTCTTGAAGAGAACCATCTGTATTCAGCAATCTAGAGCCTACAGCCCCAACATTTGGGTTCGAGTCTAGAAATTGAACCATTTCTTCGATAGCAAAATCGTGCACAACGGTGTCTGGATTTAATAAAAGAATGAACTCCCCTTGGCTAACTGCAAATCCGCGATTGTTACCACCCGGAAAACCAAGGTTCTCACCCGTATCAATTAGGGTAACCCACTTGAAAGATTCTTTTAATAGCGAAATTGTGCCATCCGACGAGGCATTGTCTACAACGATCACTTCCAGCTGAGCTTCATTTTTGTTCATTCGCTCAAAAACAGGAGCAATAGAATTTAAGCACTCTGCTAGTATTTCTTTTGTATTCCAGCTAACAATGACTATGGATACCTTCATGTTCATTTACCTTCCGCCACCAGTGAAAAAAGCCAAACAAGCCATCACCAAAAGCGGGGGAAATTATTGAGTTGAATTCACTATTTTTACACAGACCAAGCCGCTCAAATCCGGCCGTACATGCACCAAAGCCTATTCTGATTCAGCTTTGTAAAATTGTTTGATCGCAACCAGCCCACCCATAAACAACCAGCAGATCACACTTGAGCGGAAACCAGAGAAACCAATGTTGTAAACAAATGGAATAACCCAATCGCCCAAACCAGCAGAGATCAAGGTTCCTACTGTCCCCCCTAAAACCCCAACCACATATGCTCGTTCAAAATTATCTTCTGAAATTTGCATGTTTAAGCCCCATCCCAGCTTAAGCACCCGCCAAAAAAACCACAGAAATAGAATTAGACCGATAATGCCGGTTTGAGCATACAGGTCCACATACTGACTATGAGAATTAAACTGAACCGCGTATCCACGAATCGGGAACAGAGGGGTGATGTTGTAATAGTTCGCAGGACCGAGACCAAATAGCGGGCTAATACTTGTGATCTCACCCAAAATTTCCCATGCATCCAGCCGTGTACCTAGGCTGTACGAGTTGTCCCCGATAAAAACGTAGGTATTTAAAATAGACTGGAGTTGGAATGCTCCGGCGCCCACTGCGCCTATCCCAAGGAAAACACCCGCTTTGGGGAATGCCAGCCACAAAACGATGCCCATGGCGGCCAACAGTGGCAAATATCCAGAAACCCATCCGCGCAAAATGAAGAACGCCACATAGAAGGCTAGTACCGGCACAATCAGACAGACGACGCGCCAGAACATGTGCATCTTCTTATTGAGCAACCCTTGAGCCAAAGCCATACAACCGGACCACAAGAAAAGCATACTACCGGATGCACCACGAGGGATGAAATTGCCCAAGATTCGGCCGGGATCACCGGGGATGATCCGGCTAAAGAAATAGATAACGCCAGCAACAATCAAAACGGTGAGCCCCATCTTGAGCCAAAACGGATCATCCACCTGATTGGCCGACATCCAAAAGGCAAAGGCGGAAAGGACAAATACCCCTAAACCACCAATTTGGGCCGCAATCGAAGTTTCTTCTGCAAAGGTGTACCACGTAATCTGCCCGGCCAAAAACGAGACAAATGTGAACACAACGAACAGACTAAGCGGCACAAACGTCTCGATATTAAGGATTTTGATCTGCGCGTCGTTCCCCACAATTCGTAGAACCCACAGTCCAACCATCCCCACCAACACGAGCATGGCCGCGTTAATCGCAGAATCGGTCCCTGTCCCAATTTCAAACCCTAAAAACAGGGCCGATGCCAGAATGACCGACATCCCAAGTCCACTCCATTGGGTGATTGAGTTGAAGCCGATCAGAAGTACGGGCAAGAACAGGAACACGATCGCCAGCTGATTGTTGTTTGACAGCAAATACGGCACCGCAATAGACATGACGACAACCGCAACGGTAAAAAATGACCGAACGAAAAATCCTCGATATTGAATGAGCAGATCAGACCAAAACTGCCTTAGCTGATTTCCGAACAATTTGGTTCTTTCTATTCTTTGGTACATATCACTAATTCTTCTACTAGCTCTTCAATAATTGGCAGAATCACTTGCCAATCATAGGTTTTCTTCACTAGGTCAAACCCGTTTTCAACGATTCGTTCGCGCATTTCTGCGTTGCTAAGCAATTCAAGGATCGCTTCTGCAAAATCTTCGGCCGAATCTTTGATCAAACATTCTACACCAGACGTTGCGTCGAGCCCTTGAGCGCCTTTTGAGGTGGCAACCACAGGGGTTTTGAGTGCCATCGCCTCTAAAATTTTAAGTCTTGTGCCACCACCCGTTTGTAACGGAGCGATGCTAATGGCCGATTGGGCGATCAACGGCCGAATATCATCTACAAATCCGGACCGTACAATGCCATCCTCTTGCGGCAACGGCAGGTTTTTGTGATCACCCGTAATAGTTAATGTTACGTCAGGAATTTGCTTTTGTATTCGCGGAAAAACTTCTCTCACGAACCAAACCATCGCTTCGTAGTTTGAGTAAAAGCCAAACGCACCGGTATAAATCAACGTGTTCGGTTTTGGGACAGCATGATCAGAAACGTAACTGTCTACATCGACACCATTCGGAACCACTTTAGATTTTATATGTTCACCAGCAATCTTGTTGTGAAATAGCTGTTTTTCTTCGGCCGATGCAACTGTTATCGCTTTAAAATGTGTCAAAAGCTGACGCATAAATGCCTGATGCTTTCGCCACGTCAGCCCATAGCGCAGTTTGCTTTTAGCCGATTCGGCCGCGGCAAACTGCTCATACATCACACCCAGTTCCACTTCTTCAAAGATGGCCGGAATATTGCGAAAGTAAGGTGCGTACGATGCTGTTTTGATCTGAGAAGCGATAATCAGATCGATTTGCTGGGTATCAAGGACATCGTTAATGGCTGAAACCATCTCATCTGAAAATGTGTCCAAGAACGAAAACGGAGTTGATGAGAGCTTGGCCATCATCCGATCTCCGCCAGAAAGTTGATTCTCAACCCAGTTTACCGCTTGAACCGAGGCACACATCTCTTCGAGCTGGCTTTGATCGGGGTTCGGTTTGTCGGTAAAGCTGATCAGGTGAACAGCGTGTTTTTGGGTTAACCCACGAAGTAAATTGTAAATGCGGAGCTTTGATCCATTGTTGGCCGGATATGGATACCAAGCTGAAAGAAACAGAATGTTCATCGTCAGGCGCTCACCATCACTTCTTCTAAGCTGGCATAAATTTCGGCCGCCATCCGCTTAATATCGTACTTTTGGGAATCTTTTAGCCCATTTTGGCGCAGTGTTTGGCGCAATTTAGGATCGGCAATAATTTGGTCTAACTTTTCAGCTAGATCGGCCGCATCTGATCGTTTAAATGTTAAAGCATTGTGACCGTCATCAATGATTTCGGCCGCACCACCAGTTGATGTTGCCACTACGGCCAGATTCGAAGCCATCGCTTCGACAATCACTCGGCCGAACGGTTCCGGCCACTGAGACGCAAAAATAAAGACGTCTGATGCCCGATATTGTTGTGGAATGTCAGCCTTATCCACATTTCCCACTAATGTAACCACCCTTTCTAGCTGATGATCAGCGATATAATTTTCCAGCCGTTGTTCATAATCGGGATTTCCACGGCCGATAATGCGCAGATGAATATTTTTATGCCCTTTTTTAGAGACGAGTTGGTTGATCGCCTCTAGAATCGTGTGGAAGCCTTTGTCTTCAATCAACCGGCCGATTGCGACCAGCTCAACCTTATCGTTTGATCCATCGTCATTTTTGGGAGCATACTGGGATGTATCAATCGCCCCGTAAATCACTTTTTTATTTTTGAATGCAATCCCTTTTTCAGCCAGCGCATCGCACAAATATTGTGAGCAGAATAAACCGTGTTCTAACTGCAATTCAGCCCTTTTTTCTTGACGCAACATCGCTTTGGCCGGAATAGCCAAAATCTTTTTCGGAATGGCGGTTAAAGCGCCTTGCGGCTCAGCCTCCCAATAATTTTGGAACTGGGGCGGCAACGTGGGCCAATAATCGCCCAAGTAGTAAAACACCCGGCCGGGAAGCAGTTTTTCTGCCAGTGCTGGGATTTCAAAGGGAAAGTTCCACATCCCCCAAACTAAAACGGTATCGGGCTCAAATTCTTGAATATGAGCTTTTAAGGTACTAAGTGATTCTTGAAGACGGCTTTTTCGGTGGGTAAAAAATTTCAGCCCGTTCGACAGGCTTGCCATCTCCATCTCTAGGTTTAAATCACGAAAAACGTAGGATGGGTCGCTTGAGATCGGTTCAGGTTGTTTACTCGTCAGCACTCGAACAGAATGCCCTTCGGCCGTAAATTGAATGGCGACTTCTTGACACCATTCTTCGTATCCTCCTCGACTAGCGGGAGGATAAAAGTTCGAGATAAACAACGTGCGCATTTAGTTTGCTACTGAGGCGGGTTGGTTGGCCAAAATCTCTTCGAGGTTGGTTTCCATCTTGTCCATCATGCTTTCCATGCTGAACCGTTTTAGAATTTCGGCTCGGCCGTTGTCGGCCAAGCGCTGTCGCAGTTCTGGGTTGGCTTGGAGTTCCAGCAACCGTTCTGACAACTGAACGCTATTTTCTTTGTCAAAAGTCAGGCCGGTTTCGCCTTCAACCAGCAATTCACCGCTACCGCCGGTCAGCGTGCCAACCACGGTCAATCCGGCCGACATCCCTTCTTGCATCATGCGGGCCAACGGCTCTTCCCAAATCGATGGGAAAACGAGCACATTAAAGTCACGCACAACCTCGTGCATTTTGGCACGCGGAACACGGCCGGCAAGGGTCACAACATCACCTAACTTATATTCTTCGATTAAATTTTTCAATCGAACGGCGTAGTCTGGATGCCCATCCCCAACCACAGTTAGCGTGATCTGGTTGAGCTTGTTTTGCTGATCCAAATGGTGCATGGCTTCCAAAATGGTATGCACCCCTTTATGGGTATTAACTGAGCCAGCGTACAGCAATCTAAGCTGATCGGCCGGATAACCGGATTGATCTGTTGGTTTAAACAGGTCGGTTTCAACACCATTGTTTAAAACTTCGAGGGATTCGAGCGAGATACCAGCTTCTTTGTTTAAGCTATTTAAAACCGCCTCGCTCACACACATCACATGTTTAAAGCGTAGCTTAAATCGATCGTGCTCTTTTTTGATCGCCGCTAGTGGGATCTGCCCCACAATCGACTTAACAACCCGTTTAATAGGATTTCCGGCAGGATCGAGCCAATAGGCAGTGTGTGGATCGCGAGCGTAGGGCCAGTCGTTGGCGATCCAGTAGGCAACGCGGCCGGGCATCAGTTGCTCTGCAACCCAAGGGACCCCTTTTGACATGTTGTACATCAAATGCACAAATACGATGTCTGGCTTGAATTCTTTGATCACTTTTTCAGTGTTATTCAAATTTTCTTCAAGCATCCGTTTATGGTTGATCTCACGGAGCGGATCATAGTGAAAAACATCGCTGTCGGGGTGCAATACCCGGGATACATTCCCTTCTACAACAGGTTTATCAACGCCATGGGTGCTGGTCAAAATATGTGTTGTGTGGCCGCGTTCGGTAAAAATCTCGCTACAGTCGCGAACCATTTGTTCCCAACCTCCAATAAAATGGGGCGGATAATAAGATGAGATGAGTAATATACGCATATTATTTGTTTTTATTCTTTGAAATCAGATCCACCATAATGGCTTCAATTCGTTCAACCGTTTTGTCCCAAGAAAACTCAACCAGAGCCTTCTTTTGACCCGCATCCCCCATTTTTTTAGTAGAGGCTTGATCACTGAGCAGGGTCACCATCGCTTCAGCCAAGTCATCTGCACTGTTGGGGGGAATTAGGTGTCCATGTTCACCATGGGTCATTATCTTTTGAATATTTGGGACATCTGGCGCAATCACAGCCTTGCCACCGGCCATATATTCGAACAGTTTTAGCGGACTTTGAGCGGCCGACGCGGGTGACAGCCGAGGATTAACCAAGGCGACCTGAGCCAGCTTCATAATCGGAGCCACTTCTTCATGCTTTACCTTGCCGGTAAACACAACTTTGTCTGCCAACCCGTACTCACCCACCAATTTTTGAATCTCGTCGTACTGGGGTCCATCACCGATCAGCAAAAGCCGAAAATCATCATTTTTTTCAGAGGCTTTTTTAAACGCCTCGATCACCAGATCAAGGCCGTGCCACAAGCGAAAGGTTCCCACAAAAACGGCCGTTGGCTCACCATTTAGCCGATATTTCGCCTGCAGATCAGAAATATCATAGTCGGCCGCAAAGCGCTCAACATGCGCCCCATTGTCGATGGCGGTCACCTTATCTTCGGGCAGGTCCCACATCTTCATCATCTGCAGGCGCAACGGCTCACTCACTGTGACTACATGGTCAACCCGCTTAAACAATTGCCGGTTGATAAAACGGACCACGCGCCATTGCCAAGCAGATAGCTCGATCCCCATCATTTCATATTCTTTAAACAGGTCCCCATTTATTTCAAGGATGAGAGGAATTCCAAGCCGTTTGGCCGCAATCAGGCCACCATAATTCAACAGCCAGTACCGCTCAAACAAAACGTCGTAGCCTTCACAAGCGGTTTTAACGACGTGTCCGTACCGCATACTGTCAAAAAAGTGGAAATAAGGCAGTCTTAGCTTGCCTTGAATAAAGCCAATTCCGCTCCGAATCAGTTTGTAAAGCCGTGTATTAAAGAAGCCAAGAGGTACGGCATTCCAAGTGTCCCAATCATCACTATAGCTCAGCACTTTGTCAGGGGTGGTTACAAACCGAACCTGATGAGCCCGTTTTTTCAGGCCGGAAATCACGGCCGAAATATGCAATACGGACGTAGATGAAGTGTGGAGTTCAGCATCTTCTATTTGCCAAAGGTAACCGACTTTCATGCGCTGGTATAGCTCCCATCTGCAACAGATTCAGTTAGTTCCCGGATTTGAACCCGTGCATTTTCGATATTGAACAGCTCGATAACACGATTACGCATAAATTTAGCCTGATCATCTTTGTAGTCGCTGGTAGACGAAAAATATGCCAACAGCTTTTGAACCATCTCGTCGTTGGTAAAGTAGAGGTAGTTTTTAGGCAACATCTCGTCTGCACCGGGCCAATAATGCGAAAGCACGTACCGGCCGCAAGACATCGCCTCTAATGGTGAAACTTGAAGCCCTTCTGAATATCCATTTGAGATAATCACATCTACTTTCTCATACCAGTCTTGAGGGTTATCGACATGGCCGTAAAAAGTTACTTTATCGTTTAGCCCCAACCGTTCCACGGTGTCCACCATCGCATCGTAATAATCACGATGGGCCACATGCATACCACCTGCAATATGTAGTCTCAAATCAGAGTTCATTTTGACCGCATCGTAAAATGCCAAAATCAAATCATAGACCCGCTTGCGTGGGGTCATGTGGCACAAAATCCCGATGTCATGTCCGTATGGTTTTGCCACCGGAACAAATTTTTGAGTGTCTACCGCACCATAAACTACCGCAATACGCCCTTCCAATTCTGGGAACCTGACGAGGATCTCTTGTTTTTTGGTTTCACACACCACAATCAGCAAATCAACTTTGCTCCAGTCGACGCGGTCGGCCCATTCGTTCAGCTCAAAGCGATGCAGGCGGGTCACAATTTTGCACGTCTTTGGCATCTGCGTGGCGGCCGCCAAGAGATGGCTGGCCCACTCAAAAAAGACAAGCTCATTATCACGCATCAGCTTTGCCAAATCTTGCTCAAACATATATCGGTTGATGCGGGTGTAAAAAACCGGTGATTTTGTCTCCCGTCTTTCAAACAGGGTCACATCATGATGAGTTTGGAAGTCTGCGTATATTTCATGGAAAAAGTCCCATGTGTCTTCTATGGCAACGCCTAGTTTCATTGAGATATTTATCCTGCTAAAAGTGATTTTAAAAAGATGCCGCACAGCTTGCGATTTACCAACCGGCCGGGGGCAATCTTTGCGGTTTCAACGATGTATTGTCGACTTTTGTTAGATTGCCCTTGAGCGTATGTTTCAAAGGCTAAATTAACAGCCAACTGCCCCAACAGCTCTTTTCTTTGGGTGTCAGTCACCTGAACATTTTTAGGTAAATGGGCAAAAACAGAAGTCATGTAGCGGAGAGGGTCGTCGGATGAAGGAGAGAACGCCCATCCCAGCAACGTTTGTAGCAGATGTTCGCCGTTGTTTTGTGCCAAGGTCGGGTTTGCCTGAACGGCCGCCTGAATATCTTGCTCTGCGCTCGATCCATCACCAGACAAAAAGGCGCGGGCGGCCGCTTTGACCAAGGCGGATGATCGGGCTTCTGCTTCAAAATTTTTCCAAGAATCTGGCAGATTCTCGTTTTCAAACGTTTTATCTAACACTGTCAGCATGGCCGATTTCATGCGGAGGGTTTCACGAGTCATTTGGTGGCTGTGAACACGGTATTTTGAAACGGTTTCTGGGAGCCACTTCATCTGACATCCCATAATGGCCAAACGCAGCCACATGTCCCAATCTTCACAGGCCCGCAGATTCTCATCAAACGGATCAACCTTATCGAGCCATTCTTTTTTCACCAGCACAGAACCGACATGAATCCGATTGCCGTTTAGCCATTCTTCCGGCCGATTAGGCATTCCATCCCCATAGGTTTTGCCAATTGGCTCCCCATCTTCCCCAATTAAAATCGAATCGCCCGCACACAGTCCAAGTTCTGGATTGTCAGCAAACAATCCCATTAGCTTGGATAGTTTGGTGGGCAAAAACAGATCGTCTGAGTCTAGAAACGAAACAAACTCACCCGTGCTGTTTTCAAGGCCGGTATTGCGCGCACCAGACAGCCCTTTGTTGTCTTGATAAATGTAGGTGACCCGAGGATCATCAAAGCTTTGGCCAACTTCGGCCGTGTTATCTGTAGATCCATCGTCGACAATGATGACTTCTATGTTTTCCCAAGTTTGTGCCAACGCACTTTCAACACATTCTTTCAAATAGTGCCCTTGGTTGTATGCTGGAATGATGATGTCAACTTTTGGCGATTTCATTGTCAGCTCTTGACCGTATCCTCTGACTCTGGTTTAGGGAAATTAAATGTGGTTTGCAGATCTGCAATTCCCTTTGCACCACTACCGTTCACAATCGCAAATCCCATGGCACGCTCGATCCGATCAATGTAGCTGTCAAGATCATATGTAGCCATGTCTACGCCGATGTCATAAACGCCTTCGATCAAATTTAGTTTGATTTTGTACTCAACTCGGCCAGCTTGCCCCGCTTTGTAACTAGGGGTTTCAATATCTAGCCATTGGGTCGTTGCGTCGTACACAAGGGTGCCATCTGGCCGACGAATCGTGAAGGCAAAAACGGGACTTTTGATGTCTTTGTTCACATCAAACTCAACCACAATCGTGGCTTCATCACCCGGTTCGTGGGTGGTCACCAGCTCACCTTGGCTGTTTAACATGCTCACATTTTGGATGTCGGCCGCAAAGGTCATCACCCGCTGGGCCAATCCATTTTCAACTTTTGACAGGTCTTTTTCTTGCGATGCTTTTTTAGCCGCTTGGCGCACCACGTCTGAGTAAGCCACAACAGCTTCGGCCGATGTGCCCCGGAAAATCGCTTCACCACCGTACATCACCATGCCTTGATCACACACACGGCGCACAGCGTCCATGTCGTGCGTCACAAAGATGAGAGATGTCCCTTTGGCACGCAAATCATCCATCCGTTTGTAGCATTTGGCCCGGAAGGCAAAGTCACCCACGGCCAAAACCTCATCGACCAGCAACACGTCTGGGTCAACGTGGGCCGCAATCGAGAAGCCCAAACGGGCATACATGCCGGACGAGTACCGTTTTACCGGCGTGTCGATAAATTGGCCGATACCGGCAAATTCTAGGATGTCGTCAAAGCGTTCGGTGATTTCGGCCCGACTCATCCCTAAAATGGTGCCGTTTAAATAGACATTTTCGCGGCCGGTTAAGTCAGGATGGAATCCCGCCCCCAGCTCGATTAGAGCGGAAAAACGGCCGTTTACTTTAATAACGCCAGAGGTTGGTTTAGTAACGCCCGAAAGCAATTTCAGCGTCGTCGTTTTACCAGCTCCATTTGGGCCGATAATGCCCAAGCTTTCTCCCCGTTTCAGCTGAAAATCAACGCCGTTTACAGCATAGTGAAATTCGGGCTCGGAGCGACGGCCAACATTTTTGACCATGTCGCGAATAGATGTAACTGATTGTCCTAGGCGATACCGTTTGACAATATTGTTGAATTCGATTGAGTATTCCATTTAAACAACGTCCGCAAATTTAAATTCAAGCCGTTTGAACAGCCAGTAGCCAAATACCAGTACAGCCACAGAAACAAGAGCTGACCGGCCGAAAAATTCGTTTAGGCCGCCGTTGTGAAGCAACACATTTCTGTACGACTCGATGATGGACGACATAGGGTTAAGAAAATAAAGTCCGTAAAAGCGCCCATATCCGAAGTTCTCAAGCTGGGTCTGGACCAGGGTTACCGGGTAAATGATCGGGGTCGCATACATCCAAATTTTTAGGATTAGAACGATCACATGGCTCACGTCTCTAAAAAATACGTTCAAAGCTGAACCGATAAAGCCGATCCCCAACACCAAGCAAAGCTGGGTGACCAAGATGACCGGTAGGTAAATCCATGATAGCGTGAAGACCGGCAGTCCATAAAAGACCATAAATCCGATCAAAACCACAAACGCGATGACAAAATCTACCAGCCGGGCACCTACTTCAGCAATAGGCAAAACTTCTCTGGGAAAATAAATTTTTGAGACCAACCCCATGTTTGCCACCAGTGACAAAACTGAGCTGGAAATCGACTGCTCAAACAGGAGCCATGGGACCAACGCGGAATAAGAGAAAACAATGTAAGGTATTTCTCCCGTATCCATGCGGACCACGAGGGTAAAAACGGCCGTAAAAATCAGGGCCAGTGCCAATGGTTGCACCACGGCCCACAAGCCGCCCAAAACAGATTGTTGGTAGCGTGCTTTTACGATTCTTGATGTCCAAGAAATTAAAAGGTCTTTGTGGGCCATCAAATGGCCGAGTTGAGTTCTGTTGCTTGAATATGTTGTCATCGGTTTCTTATAAAAAATTGCCAAACCAGCAGAGATAGTAAAATTGTGAGGATGGCGGCCCCAATGCCCAAAAGCATCGCCGAAGAGACCGGTGGACTTGCTTCTTCGATCTTCCAATCATCTGGTAGGGTCACAACTTCTCGAGTCTCGTCTTCGAAAAGCTCTTCTACAGCCACGTCTTCTTCCCCAGTAACTGGTTTCGGCTCTTGAATCGGCTGGGCGGCAATTGGCTCAACATCGTCTATTTTTGCATAGGAGTACCATGCTCCATTACGGTCTTTTGAGTCCATCCACCAAGTTGCCATGATCAGGTTTCCTTGGCTGATCACCGCGTCGGGTGCGCTGGGGTCAAAGTCAATTGTTTTAGGGCCAAAAATCAGAGGCTCGAGCGGCTCCCAATTCCCATCTTGGTAAATTGAATGCCACATGCCGTGACAGCAATCACCATCACGGTTGCCCAGAATCGTATGCAATCGGCCGACGCTGTCTTTCATGAAAACGGCGTTTTCGTATTCCCCAATGTGGGGCCACGGCCGTTCAGGATTGGTCCAAGTCAGCCCACCATCGGTTGAGCGGCGCATAAACTTGGTTGCCGGAAAGCTGTCTTGATACAGGATCAGCAGTTCGTCACCGGAAGCTGTGATCGCCCCCCAGTCTGATTCGTATTCACGGCCGGTACGGTTTGCGATTAATGTCGGGATTGTCCAACTGCTTGAGCCCTGTGTTTTTTGACTGTAGAACAGCTCATCCCCCACACCCAAAGTTGCATTCCAAATACTCCAAACAGAGTGCAGGGTTCCTTGATCGTCGAGGAAAACGTCCACGGCCGCAGGGAGCGCATTTTCGTTGGAAGACAGGTAGACCGTGCTCGGCTCAGACCATGTCAGCCCGCCATCAACTGAGGTAATTTCGTACAGCCCAAGTCCCGTGCGGCCGCCTTGATAAACGACATGCAGGGCTTCTTTGCCATCACCAATCATCAGCCCTTCAGCCAATGGGCCGGGGGAATCTGCGATTAGAGCCGGTTCTGTCCAGTTGAGTGCCACCTTGGCTGTCGCCAGTGGAGCTGACATATGGTACAGCCCAGCACCAAACAAATCGCCGTAAAATGCAACGATGTGAAGGTAGTCATCTTGATCGATTTCTACACCCAAAATAGTTGCGGTTCCGGCGCGCGGCGGCAGAATAA
>JAHDGV010000448.1:1758-4207 GCA_020631655.1 Chloroflexota bacterium | reverse complement strand
CGGGTTAACTTATCGGGTGGCGTTTCGAACACTCCAATTCAATATCGATTTGAAGATTTAAGTGTCAAAACCCTGACCCCAACCACAACAAGCACCGGCCGACTAGAAACGATCACCGCTTCGGTTGATGGCAATTGGACAACTGTTGCTTTGGATCAAACGTACGACTCACCCGTAATCGCATGTAGCATTCATTATTTGAACAACAACGTGCCTGTGGTGGTTAGAATGCAAAATGTGAGCGCAACCTCATTCGAGATGCGACTACAAAATCCGGGAGATCTTAGCCCTGTCGTGGCAGACACCGTTTCATGTTTAGTCGTTGAAGAAGGTGCTTGGACGTTACCAGATGATCGTAAGATCGAGGCAGGGCTACTCAATTCGACCGTAACAGATTATGTTGGGAATTGGGTAGGTCAAAAGGTGAATTACAGCCAGTCTTATTCAAATCCCGTTGTGTTTGGACAAGTGATGACTTCTAATGATGCCAGATGGACAACGTTCTGGAATCGTGGATCTTCAAATGTGAATCCGCCAAGTCCATCAGCCCTTTACATCGGTAAGCAAGTTGCGGAAGACACTGACACCGGCCGACTAGACGAAACGTTGGGTTATATCGTGTTTGAAGCGGGTAACGGAACTTTAGACTCAACTGCGTACGAAGTATTGACAGGCAACGACACAATATTTGACGTAACATCGCCCGCTACATACACCTTTAACAGCGCCTTTGGCTCAACTCCGGCCTTTGCATTAACCGGCCAAACAGCTATGGACGGTGGCAACGGCGGTTGGGCGTACCAATTCGGTAGTAATTCTCTCACCAACAGTGGTATCACCCTTGCAATTGATGAAGACCAAATTGCAGATTCTGAGCGGTTGCACACAAATGAACAAGTCAGCTACTTAGTGCTTGAATCAGCTCTTTCACTCACTTGGGGCGATGAGGGGCCACCACCTCCTGTTGACCCAGAAACGGTTGACCTGGAAATTTATGCACGGGATGATTTTAACCGTTTCCAATTCTCTACATGGGGATTTGGAAATATGGGAGGCGCATACTCCCATCTATGGGGTAGTGCGGCCCAGGATTTCTTCAGCGTAAACAGCTCCAAAGGAATCCTTCAGCTGAACAACAACCAGAGTTATGAGGCGAACCTTGGGAAAATTAAACAACAAGACTTTGACGTCAACTTCAAGTTCTCAACTAGCCAAGCGGCCTCTTCAACCCAAGAAGTAATGGTATCTGCGCGGAGAGTTAGTAGCAGTACACAATATCGTTTAAGGCTACGACTTTTCCCAAGCGGTGGACTTGATCTTTCACAGATTAAAGCTGTTAATGGTGCTTGGACTGCTGGACCGGCACAGTTTGTCTCCGGTGTAACACATACTCCCGGCCAAGAGATGAACCTGCGCTATCAAGTTGTTGGAGTCAACCCAACGACGCTACGTGCAAAAGTTTGGCCTGAAGGTTCCCCAGAACCGGCCGACTGGCAAATGTCCATGACTGATTCCGAAAGTGCATTGCAAACAACCGGCGCCGTTGGATTCAAGTTCTTTAATCGGAGCGGATCAAATACCACGGTGACTTACACAATGGATGATCTGTTTGTCTCTAATGTGACGGTATTGCCAATTGTAGATACCGGCCGCGTGGCTAACACAACTTGGGAATCAATCCCATCGCAAGGCTCAACCATCTATCTGCCGATAACGACCAATAGAGCAACCGGCGGAGAAGGTGATTTAGGAGTATCAAATCAAGATGAGAAGTAGTTCTTAATCCCTCTTACCGTTCAGGGTCGGCCGGTTTTTTTAACCCGGCCGGCCTTTTTTTATGCCTCGTTTTAATACATTCACGTAATATTTATGCTTTAAACTCTTCCTTAACTTTCGTTGAAAGATTGCGTGAAAGCCAGAAGAGATAAAGTTTAAGATGATCCAATTATCTCCGGGTCTGCCTGTGTGAATTTAAATTTAGATGCCCATGTGAAACTTGAGCCTATTTTGGTGCTTAGTGGCAATATCGAACCGTAGTAACAACATGAATACCAATCCATTAAAAAAATTTATTCAGCAAAATAAAAAACAACTTCAATGGTTGCTCAGTATCTCTATACTTGCGTTTCCCATCTTCGTTATAGGGAACATCGTATTTGGGTCTGCTGAATTACAACTCAATATATCTGCACCGCAAAGCGTTGGAATTGAACAGCCAATTGAAATTGAAATTGATGTTTCTAGCCCAGATCAAATCGCTGGTTATGAGCTCCTCTTCCAATTCGATAATGAACGAGTCGAATTTGCCGGTATTTACGCCGGAGATGGAGACGATACCCCATACGGTCGAGAAATTGTCATCCTCGACCACGTTCCACAGGGAGCAGCTTTTGGCGTTTACACTTGTCAAATTGAAGGGTGTGAACAGCTGGAAGAGGGTCAGCAAAAA
>JAHDGV010000448.1:0-1658 GCA_020631655.1 Chloroflexota bacterium | reverse complement strand
TTGTGCCAAACTGCGGCCGGCGAATGTACGTTACGCGCCGCCATTTCAGAGGCAAACGCCCAACCCGGAGACAATTCGATTCACTTTGATATCCCCGGCACCGGTGTTCGAACCATCGAATTAACCGATGACCTCCCCACCATTAACGACATGACTGGTGGTGTCACCATCGATGGGTTCACCCAAGCAGGGTCAGTTCCAAACACAGATGAATTGGCCAACAACTCAACCATCCTGATTGAGATCAAAGGTCCAAGCAACACACGGATCACCATGTTTACGGTTACCTCTGGCTACAACGTTTTCCGCGGAGTTGCGCTGTATAACGCGGCTAACTTCATCCATTTTTATGAAGATAATTCGCATGACAACAAGATCCTTGGAAGTTTTGTCGGGACCGATTCAACCGGAACATTTGTTGCCAATCGAAGCGTTACCGGTAGTGGACATGGCGTGAGAATCGACCAGGGTTCAAATCGTAACGTCATCGGTACGCCTCTATTAGAAGATCGGAATGTAATTGCTGGGGCCGGTTCACGAGCCATCATCATCGACCATGATGATTCGGATCACAATGTGATTCAGAATAATATCTTGGGGCTTAATCCATCTGGAACCGCCCGAAACGCGGCCGCCGTTTATGGTATCGATATTCAATGGGGACCTTCTCACAATATCTTTGGTGGACTTGGTTTTAGAGAACGAAACGTTGTTTCTGGAAACTCATATGTAGCGGTTGATATTTCTCACAATCAACGTACCAGCAACAATTTTGTTGTAGGTAATTACATGGGGACAGACTTAACCGGAACCCAAGTATTCACCTATACCGCAAACGGCTACGGCATCTTGATCAAAGACGATCCGGCCGACAATCACTTCCATCACAACATTGTTGCTGGTAATACTCGCGACGCCATCTGGATGAAGCACAACTACAACGGCCGTAACTATTTTTACGAAAACCGAATTGGTGTTAGCGCAGACGGAGAAGTCCTTGGAAATAAAGGGCGGGCGATGTTTTTGACCGGCCACAACTTTGAAATTGGCCCCGGAAATATCTTTGCCGGAAACGGTGGTGGCATCTATATCAGCAACTACTTGGGTAGTGGCCCGAATGATGATCCGGATAACTCTGATGAGAACCGGATTTTCCAAAACTCATTTTATGACAACGGTGGACTAGCCATCGACATTGAACCCGCAGGCATCAACTATAACGATGCAAACGACGTGGATGAAGGGCCAAATAGCTTGTTGAATTTCCCAGTCATTACTAGCGCAGATGAAAATACAGTATCAGGAACAGCCTGTGTTAACTGTACGGTTGAAGTTTACTTAGCTGATTCTCGTGCAGGGTTCTATGGCGAAGGGCGCCAGTATTTGGGTCAAGCTACGGCCGATGGCTTAGGCAACTTCTCGGTTTCGATTTCTGGTCAAGTTGCAAACGGCCAAACGGTAACCTCTCTAGCAATTGATCCGGCTGGCAACACGTCTGAATTTTCTCGAAACGTACTTGTATCAGACGAGCCCATCACCCCTACAGATCCAATTTCAAATTTGGCGCTGAATCAAACAGCTACCCAATCTACCCAATATGGTGACCGAGCGGCGAGCTTTGCCGTTGACGGAAACACGAGCGGTATCTGGGGAGATGG
>JAHDGV010000447.1 GCA_020631655.1 Chloroflexota bacterium | reverse complement strand
GAAAACGAGGAAGATATTACTTGGGACTTCATGCCAGCCAATATGCGTAAAGGGGTTGAACGCCAAGTTGCTACTCATCTAAAAAACTATCCGCATGAAAATCCAGAAGACTACAAATCAGTCGAGGCGATGGTCGGCAGGTTAACAATCGGACAGTATTTCTATCTGATTTCAGCAGAACATAATTGGGACCTTTTCTCCCACTACTTTGGTGATCAAGGGCGTCTTAAAAACCGCTTCAATCAGCTTGGTAATCTAAGGAATGCTATCGCTCACAGCAATGATTTAAATGATGTGTTGATCAAAGATGGTGAGGCAGGGATCTTGTGGTTTACATCTGTATTAAGAACTTATATCGATAAAAGCTAAAGGCACCGTATGTCTAACTTTTCATTTCTACAATCAGCTTTCCCAGACATTTATGCCGTAGCGGCCGATGCTGAAAAATATGTCAGTGGCGACCCGCGCACCGCCTGTTTTCATGCCCGCCGGTCGCTCGAAGAGATTGTGTCTTGGCTCTACGACAACGACAACCGGTACCACTACCCGTATGACACCACGCTCAGCGCCATGATGCGGGGCGATAGCTTCGAACGACACGTCCCCCATCCGATCAAAAACAAAGCACAGGCGATCCGCCGCTTGGGCAATTCGGCCGTGCACGATAATCGAGACATCTCAACCAACAGCGCCCTGACCATCGTCCAAGAGCTGTTCCAGATCACCTACTGGCTCACCCGCACCTACGGCAGCCCTGAAAATATAGCCGCCTTACCAGATGGCTTTGACGTTAAAAAACTACCGCCGTCTCAAGCGGTGCTACGCAAAAATACGACGGCCGTCTTAAAACAGTATGCCCAAAAATTGGCAGATCAAGAGGATGCTTTGCGCCAAGAGCGGGCACGGGCGGCCAAGATGGAAGAGGAAAATGCTGCGCTTAAAGCCAAGCTGGCAGATCAAGCGACCATTGCCCAAACCCGCGTTGCCAATGAGAAGGTGCCAGACACCCACAACTACACCCCGAACGAAGCGCAGACCCGTCGTCTGTATATCGACATTTTACTGCGTGAGGCGGGCTGGCTTGTGCCAGAAAACGAGACGGCCGACATGGTGCCGGGCGGGGTCAGCTCTGAATACAAAGTAACCGGAATGCCGCCGCAAAAAGGGGGCAAAGGGAACGGTTATGCTGACTATGTGCTGTGGGGGGATGATGGACTACCGTTGGCGGTCATCGAAGCGAAAAAGACGACGCGTGACCCCCAAGTGGGGAAGCAGCAGGCGAAGCTGTATGCGGACTGTTTGCAGGCGATGCACGGCCGACGGCCGATTATCTTTTTCACCAACGGCTTTGAAACTTATTTATGGGACTCTGGCCAATATCCCGAACGGCAGGTGCAAGGGTTTTACACCAAAGATGAACTAGCGTGGTTGATTCAACGACGCGGAACGAAATTGCCTTTAGACGACGTGGCAACCAACAAAAACATCGTTGACCGCTATTATCAAGAAGAAGCGATCCGCTATTTTGCTAAAACGCTTGAATCACAGCGGCGCAAAGGGCTGTTTGTGATGGCGACCGGCACCGGCAAAACCCGCACCGCCATCGCTACGGTAGACGTGCTGATGCGGGCAAACTGGGTTAAACGGGTCCTCTTTTTGGCCGACCGCACGTCTCTGGTCAAGCAGGCGATTAAGGCGTTTAAAAAGCATCTGCCCCACTCAAACCCGATCAACTTGGTTGAAGACAAAGCAGCGGCCGAAAGCCGTATCGTCGTGTCTACCTACCCGACGATGCTCAACCAAATCGATAAAAAAGACAGCAACGGCAAAGCATTGTTCAGCATCGGCCATTTTGATCTGGTTGTGATCGATGAGGCCCATCGCTCCGTCTATCAAAAGTTCGGGGCGATTTTTGACTATTTTGACAGCTTTTTGCTGGGGCTAACCGCCACACCAAAATCGGAAGTTGATCGCAATACGTACAACCTGTTTGAGCTTGAGGACAAGGTGCCGACTTACGCTTATGACATCGATCAAGGGGTGGCCGATGGACATCTTGTGCCACCCAATGCGGTCCATGTTCCAACCACATTTACCCGTGGCGGCATCAAGTACGATGATCTGTCTGAAGAGGAACAGGAACAGTGGGACTTGCTTGAATGGGGGGATGACGGGGAGATGCCGGACGAGATTAGTTCGGCCGCGATTAATAAATGGCTTTTCAATGAGGCGACTGTTGATGCGGTGCTGCAAAATCTGATGATGTTTGGGCTAAAAGTTGCTGGGGGAGATCGTTTGGGCAAAACAATTATTTTTGCCAAGAACCAGGAGCATGCCAACTATATTTCTAAACGATTTAATCATCACTATCCTGAATACAAAGGGGATTTTGCGGCCGTCATCACCAGCCAAGTCGAGTATGCGCAATCGCTAATTGAGCAGTTTGAGGAGCAGGAGAAAGCCCCCCATATCGCCATTTCGGTTGACATGCTCGACACCGGCATCGATGTGCCGCCAGTAGTGAATTTGGTCTTTTTCAAGCTGGTCCGTTCAAAAACGAAGTTTTTCCAAATGATCGGCCGGGGGACTCGCTTAATGCCTGATCTTTTTGGCCCAGATCAAGACAAAGAATTTTTCTACATTTTTGACCATTGCCAAAATTTTGAGTTCTTTAATGAATATCCAGATGGAGTGAAAACGTCTGTACCGGTGCCGCTAAGCCAACGGCTGTTTGTCTCTCGTCTAAATTTGCTTGCCAAGCTTAAGCCGTTGGTCGCCCGCAACCCTGAAGGAGAAGAGGCTGACCTAGTGAATCAGGTGCGGGATTTGCTGGCTGAGCAGGTCACATCGCTCAATGCGGAGAATTTTATTATTCGGCCGAAGCGCGAATTTGTGGAACGGTACGCCAGCCGGAACAAGTGGGATCGCTTGACCCAAGTCGATATGGCTGATTTAGAAAACCATATCGCACCGTTACCCATGCCCAGCCAAGATGATCCAGAATCGGCCAAGCGGTTTGATAGCCTTATTTTGCAGCTTCAGCTTAATTTGACCGAAAAACCGGCTGTTTTTAAAAAGCTACAGTCTCGCCTCATTTCTATCGCCGAAGGGTTAGAGGAGACGCTGGCGATTCCATCGATCGCGGCTCAACGGGGCCTCATTTTCCAACTGCAAGAAGAGGATTTCTGGGCAACGATGAGCCTCAAGCGTCTGGAACTGATTCGTCTTGCCTTGCGAGATTTGGTTGGCCTCATCGAAAAGAAAAAACGGAAAACTCTGTTTACTCAGTTTGCGGATGAGGTGCATCTCTTAGGGGAGACTGGCCCGATCTACGAGTTTAACAGCAGCGATTTGGCCCAATATCGTAAAAAGATTGAGCATTTCATCAAGGAAAACGGGGATGTGATGGCGATTTATAAAATTCGCCACGCGATTCCGCTTGATGGGCAGGATGTTGAGACGCTGGAGGCGTTCTTTTATGCGGCCGATCCGGTGGGGTCAAAAGAGGAGTTTGAACGGGTGTATGGGGAGCGGCAGAATTTGGCTCTATTTATTCGCAAGCTCACGGGGCTCTCGCGTAAAGCGGCGAAAGAGAAATTCAGCCGATATCTGGATGACAAGACATTCACGGCGGATCAGATCACGTTTGTTGGGTATATCATCGATCAGCTAACACAGAAAGGGGTTGTGAGCGTGGGTGAGCTTTATGACCGGCCGTTTACAGATCTGCATTCGCAGGGGATAGATGGGGTGTTTGATGATAGCAAGTCGGCCGATCAATTAATCGGCTTGATCAAAGAAGTGAATCAAGTTGCTTTATAGTTTTTGGTTTTGGCCTTCAAATAAATAACCGAAAAAGAGATTAGTTGATTTAGCAATCGACTGATCTCTTTTTTGTGCCAACTATTTTCCCCAATTTTGAGGTTGGCAGGTTTGAGCTAACTCTATTTCCCTTAGATCAACTTAAATATCCTTCAACATAACCTGATTCTATTTACATAACACCTTGCTCTCAGGAAACACAACGTTATAATACCGAACATATTGTTCTGTTAATCTTGCCACGCTGTCATGCTAGAAGAAATCACTGACAAACGTATACGCCGCACCCACCGCCTGCTGCGCGAGGCATTTATCGAACTGATCGCCGAGCAAGGGTATGACAGCCTGCGAGTCGAAGACATCCTCAAACGGGCCGACATCGGCCGGACCACCTTCTACGCCCACTTCA
>JAHDGV010000446.1:3136-4232 GCA_020631655.1 Chloroflexota bacterium | reverse complement strand
TCGGCTTCGTTCCCCGATCCACTTCTTCAACATAAACTCCGGGAGATTGATAAGTCGTTGCCATACATACTCCGTATTTCGGTTTCTAAAATGAGCGATAAAAGTTCGCTCGGTATCACAAATTAAATGTGTAGGGGTCGAAGGGTTCTGAACCAACTTGGGTTCAGCAAAAAGCCTTTGAATCAGGCCCCTTCGACCCCTACGGTGCTATTTAAATCGGCGGATCGGCCGGTGGATCAACTTTGATGTGAATATTGAAATTCTCTTGATCACCGGGTACATCCACACTAAATTCAGTTTTCTTTGAGTCAGCTTTTTGCCACGCTTGGAGCTGATATGTTCCGTGGCTCAATCCGGAAAATCGGAACTGACCCGCCGCATTTGTTTGGGTCATAAATCCGGTATCTTTTAAAGCCACCTTGGCATAAGGGACCGGATTTCCATTGGTATCGCGCACCATGCCGCCAATGCTTGAAGCTTCGACATTAAACGGGCCGCGCCCTAACTGGGTCGAGTCGCCACCTTCGGCCGAGACCGGCTGAGCCTGATAGGTATTCACGCGCACCTGTTGCACCAGTGGCTCGATCGTTTCGGCCCATGGATCCATCGCAAGCGTGATGAGCAAAGAGAGCGACGGCCGCACTTCGTTATCTAGTGCGCTCCAAATTTCGGCCGGATTTGTCAGCTTATCCGGGCTACCAACCTGTGTTGCCAAAGCGTATGGCTGTTGATTAAGCCTACCGGCCATCCGTTCAGGCGGTATCTGCCCTAATCGATAAAAAATTTGCATTGTGCGCGCCATCAGCCGATGTTCGTCAGCAATTTCTGTGGCCCATGCGGTGATGATGTACTGGCAGTCAAAGCGGATCGGTGGCCGTTTGCGTGCGGCCGAAGTGATTCCGTTAGCCGCGTACTGGGGCTGGAAGTTGCGCAGGTTGGCGTTTTCACGAATATCGTAGAGATACAGATTGACTGTCGGCCGACTGAGTCTGGCTGACCATTCCCGTTTGGGCTGGTCAAATTCGACCCCGATTTCACCCGATTTAATCGGCATGTCTTCGATCAGAATTTGGCGGAGTGTTTCGTCTAAGTCGTT
>JAHDGV010000446.1:0-3036 GCA_020631655.1 Chloroflexota bacterium | reverse complement strand
CTTCACGTTGCACAGTATCCCGTTGCATTTGGAGCTCTTCTTCCTCAGCCTCACGTTGAACGGTGTCACGCTTCATCTGTAGCTCTTCGTCTTCAGCTTGCCGTTGCACCGCCTCCCCTGATGAAGTTACAGATTCTGGACCTGAGTTTGAAGCAACTGCGTCGGCCACCCGATCCGCTTCTTTCTCATGCTGATCATCGGCCGCAGTTACAGTCATTTTTGCCTGAGGTCCACCGCCAGAAACAACGCCTTGCTGTTGCTGTGTGACATGCGTTAGCTCATGGCTTAAAAGTTTTTGGCCATCTTGGCTTCCGGGCTGATATTCACCAGATTTAAAAAAGATGTCTTCTCCCACGGTGAAGGCTTTGGCCCCCAACTGACGGCTCAGCTGATCCGCTTTAGCATCGGTGTGAATTTTCACATCGGCGTAATCAGATTGAGTCACGGCGGCCGTTGGATCGGTCACGGCCCCATCTGGTGTAAATCCTTTGCCTGTCTCACGCTGGATGGCAGTTGCCGTGTCATCGTTTAAAGCCGACTGCTCTTCAGATTTCTGCTGTACGGCCAAACGCTGAATCGCGGCATTCCCGGCCGTTCGTTGCAACTGCCCTGCCTCAAAGCTGGTTGATTGGCCGCTATCCTTCTGAGTTGAGTCGCTTTTCTGCTCAATATCGGCCGATTGATTTGATTTTTTCTGACTACCCTTGTCGTCCAGTGCCAACTGTCCCATATCCAAGTTCCTTGCTTTCAAAGCCAGACATCACCGCTTGAGATTAATGTCCGGCCGGAGAATTTTTCGTCACGTGCAGGAAATCTAAATGGGTCCCGTTACCCCTCCGTTAAATCAGGCCACTCTTTTTGCGTTACCCGCGTTATTACCCAAATAACGATCTTCAAACAGCGAAAAACTATCCTGATAAAAATGGCTCAAAGGTCCCGTTATTTTTCCGGCCGAAACGTCAATTTGGGTAATATGTCCCAATGGCTCAACCCCGATTTGCCGATAACATAACTCCCAAGACTTAGTAGGGAGTCAGTACCATCACGCACAACACGCCCTCGCATCGCACAACGCAACCGCCCCACATTTAAACATCTTTTTTTAGCAGTTTGATTCTTCAAATGGACCATCTATCACTTTCGCTTTTCGGCCATTTTCAACTATCAATCAACCAGCAAGAGCTCCACGGACTTACCAGCGAAAAGGGGCAAGTTCTCTTAGCCTACCTCGTTTTAGAAAACCAAAAATCACATTCACGCAAAAAGCTATCAACCCTATTTTGGCCAAACGGGAGCCAGAAATCGGCCCAAAACAGCCTGAGGCAAACCTTGTATCGGCTGAAAACAGCCTTCATAAAAGGGGGGCCACTTGATCAGTTTGTGTCGAGCAATCGTCAATCGATTCGCTTTGATGAGTCATGTAGCTATTGGACCGATGTAAACGAATTCCAACAGCTGATCACTCAGCGAAAAATTGGCAACATTGAATTCGACCAAAAGATCCAGCTTTACGAACGGGTATCCTATTTGTATCGGGGTGAGTTGTTGGCAGGTATTTCGATCGACGACTCGGCCGAGCTCGATGGCTGGCTGACCAGTCGGCGCACCTGGTTTCATAATCAAGGGATCGAAACCTTGTATAAGTTAATTGAGTCGTATGCAAGGCTTGGCCATCTTGATCTTGCTCAAGTTTACGCAGATAAGCTCTTAACCCTTGACCCGCTCAACGAAAAAGCATTTGAACAAAAACTATCGATCCTGCTCCAAAAGGGACAATCGGCCGAAGCCCACAGCGCATTTGATCAATTCAAATCTTTGTTGCTTCATCAAATCGGAATTGAGCCAAATCCAGCAATCAAAGCGCTTTTACACCAGCAGCCTCCCCCTCAAAGGATTAGAGCTACCCAGCCACAACGGGCATCTCAGACAGTGCCTAACCCCATCCCCAAAGCTAAACAAGCGGCGACAAAAACATTTCCACTTCCCGCGCCACCGGCCCATCACACCCCGTTTTTACAGGATGGGTTGAGCCAACCTGAGCCAGTTCAAACCTTCCTCGACAACCCGTTTGGGCAAACACTTTTAATTCATGGGCTACCCGGAGCAGGAAAAACTGTACTTGCCACGGAGATCGCGCAGCAAGTGGCAAAAGAACGGCCGGTCATGTATTTGGACCTCAAACGAATTGAACGAGAAACCTGCCAAAAGGTCATTAATCAGCTACACAGACCCTCTGTCCTTTTGCTCGATCATCTTGATCGTGTGCCCCAAATATCTGATTTAATGGCTGAAATTTTTGCCAAGTTTGATCAGGCAACTGTCATCGGGGTGAGTCGCTTACGCACAAAACTTAATCGGCCGAATATAACTGCGTTGGAACATGCTGGGCTACAACAGCCGCAAGCAACTCAGCTCATTTTGAGCCATGCAAATGGGAATTTAACTCAAGAAACGGCCGACCACATCGCCTCTCATTTAGGGGGTCACCCGGCCGCCATCCTCGAGCTATTGCGCTGGAACCAAATCTTCCCGTGGGAGATGATTGTGCAGAAAATTCAGTTTGGCGATTTTTTGTGGGACGAGACCCCCGTTGCTGATTGGTTTGACACAATCTGGCAAAGCCTGTCTGAAACTGAGATGCATTTTGCTCAACGGTATGCTCAAGCAGACGGTCAAATTCTGGCTGATGAGCTAGGGGTAATGCCATTAAGCTTTGCACGGTCTGCCATGAACTTTGTAGAGAAGGGATTAATCAGCCAAGTCGCAGGTGGCTCACTTCAATTTCGACCAATCTTCTGTTACTGGGTGCAAGCACATGCGAAGTTGGCAGTTGAAGCTCCACCAAAACTTGAGGCGATGATCCAACCAGCAGCAGGCGGCCCGATTCTGAACGACCCAATGCAGGAGCAAACTCAGCAAATCGGGACTTTTGAATGATTGAAAACTAAAAGCCGCATCGCTTACGCTAATGTCAATGGTAAGCACAGATCCTAAATTTCAGTACGAATTTAATCTGCTGCCCCAAACCATAGACAC